>CAYNDH010000001.1:0-95729 GCA_964395665.1 uncultured Anaerolineaceae bacterium
GTTTCGCTTGATTTTTGATGTCGAGCGAATTTTGCACTAACTTGAAATGCACCCCTTTTATTTTTTACGGCACGTCCATGGACAGATTAGTAAATGCACCGCGACCAGCATAACGGGCCGCATCACCAAGCTGTTCTTCAATACGCAGAAGCTGATTGAACTTCGCGACACGATCCGAGCGGGCGGGTGCCCCCGTCTTGATCTGACCGGCATTCATCGCCACCGCCAGATCCGCAATCGTGCTGTCTTCGGTTTCACCGCTGCGATGGCTGGTGACGACGGTCCAGCCATGACGCTGGCTGATCTGTGCCGCTGCCAGCGCTTCGGTCAGCGTGCCAATCTGATTGACCTTGAACAGCAGCGAATTGGCCGCCTTTTCCTTGATCGCACGCAGCACGCGTTCCGGGTTCGTCACGAGCAGATCATCACCGACGATCTGAACACGATCGCCGATGCGCTGCACCAGCCGCGACCAGTTTTCCCAGTCATCTTCCGCAAGGCCATCTTCAATCGAGATGATCGGATAACGGTCAACCCAGTCCATCCAGAAATCGACCATCTGCTCGCCGGACAGCGTCTTGCCTTCGGTCGCCAGCACATAATTGCCATCCTGATAAATCTCGGTCGTCGCGGGATCAAGCGCGATGAATACCTGCTCACCGGCGCGATAACCGGCCTTCTCAATCGCTTCCATGATGACTTCGAGCGCGGCTTCATTCGAGCCAAGGCTAGGCGCGAAACCGCCCTCATCGCCAACAGTGGTTGCATAACCACGGCTGTGCAGCACCTTCTTCAGCGCCTGATAGATCTCCACGCCCCAGCGCAGCCCTTCGCGGAAAGACTCCGCCCCAAGCGGCATCACCATGAATTCCTGAAAATCGGTGCTGCCTTCAGCGTGCTTGCCACCGTTCATGATATTCATCATCGGCACCGGCAGTATATGGGCGTGAATGCCGCCCAGATAGGCGTACAGCGGCAGACCAGCACTTTCAGCCGCAGCACGTGCCACGGCCATCGAGACGCCGAGAATAGCATTCGCGCCAAGGTTGCTCTTGGTCGGTGTGCCATCAATATCGATCATCGTCTCGTCGATCAGCTTCTGATCCACAGCATCAAAACCCGTCAGTTCAGACGCGAGTGTCTCGTTGACCGCCTCGACTGCCTTCAGCACACCCTTACCGCCGTAACGGGATTTATCATCATCACGCAGTTCCAGCGCTTCAAATGCGCCAGTCGAAGCACCGCTCGGCACGATGGCGCGGCCAAATGCCCCATCATCCAGCCACACTTCCACTTCGACGGTAGGATTACCGCGGGAGTCAAGGACCTCGCGGGCATGAATGTTTTCAATAAGCGCCATATCGGTCTCCTTTTACATAAACAAAAGCAGGCTTAACTATAGCCTCTCGGTAGGACCTTCACAAGACACAGGCAGGCCAGAAACGAACCAGACGCATCAGCATAAATGCCATCGACAGCCATAACGATGCACATTAAAATGACCTGAACCCAACCATGGGAACACTCAGGACTGGAAAGGCAGGAACTCTATGGCCCAGCACCGCCGCACCGTCTATCTCGATCACTCCGCCACCACACCGACCGATCCGCGTGTGGTTGAAGCCATGCTGCCTTATTTCAGTGAAGTCTATGGGAATTCTTCATCGGTCCACAGCTTTGGGCGCAAGGCAGAGCAGGCTATCGAAGATGCCCGTGAGAGCATCGCCCGCATTCTGAACTGCCAGCCATCTGAGATTGCCTTCACCAGCGGCGGCTCCGAAGGCGCGAACATGGCCGTGCGTGGCGCAGCATGGGCAGGTAGAAAACTGCGCGGCACACGTCATCTGATCACGACGCCGGTTGAACACAGTGCCGTCAACCGCACCGTACAGCAGCTTGCGGATGATATGGAGTTCGAAGCGACTATTCTGCCTGTGGACCGCACCGCAAGTATTGATGTTGAAGACTTCGCCGCTGCCTGTCGCGATAACACCAGCATCGCCAGTATCGTCTATGCCAATAACGAAGTCGGCACCATCGCGCCGATTCCACAGCTTACGGCCCTGGCACACGAACAGGGTATCCTCTTCCATACCGATGCAGTACAGGCCGCCGGACAGCTTACGATCGATGTGCAGACGCTGGGCGTGGATCTGATGAGCATTTCCGCCCACAAGTTTTATGGACCGAAGGGGATCGGGGCGCTGTACATCCGTCAGGGCGTTGAGATGCTCTCCGCACAGACCGGCGGAAGCCACGAAAGCGGACGCCGCGCCGGGACACATAACACACCCGGGATTGTCGGGATGGCAAAGGCACTGGAACTCGCGTACAGTGAGCATGAAAATCGTATCAGCCAGTACCAGCAGATGCGGGATGCCCTGATCGAAGGGATTTTGTCACAGGTGCCGGATGCAGAACTCACCGGCCATCGAGAGCAGCGGCTGCCCTCTCATGCCAGCTTTGTCTTCGAAGGGATCGACAGCACCAGACTGCTGATACATCTCGATATGAAAGGCATCGCTGCCAGCGGTGGCTCTGCATGTAAGACTGGAAATCCGGAACCGTCTGGAGTCTTGCTCGCAATGGGCTATACACCAGATCTCGCCATTGGCAGTCTGCGTCTGACGGTTGGGACACAGACCACATCTGAAGATGTCGAATACGCCGTGGAGACAGTCGCAGCAACAGTCGAAAAACTTCGCAGGCTTAACCGCGCATTTTCCATCTGACCGGCTCGGCTCAACCACCGCTTTTCCTCGTCAGTTCGCTGCACGAGACAGCTTGTAAAGAAACAGTTTAAAAGGCTTTAGCAAACCATGTCACCCACACACAAGGGACGTGTCGTCGTCGCGATGAGCGGCGGCGTTGACAGCTCTGTAGCCGCAGCACTGCTGGTCGAACAGGGCTATGAGGTAATCGGGATGATGATGCGCTTATGGTCAGAAGAAACGGTCACAGATGGCGCGACCTGCTCTACTCATAATCGCTGCTGCACACCCGATCAGATGAATGATGCCCGCCGGATTGCGGATAAACTCGGCATTCCGTTTTATGTGCTGGATACGAAGGACGTCTTCCGCAGTACGATTGTCGAATACTTCATCGACCAGCATCGTCAGGCGCTGACGCCTAATCCCTGTATTGAATGTAACCGTCACATCCGCTTTAACTGGCTGTTTCAGAATGCGATGGCGATGGATGCCGATTATCTTGCCACCGGCCATTATGCTCGCATCATGCAGGAACCTGATGGCGCCTACACGCTGCGTAAGGGGCTGGATGAAACCAAGGATCAGAGCTATGTGCTGAGCGTGCTTCAGCAGGAGCATCTCGCACATACCCTGTTTCCGATTGGCGGCTATCCGAAAAGTGAAGTCCGCGAGATTGCGGCGCGCTTTGGCCTGCCAACGGCCAGCAAGAAGGACAGTCAGGATCTGTGTTTTCTCGGTGATGGCGATTACCGCCGCTTTCTAGGGGAATATGCGCCGGATACCGTCCGACCGGGGCCGATTGTCCTCAGAAATGGTCAGGTAATCGGAGAGCATCATGGGCTGGCAAATTACACTATCGGACAGCGCAAGGGGCTGAATATCAGCTATTCCGAGCCGCTGTATGTGATTGCAACGAACCCCTACCGCAATGCGCTGATCGTCGGCACACAGGATGAACTTGGCAAAACAGAACTGACCGCACATCGCATGAGCTGGATCAGTGCCGATCATCCAACAGAGCCATTCCGCGCAGAGGTCAAGATCCGCTATAAGGCACACCCGGTCACGGCAGAGATCACACCACTGGCAGATGCCCGTGTCTATATCCGATTTGATACTCCCCTGCGTGACATTACACCC
The DNA here is from genome assembly GCA_964395665.1 of uncultured Anaerolineaceae bacterium. GTDB lineage: Bacteria > Chloroflexota > Anaerolineae > Aggregatilineales > Phototrophicaceae > JAEZAF01. The sequence goes on from CAYNDH010000001.1 coordinate 3,855, forward strand.
GGTCAGGGGGCGGTGATCTACGATGGTGATGTCTGTCTTGGCTGCGGGATCATCGAACGCGTACCGGAAACTTCTGCACAACCGGAAGTCATCGAGACCAATGTGCAGATCAGTCTGTAAATAAAAACGAGCTGGAAAGTCCCCAGCTCGTTTTTTGTACCTGTCACTATCAGCCTGTCACCCACCCCACAGCACACCGAAGAACGCCTGCCCGACCAGCGACGGGAAGAGCAGCATCAGCACCGTAGCGATAACGATATAGGGACCATACGGAATCGGGCTGAACGCGGTATAGCCCTTTGGCGAGAAACGCCGATAGAAGATATAGACCAGCGCACCAAATGCCCCTAAAAACACGGTGATAAAGATCGAGAAAATCAGCGCCTGCCAGCCGAGCATCAGACCACTGACACCCGCCAGCATGACATCTCCATAACCGAAGGCCACTTCATCGATCGGCTGACCGCGCAGCTTCCCCAGAATATAGGTGAACAGCGCCCCGCCATTGAACAGCAGGAAGAACACACCGTAACCGACTGCCCCACCGATCAAAGCGTCTACCGGTGAAGGCGCAGCCCTTTCAGGTGTAAGCAGTGCTTCAATCACCACCAGCACCGCCAGCGGATTGATAACGACGAACAGAATCAGCCGGTGTTCAACATCGATCACCGTAATCAGCACCAGCGCCGCCATGAAAATGCACCAGAACACCGTTTGCAGCGTGCTGACATCGGTACGGGACTGCGAGACATACACCGTCAGCACCATCAGCCCAGCGGTGAGCAGTTCGGTCAGCGGATAACGCCACGAAAGCCGCGCACCGCTGGCCGACGTGCGCTGGCCGAGCAGAAAAGCCATCAGTCCGGACCATGCACTGACAGGTCGCGGCGTATCATCGGGATAATGCGGCAGGCGCACCGGACGGCGCTGGGGCAGGTCATCTGCCAGCGCGTTGACCACAGCGCCAGCGATAATACCGGCGAACGCGGCGAGTAAATACCAGACAGCCATGAATGCGAACTCCTAATTTGGCAGTGGTGGTGCAGAGGGCAGTAAGATCAGCGATACAGCGAATAAAAAAATGACGGCCAGTATCGCACTTAGAATCAAGGCGAACCTTTGCGACGGAGACAGCGTTGGCACGGTGGTATCAACCGGTGGCAGATCGTCTCCGATATGCAGGGGAACCGCCCGAACTTCAGATGCCGTAATCGACCATGCGGCAAAACGCGCCATACCGCCGATCAGTGTGGCGATCAGATAAACGGCATCAGGATAATGGGCTTCAGCGACATCTGTTTCCGAAGGAATCGGCGGATATTTTACATGTGAGTGATAAATCGCAAGCAGTTCGAACCCGGATGCCGCAGCACTGGAATATGCGTTCGCAAGCTGCGCCGGGTGCATCTCATAACGCCTCGCACGGTCAGATGAAATGTTCTCGATCGGCACAATCCGATGAATCGGCGGCTGGTTGCCCATCGCGTCACCAGACGGATGGTCAGATGGACGGCCAAATAACAGCCCACAGACTTCTTCGTCGGGATTTTCCGCCACATGCGCCGCGACCTGCTCGGCCTGCGCAGTGGTCAGCCATAAGGTGTCAGGGACTACCAATGCGACTTACTCAGCGCCTTCAATTTCAGCGGTATCAGGTGGAATCAGCAGATGCACCTCTTTGCGGTCCTGTGGTGGATTACGGGTTTCGTAGAACATATCCGCGCTCAGGACGTATTCTCCGGCAGGATCTGCCACACCACGAATGTGCATCGTGAATTCCATCTCGGAATGCATCGTCTCGATGATATTCAGTTCCGTAATGACCCTGCCATCCATTGTACGCAGGACCAGCAGCAGGTTCGGACGATCCCGAAACGGCGTGACATTCACCTCAATGAAGATGCGAAACCGGTCAGGGTACGGCATAGCCCGCAGATGCTCGATGCGGATTTTATCTTTCGGCTGCGGCACTTTGTCCGCGTCAAAAATGGGGATATCCATACGTGATCCGTTACTCAATGGTCTTTTCAGTGACTTTAATACCCGCCTGACGCAGAGCCTGCACCGCCTGATCGAACTGGCTCTGCGGAACCAGAACATGATCGCGGCTGTATGCCGCAAACGGCAGAATGGTAACCGAAGCCTCAGCCAGTATAGCACTGATCCGCGCCATAAAACCGATAAGATCAGGCGGCAGGACGGCATCGCAGGTCAGCAGCCGGTAATATTCGGTCATGGCCTCATGCCCACGCAGGCGGCGTTCGAATTCTTCCAGCGCATCGGTCGGGATAACCAGCGTCACTTCATCCGCATCAGCGATAAGTGCCAGAAAGGGTTCGCCGATCTCGGCAATCACACCAGCCGCCGCCGTAATCCCACGCGCAGGCAAACGGGTCACAGCATAGGGTTGGTTATCTGCAACAAAAGTGCAGGTCCTGAGGATCTCCCGGACACGTGCCTCGTAATCCTGCTGATCAGGCTGCATAAATTTCCCTTTGGATGTATGTATCCACCTGCGATCTGATTATTCGCCAAACTGGTAGGTGGATTCGGCATAGTAACGGACGCGGCGGTTCGCCAGTTTCTTCTGCACCCAGTTTCGAAGCATTTCGTTTTTCGCGTCGGTTGAGGTTGCACCGTCGCGCAGGATCGCCAGCGGGAAATTCACCTGAATCGCCCTGCCCTGCACGATATGCCGCGTCACACCCGGCGGCAGATATGCCTGATGCTGTGCTGCTGTCAGGATGTCATCCGGGACCATCGGCGGGAAGATCATCAGCCCCGACGCACTCGGATACTGCGGCAGCACATCTTCAAACCGGCGCACGGTGGTCCGATTCAGCACGGCATTCCGCCCATAGATTGCAACGATTTCAGAAAGATTGCGGTTGCGCCTGTGAATATCATCACCGCGACTGACAACCGCATATCTTTTACCGTCAGTCAGCAGATAGGCCGATGCCCCTTCGACGTTCTCGCGCTGATCTTCCTGCACAGCAAGGTCTGGCAGACGCTGAAGCTCCGCCAGAAGGTCAGCAACTGCCAGATCACTGATGACATGGCCCCAGACATCGAGCGTCATCTGTGGGCTGTTGTAATCGACCACCTGCACCAGAAGATGCGGGTAGGCCAGCTCGTTAAACGCAAATGACCGGTTGGCACCGTCAAGCACAACGAACTGGTCGGCACTGCTGCTTGGGATAATCTGCCCTTCGCCTGTGCGTTTCATCGGTGCGACAATCGGCGGGTTAACCAGAGTTTCACTGGCCCGCAGATTTTCGACCAGCGGCCATGAGCGCTGCGGATCGTGATGCTCATGCAGCAGAAGCTGCCCGGTCGCAATAACACGCAAATCCGGAAAAGGCGCACTGACCATTGGACTTTGCATTTCAGTCATCGGCTCCGGCCTGAACAGCAATGTTAAGCACAGAGTAAAAAGAGATCGGTTTAATCTGCCTCTGCTGTGACATTCGATGCTTCTTCAAATGCGCGGATCTGCGCGGGTGAAAGCTTCTGTGTCTTTGGCTGGCTTCTGATGTAATCCTTCAGGCTGGGCGGGAGCTTCGTCTGGGCATAGACAACCGGCACCGTCGGGTTAATGACGGTCAGTTTTGCGCGTGGATCGACAAACACCACGACCGGCTGCACCTTCACGCCAGCTTCCGGCGCGACCTTATCGAATATTTCCTGCACGGCATCAGCAGCATCTTCCGCATCACGTGACGGATTACCGAGACGGTCCATGCGGAAGATCCCGAAAATGGTATCCAGTACTCCGCGATGAGCCGTCCACTTGCTGCCTTCTACCGTATAAGTGCCGCGCTGGAACCGTGTCACGATGGCATAAACCCCATGCGGACTGATCAGCACATGGCGGGCTGGAAAGTGATAATAATTGTAAAGGATCGATCCGCTGCCCATCCCCTTCAGGTTTTCAGGGATGGCGACATCCGGACGCGGCAGGCGTATCCAGAGATTGGTCAGCCTGACAGAAAACAGCGTGCTAAGGAATGCCAATGGCAGTACCAGCAGTGGAAGAATAATTTCCACTGCCAGCAGCGCATCGGTACTCATTGACTGAAACAGCAGTCGTGAGTTGGTCACGATAAAGCCCAGCGACAGCAGGGCAAGGCTGACGAAAAACATGATCTGCGACAGCCTGCGATTGCGCCGGATCAGTTGCTCATTGGTTTCAATACGCATTCATATACTCGAATCGATCTGACAGGGTTAAAAGCATCCCGAACCCGCTCATCGTGGGATAAAGTACGAGATGAAGCCGGTATAGTCTATTTCAGCACAGACATACTCACCATAGCGCACCGTGGTCTTGAGTTCCCACTCACGCGGCGCACCATACGCGACACCGATCAGCGCTCGGTCCAGTTCATCGGCTTTCGGCTTGATGCAGTGCGTCACCGGATACGGCAGCGGGTCCAGGCCGCTGTTCACGCCGAAGACATACACATCGTAAAGCGGCCCCTGACGGTTATAGCCTCTGGGGATTTCAGGGCGCAGATAGGTGACAACCGGCTTGCAGTGAATCGTGATGCCGTCCTGATAGGTGACGCTGATGTCATCACGGTCATAGAGCAGCGTTCCGCAGTTGCTGTACTGGGCCATCGGCGGGGCGAAAGAAGTTATCGCGTCACCCTGAAGCTGCTGCACGATCGGCGTTGTCAGGGCTGACGGTGTGCCAGAGACAGGTGTGCCAGCGGTGGTGGCTGTGGTGATCACCTCAACGTTGATACGTGCCTTGCCGCCCATGTTGATGTTCACCGGCGCTGATCCATCTGCCGGGCCAAAAACCCCAGCCGAACCCAGATTAGCCAGATCGAAAGTAGCGCCCGGCGTCCATCCCCAGTACGTCAGCACTGAAGAGCCAGAGCTATCGCCATGGAATTCAAAATCGACCGGCAGATAGAAGCCAACCCACAGGAAGCGATCCGTCACTGTAACCGGAGAATCCAGCGTCACCGTGACCACGCCGGTGGACTGAATATCCACTGTTTTACGCGCCAGCAGCTTTGCATCCGCTGGTGATCCGCCGTTCGCATCCTGATAAATAACCGCTTCTACAGTTCTGCCCGGTGTCGCTTTCAGCACCGAGATACTGAGACGGTCAACCTGAGTAGGACGCGGTACGCCGTAGGCATCGAGATCAAAGCCATTCAGCACCAGCGACGCCTCACCAGTGATAAACCAGCGCACATTTCCAGTCCCTGAATTCAGTGAAAGCGTCACATTGCCTGCGCTCACCAGACTGAAACTCAAAGCAGTCATCAGCACGACGATGAACATGCCAAGAATCAGAGAGGTTTGTAATCTCTTCATCGAAAATCCCTCTTTACGGTTTCCGGTAAATATATGTCATCCTCAATAAAAACCTGCCGACATTGTACGTGGTCTGAGCAGGCCAGACAAGCAGTTCATCCTGATCGGCGCCGATGAGACGGTTTATCCGACCGTCTCGACCATGCGCCACACCCGCAGCAGTTCCGCCACGCCCCATGCCTGAGCGAAGCAGCCACGCGGGATAAAGGGTGCATCACCATCAAACACCTCACTGACCGAACCAACGGCAGCATCACGCAGATGAGCGACCAACGGTTCGAGAAATGATTTCGCCTGTGGCGTATCGCCATAAACCCGCAGATGTGCCGCAGCAAACGGCCCGATCAGCCAGCTCCAGACCGTCCCCTGATGATAGGCGCTGTCTCGCTGGACCAGATCCCCGGTATAAATGCCGATATACGCCGGATCATCTTCCATCAGGCTGCGTAAACCATGAGGAGTCAGCAAATGACGGGCACACAGATCGACCACAGCACGCTGGTGGTCAGCATTCAGCGGCGAATGATGCAGTGAGACCGCAAACAGCTGATTCGGTCGCAGGCTGGCATCATCCCCCGCATCAGGCGTATCAAGGACATCATACAGCCCGCTCACAGCCTCATTCCAGAAACGCTGATAACTTGAACGGACCTGCCTGCTCAGCGCGAGATATGGCTCATCATTGTGCCCAAGTCGCGCCGCCAGATCAGCCATCACACAGAGCGTGTTATACCACAGGGCATTGATTTCGACCGCCTTACCCGTGCGCGGTGTGACCACCCAATCATCAATTTTGACATCCATCCATGTCAACTGCACGCCGGCTTCCCCGGAATACAGCAGGCCGTCGTCAGGATCAACGCGGATACCATAACGGGTGCCGCGCTGATGCCAGTCAATGATCTCAGCCAGTATCGGGAATAATTCCCCCGCCAGGGTGAGATCGTCGGTCCTTTCGACATAGGCCCGTATCGCTTCGAAATACCACAGCGTGGCATCTGCCGTGTTGTATTCCGGCATTTCCCCCTCATCGGGGAAGCGGTTCGGCAGCATCCCCTGATCGACATACCGGGCGAATGTCCGCAGGATGCTGGCCGCGATCTCAGGCCGGTCCGCCGCGAGTGTCAGCCCCGGCAGTGCGATCATGGTATCACGTCCCCAGTCACTGAACCACGGATACCCGGCGATCACCGTATGCCCTTCCCCACGCCGCACGATGAACTGATCAGCGGCCAGTTTCAACTGCTCGGTGACCGTCAGTGTGGGCATAGGGGCATCACCGGCATAAGGATCATATGTCCGGCCCATCAGTTGCGCTTCATACTGCATCCGCCGCGCCAGCGCCGCAGCACCATCAAGGTCGGCATCCGCATCAGTAGAGACAAGCACCGTCAGGCTTTCCCCCGGCTGAAGTTCCACTTCAAGTATCCCGATGCCGAAATAGTCCTCAATGGCCCCCTGCCCGCGCTCATGCTCGACGGCCTTGAAGAAGCCGTGATACCACTTGACCTGCACGCTGACCTGCACGCTGACATGCACACGCGGAAATGCTGTCAGGACGTAATACGGCCCTTCATCGTGCCCCGGTCGGATTCGCAGGCCATGGGTCATCGTATCAACCTGCGGCAGGCTGTCTGCTGCACCACCATGATGATCACGATAGCTGCCGACCATATTCAGCGAAAGTTGCAGCGGCCCCGCCGCACGCACCAGCCGGTACTGCACATAGGTCGTATTCGCACCCTGCTCCATCCAGATGCGCTTTTCCAGCAGCGCCCCGCCGATACTGTAACGCCAGACCGGGATCATCCCCTCAAGCCAGAACGCATCCAGCAGTTCGAATCCACGCGGCGTAACCGCCCCCTCTTCCCACTGATTCGCATGGAGACGATAAAGCCGTTCCTGATAAACCGCTGTTTCGTCCAGCTTCGCCAGTGTCAGCATCCGTCCCAATGGTGGCTTGAGCGCCGCGATCAGCAGGCCGTGATAGGAACGCGAGAGGACACCGGCGATCGTCCCGCTGGCATAGCCGCCGATCCCGTTGGTAACCAGCCATTCGCGGCTGGCCGCGCTTTCAAACAGATTACAGTCCGCACGTCCAAATCTCAGCATGGCCTCTGATCCCGGCATTTCACGTTCGCTCATCCTTTGCCGCCTGTTTATGTCTCAAGTCCCTGAGCGGATGGTTAATCGCAATCAACGATCGCTATCAGCAACTTACGGACTTTAATTAAGCCAGATAGGATTGGACCATGCACGCCGCCCGAATGCATCCCGGACGATCACCCTGATATACGGACTCTTGAAGCGGTTGATTTTAATCTCCGCACTGGTGACGCCGTTGCCATAGACGGAGGTCGCCTGCGAACCAATGCCGACCACAAAAATTCGCTCCGCCGGTGAACAGCGTATGGTGAGCGTGTCGCCGGGTGTGAGCTGAATATCATGGATTTCCGGCCCGGTACTGGAATAAAAATATCCGGCCTTCAGCGCATCCAGCAAAGCTTCAGGGGATAATTCCTCAGCTTTCACTATCACCCACCCGAGCATGGCATCAGCGCGTGCCGGTTCAAAGTGGGCATCGTCGGTTGCAAGGGCGGTATACCGATGGCCGCGTGCCAGCAGAATATCCAGCAGTGACCAGCCGCCGGGCTTGTCATTATGGTCAATCGACGTCCCGTTAAAGATCTCGACAGCGTGGACATCGCCAAGTGTCACGGCATCCGCTTCGGGCAGATGATACCAGTCAGGGTGTGCAATCGCGACAAATGCCCCGGCATCGGCTGCACGCTGTGCCAGTGAGGGGCCGGTTTCGCCTTCGGCATTCGGCGCGAAATCCAGCGGCAGCCCGACCGCCAGAATGTGCCACAGATATTCGAACGTGATCCCCGGCGCATGAAGCTCCGCCCCGATCAGCGTCGTGAAATTTTCCGATCGGAACGGGGTTGTATCCGCAATAGCCCAGCCGAACTGCTTCATAAAATGATCGGTCAGGGCGATGAAATCATACCCACCTTCCTGATAGAGTCGGCATACCTGCTCCGGCTCCAGCCGTCCATCAGAAAGTGTGGAATGCGTATGAAGATTGCCCCTGTAAAACCTGCCGGGACGCGCAAATGGCAACTGATGCATAATGAAACCTCATTGAGTGAAACTATAACTGCCAGAATAGAATCATGCCGAGCATCAATGTCAGAAATGAAAGGATCAGCATCGGCCAACCGAGTTTGAAATAATCTCCAAACTGATAATTGCCCGGCCCCATCATCAGCATGTTCACCGGGTGGGCAATCGGCGAAAGATACGCCGCAGAACATCCCAGCGCCGTGGCAACAGCAATCGCCTGCGGATTGGTCCCCATGATCAGCGCCGCGCTGATCGCAATCGGCCCGGTCACAAGCACCGTGACCTGTCCGCCCATCAGATGTGTCAGGGCGCAACTCAGCAGAAAACATCCCGCCGCCAGCCCCAGCGGACCAAAAGGCTGAACCAGACTTAAGAAATGCTGGCCGATCACTTGCGCCAGACCGGTATATTCCATCGCCGCCCCGACCGAGTACATAGCAGCGATGAGGAAAATCACCTGCCATTCGACACTGCGATAGGCATCCTCAATCGGGATAAGATGGGCCGCCATCAGAATAGTCGCTGCAACCAGCATGGCGATATAAACCGGCGCGCCGAGTACCGATGCAGCGATAGCCGCCGCCGTCACGGACACCGCCAGCAGTGCTGGACCTCTCTGCAGGGGCTGATCGCTGCTATCCGTCTCCAGCACGATGAACATCTCGTTGTGCTGAAGTTTTCGCAGATCCGCACGGCTGCCGACCAGCAGAAAGGTATCGCCGCGCTTGAGTTCAAAATCCGCGACATCGGTGCGATAGCTGCGGCCATCACGCAGCAGCGCCACCGCGGTAAAATTGAAACGCTTGCGAAAATTGAGTTGTTTGAGGGTTTGCCCCTCTCCCCGACTGTGTGGGGCAAGGATCATCTCAATAAAAGACACGCCGCGCTCACTGATGTGATTGTTCGTGTCATCGCGTCCGATCTCAAGCCCCTTGTTTGTGAGCTGCATGATGCGATCTTCACGGCCAACCATCAGCAGGATGTCATTCGGCCTGACCACCTGATCAGCCGTGGGGTAAAAAATCGCCTGACGCCCATGCCAGATCGCCAGAATACTCACGCCATAGCGCTGCCCGATCGCGATATCTGCCAGGGTGTGGTTGGCACATTCGGACCACGGCAGCACGCGGGCTTCCCACAGCCGTTCGCCAATCTGATAGATCTCTTCCAGTTCGCTGCCGGTGGGCACTGAAAGCATCTGCTCGGAGATCGGCGCACGTTCTGGCAGCATTCGCCGCCCCACAAAGATCAGGAAGAGGAAGCCCACCAGTGCGATCAGGCCGCCGGTGGGTGTAAAAGCCAGGACATCAAGCCCGGCCTGAGGTGGATCAATGCTCTGAAGCTGGGTATCAACGATGATATGGGCCGTGGTGAAATAGGTTGCGCTGCCGCCGAGCAGTGTCCCATATGCGATTGGGATCAGGAGCTTACTTGGCCGGATGCCGCTGCGTTTGGCAGCGACAATCGCACTGGGCAGCAGCAGCGCCCCCACCGCCACATTCAGCATGAATAGTGAAAATGCCATCGAAGCCGCGGTGAACAGCGCCACCATCCGCCGTTCGGAAGTGCCGCTCAGCCACAGGATGCGGCGTGCCATCCAGCTTGTGATGCCGATACGGTCAAATACCCGGCTAACGATAAACAGGCTGACCATCGTGATGACCACTGGCCGCCCGAAACCGGCAATCGCAATGGCAGTTACATCTGTTGAGGTTAACGGGCCGAAGATTTCAAAACCGAACAGTTGGGCAATAGCCAGACCGCAGGCGATAAACAGCGCCGCCAGATCGACCCGTATACGGCTTGAAATCGCCATTGCCAGCGGAACAACGACGATAATGATCACCAGCAGTTGTGCAGCTGTGAGGGGCATAGGAACGCTATCCCAACTCAGGCTGACAATAGCGATTCACCCAGTCCAGAATGCGACGCAGATGCTCCACCCGATGCTCTGGTTCTCCGGCCCGGGTTAGCTCGTGTCCGTCCCGTGGAAAGCGGACAAATTCGGTTTCGACGCCAAGACGCCGCAGATAGCCGAATAACTGCTCCGCTTCGGAGATCGGCACACGGTAGTCGTTCTCGCTGTGGATAATCAGCAGCGGCGTTTTGATTTTATAGGCATGTGCCAGCGGGGATTGTTCCCACAGATACTGCGGGTTATCGGTCGGCAGCGTGCCGAATTCGTTCAGTACAAACGTCGGGATATCGGTCGTGCCAAAAAAGCTAAGCAGGTTATAGACCCCGCGCTGCGTCACTGCCGCACAGAAGCGGTCGGTATGACCGACCGTCCACACGGTCATATAACCGCCGTAGGACCCGCCGGTGATCGCCATGCGTTCGGTGTCGATAAATCCTTTTGCAATCAGGGCATCGACGCCCGCCATGATGTCACCATAGGCCATCTCTCCCCAGCCACCCGCATGGACCGCCATCTGAAAGGCTTCACCATAACCGCCGCTGCCCCTGGGATTGCAGAACATCACCACATAACCCTGTGCGGCCATATTCTGCCACTCATACCATTCGGTCGGGTTACCTGGTCCCCACATGATATGCGGTCCGCCGTGGACATACAGCAGGAACGGGTATTTTTTGCCGGTTTCGAAATCCGGTGGCAGCAGATACCAGCCTTCGATTTCCTGCCCATCCGGGGCCTGCCAACGGAGCGCCTGATAAGGCTGATTGAAGATCTGATCCAGCAGCGGCTGATTGAAATACGTCAGCACTTCAGGCTGTGCAAGGTCGGATGTCAGCATAAACGCTTCCTGAAGCCGGTCCTGCGTGCTGGCGATGAGCGCGATTTTCGGATCACCCGTATTCTGAAGATCGCCAGACAGTGCGATGTCAAACGATTCGATCCGCCAATCCCCTGTCAATACCGGTTCCGCCTGCCCGCTGTCCGGAGAAGCGCGATACAGACCAATTGAACCGGTATGTTCCGCCGTGAAATACAGGTGATCGCGATGCCAGCGCATGGCAGTCGGCGCGACATCCAGTTCGAGATTAAGATCACGAACTTCTCCGCCTTCAGCCGATACCACGCTCACCCGATTGAGGCGCATACTGGCTTTATCTTCGGGGAAGCGCATGAACGCCAGCCAGCGTCCGTCCGGGGACGGCACAGGCTGCACATCGGTCTGTTCGCCATGATTGAACGGTATCTCGGCCCCGCTATCTATATCAATCCGATATATGCGGCTCTGGCGATAGGGTTCATCGGCTTCGGGCTTCGCAGCACGGGCAGTCCAGATGAAGCGGCCATCCGGGGACCAGTGCGGCTCCTGATAACTCGCATCCGCCGATGTCAGGCGGTGCGGTTTCGCCCCTTCCGCAGTATCGATCACATAAATCTGTGCATAGCGGTCGGTGGTATAAGATACGCCTACCCGATACGGAATTCGGCGGACTACACGCGGATCGGTTTTGCGATTCTCCGCATCCTCACGTCGTTCCGCCTGCGCCTTGAGTTCGAACCGATCCGGCTTCTGGTCTTCCGGCACAGGTGTTTCATCTTCACGTGCCATCTCATCACGATTAACACTTGCCAGAAAGACGATCTGCTGTCCGTCGGGTGACCAGTTAAAACTGCTCACGCCGTTGGGATGCTGCGTCAGTTGGCGGGCTTCACCACCGCCAACCGACATCGACATCAGAAAAATCTGGGGCTTCTCACCTCTGCCAGATAGAAACGCCAGCCACCGGCCATCTGGTGACCAGCGCGGCATACTGTCTTTGTTACTGCGTGTAAACTGCCAGTGATCGTGCTCTGGAGAGTCAGGATCACTGATCCAGAGATTGCGTTTGTACTGATTACCCGCCTGATCGAGATCAACGCGGACATAAGCTGTCCAGCGTCCATCCGGGCTGATCCGAATATCTTCAAGGAACTTCTGAAGATAAAGGTCATTCAGGGTAATCGCCCGTTTTTCTGATGCCATAAAAGCCTGATTTCTTTAAAGTGAAGCTCAGCGAAGGGATGATTTTACCGACCGATGAATAATTCCGAGTGCGACTCTTCGACTTCTGCAATAGCACGTTCGAAGATGTCGAGACCTTTTTCCATCAGTTCCTGACTGATCATCAGCGGCGGCGCAATGCGAATTGCACTTGAACCACAGGCCAGTGTCAGCAGGCCATTGAGATAGCAGGCATTCACGATTTCATCGCGGAATTCCGCCCGTGGATGTCCAACCTCATCGGAGAAATCAACACCGATCATCAGCCCGCGCCCATCAATCCGGGTGATGGAGGGATGATTGAGCCGGAAGCGCTCAAGCCGTTCCATCGTGTATTGACCGAGATCGGACGCATTTTGCAGCAGACCTTCTTCTTCGATCACGGCGAGTGTGGCATTCGCAGCGGCACAGGCCACCGGATTTCCGCCAAAGGTGCTGGCATGTGCGCCGGGGACCCACTGCCCCATGACATCCTTATGGGTGATGATCGCGCCAATCGGGAAGCCAGAGCCAAGCCCCTTCGCCGTGCAGACAATATCCGGCTTGACGCCGGTATGCTCCACCGCCCACCACTGACCGGTACGGCCCACACCCGACTGAATCTCATCGACGATCAGCAGGATGCCGTACTTGTCGCACAGTGCGCGCAGTTTGGGGAAGAAGTCATCACGCGGGACAATATAGCCGCCTTCACCCTGAATCGGCTCGACCAGAATCGCGGCGATCTCATTGGCAGGGAACTTGCGTTTGATGATCACATCTTCGATGAAAGCTGCGGCATCGCCCCAGTCGAAGGAGTCATTCATCGCCTTTTCAGTCTCGATTTTCCCCGGATAGGGGACATGTTCCACACCGCCCGGGATGTGCGAGTAACCGGCACGCTGAATTGCTTTACTGGATGTGACCGACAGCGATCCCATGGTGCGCCCGTGGAAGCTGCCATAAAAGCCGATGACGTACTGGCGGCCTTCACGATAGCGAGCCAGCTTCAGTGCTGCTTCCACTGCTTCAGTGCCAGAATTACAGAAGTAGATCAGCTTGTCGTCGGGGGCTTCTGCATTGTGGATCGGTGTGATCTGCTGCAGGCGTTCGGCCAGTTCCACCTGCTGCGTGCAGAAGAAGTCCGTCGCGCCGATGTGGACATACTGTTCGCTCTGTTCGCGGATGGCTTCAATCACGCGATCATGACAATGACCGGTAGAAAGCACCGCAATACCGGCAGCAAAATCAATATACTGGTTGCCGTCCACATCCCATACTTCCGCCCCTTTGCCGTGACTCATCACGAAGCCGTAAGAGCGTGTATAGGACGGTGAGAGCGTCTTCGTATCACGGGCGACGATTTTACGTGACTTCTCACTCGGGTCCCGAAAAATAAAACCATGTTCAAAAGTTGCCATTAAAGTACAGTCTCCTTATTATTTCTCCCTGTAGCTGAGTCAGTATAGCAAGGTGTTCATCTGAAACCAATTGACAATTAAAAGTACATAAGCCCATGTAGAAAAATTGTGCTAAACTACAGGCCATTACAGGCACAATGCTGATAAGTCCACCTGCTCTTTGCACTGAAAATCACGGATAAGCACAGATAAGCTGAAAAGACATCACTATGACGCGTGTAACCCCTGCCCGCCAGCAGTATCTTGATATGAAAGCCCAGCATCCCGACTGCATCCTTTTATTCCGCATGGGGGATTTTTACGAGACCTTTGATGATGATGCCGAAATCGCAGCGCGGGAACTCGACCTGACACTGACCACACGCTCGCATCCCAGCGGCGGCGAAAAGATCCCGATGGCGGGCGTCCCCTATCATGCCGTCGATAACTACATCGCCAAACTGGTCGAGCGGGGCTATCACGTCGCGGTCTGTGAGCAGATGAGTGAGCCAAATGGACGCGGCCCGGTCGATCGCGAAGTCACACGGGTGATCACACCGGGAACGGTCATCGAACCGGCACTGCTCGCTGAAAATCGCCCGAATTATCTGCTGGCGATTTTCCCGTCAGGTGATCCGGCCAGCGGCGACTGGCGCGTTGCAGGCATCGCCTATACTGACATCAGCACGGGTGAATTCGCCGCAACTCAGCTCGAAGGAGATAACGTTGGCGTGCTGGTGCTGGAGGAACTCGCACGGCTTAACCCGCGTGAAGTGCTGCTACCGGTCACATGGGCCGAACGTGGGGCATCACTTCCACAGGGAAGTTATCTCACACCGTATGAGGACTGGCATTTCGAGCATCACACGGCTGCACAGACGCTTCAGCGACACTTCCGCATAAAGACCCTGAACGGCTTCGGGCTTGAGGCGCTGCCATGCGCTGTCTCTGCTGCCGGGGCGATCATGCAGTATCTCTACAGCACACAGCGTACTAATGTCGGGCAGATCGTCAACCTGCGGACTTATTCGACTGAAAATTTCATGGTGCTGGATCAGTTCACCCGTCGCAATCTGGAGCTGACCGAGTCGATCCGGTCGCGTAAAACCCGTGGCAGTCTGCTCGGTGTGCTGGATCGCACGATCACGGCGATGGGTGCGCGCCTGCTGCATCACTGGGTGCATCAGCCGCTGCTGGACCTGAAGCTGCTGAACGCCCGGCTGGATGCAGTCGAAGCGCTGGTAAAGAACGAAGTGCTGCGGGAAGAGATCCGTGACAGGCTCAAACAGGTCTCGGACATCGAACGCCTGACGAATCGCCTGATCATCGGCAAAGCCGGCCCCCGTGATCTGATCGGCCTGCGCCAGAGCCTGATGATCATCCCCGAATTGAAAGCGCTGATTTTTGACGTCCCGGAACTGTCCGCGCTCGTCAAACATCTGGACTCGTGCGGTGAAGCATGCGAACTCGTCGCCACTGCGATTGCCGATGAGCCACCGGCCACCCTCAATAATATGGGCATCATCCGCCCCGGGTATGAGCAGGAACTGGACGACATCATTGATGCCAGCCGCCATGCCCGTGAATGGATCGCCAATCTCGAACCACAGGAACGCGAGCGCACCGGTATCCCATCGCTGAAGGTCAGTTACAACAAGGTCTTCGGTTATTACATTGAAGTCACCCATGCGCATACTTCCAAAATACCGGATGATTACATCCGCAAGCAGACGATGGTCAATGCCGAGCGCTATATCACGCCGGAGCTGAAGGAATACGAGACGCTGGTCCTGAATGCCGACGAGCAGATCCTTGCGGTCGAACGCCGCTTATTTGAGGAAGTCTGCCAGCAGCTTAACGACTCCGCCCAACGCATGATTAACTCGGCACGTGCCATTGCCCATATCGACGCATTTCTCTCGCTGGCGGAAGTGGCAGTGCGTGAGAATTACGTCCGTCCGCAGCTTACCGACGATGACCGGCTGCTCATTCAGGATGGCCGTCATCCCGTGGTAGAACGTCTGTTAGAGGATGGCACACGTTATGTGCCGAATGATACGCACTTCGATTCGATGTCGCGTATCCACATCATCACCGGGCCGAATATGTCGGGCAAATCGACCTATATCCGTCAGGTCGCGATCATTACCCTGATGGCCCAGATCGGCTGTTTTGTCCCGGCGCAGGAAGCGATCATCGGCGTCGTCGATCGCATCTTCGCCCGGATCGGGGCACAGGATGAGATCCACGCCGGACACAGCACATTTATGGTCGAGATGGTTGAGACCGCTCGCCTGCTTTCCGGCAGCACACGGCGCAGCCTGCTCATTCTGGATGAAGTCGGGCGCGGGACGGCTACCTATGACGGTCTCGCCATTGCCCGGGCGGTGATTGAATACATCCACAACAACCCGCGCCTGAACTGTCGCACACTGTTTGCCACCCATTATCACGAACTGACCGAACTGCCCAATGTCCTGCCGCGCACCCGCAATTACAATGTGGCGGTCACTGAAGAACATGATGAGATCGTCTTTCTGCATCGCGTGATCAAAGGTGGCGCAGATCGCAGCTATGGCGTCCATGTCGCCCAGCTTGCCGGGATGCCGCGCCCGGTTGTGGAGCGCGCACGCGAACTACTGGAGATGCTGGAAGAACAGGCCAGCGACTTCCGCCCGGCCCCGCCGCCATCTTCTTCTTCGCGCAAATCACAGAATGGCAACACGCATCAGCTCAGCCTGTTTGACACCGTCGCGGATAATCCGGCGCTTAAGGCTTTACGTGATCTGCACGTGGATGAACTCAGCCCGATTGAAGCGCTTACCAAGCTCTACGAACTTAAACGACTGGTGGATTCCGCACAGGATTAAAGCCACCTGTCCGCATACAGACACACCTGACAGCCTCAGATCGCCGTTCGTGTGATCTGAGGTTGTTCTACGCCGGGATAGAATGTTATGCTTGTGCCATTCCACACAAACAGGTCACAGGGGAAACACGGATGACAGCACAGATCATTGATGGCGAACAGATCGCCGCGAGACTTCGTGAAGAAATCGCACAGGATGCCGCTGCATTTCAGGCTCAGTACGGTTACGCGCCGGGGTTGGGCGTGGTGCTGGTCGGGGAAAATCCGGCATCGCAGATGTACGTCCGCATGAAGATGCGGACATCGAAAAAGGTCGGCATCGAAAGCTATCCCCATTATCTGCCGCAGGATGCCACACAGGAAGAGGTCGAAGCCGTCGTTCAGAAGCTGAATGAAGATCCCAGAGTCCACGGGATTCTGGTGCAGCTTCCGCTGCCTAAGCATCTGAATGAGGAGCGTGTACTCGACCTGATCAACATCGAGAAAGACGCCGACGGCATCCATCCGCTGAATATGGGCCTGCTGGCGATGCGTGGCCGCGAACCACTGTTTACACCGGCAACGCCGACCGGTTGCATGGTCCTGCTCAAAGAAGCCGGCGTCAACCTCTCTGGCGCGAATGCGGTCGTTGTCGGGCGCAGTAATATCGTCGGTACTCCCGTCGCGCTGATGCTGCTGCGCGAAAATGCCACCGTGACCGTCTGCCACAGCCGCACAAAAGACCTTGGCGCACATCTGGCACAGGCTGATGTCGTGATCGCCGCCGCCGGTATCCCGGAATTTATCAGGGGCGAATGGCTGAAACCCGGCGCAGTGGTCATTGATGTGGGATCAAATGTTATCGACGATCCAGCCGCTGAAAAAGGTTATCGCTATGTCGGCGATGTTGAGCTGGCAGCGGCGCAGGAAGTCGCCAGCGCCATTACGAAGGTCCCCGGCGGTGTCGGCCCGATGACGATTACCATGCTGCTGATGAACACCGTCCGGGCGGCGCGCCTCTCTGCACAGACAACACCCGCTTAGCTTGCAACTCTTTGCTCACAACTGCTTGCTTGCAACTGCCTGCTTGCAACTGCCTGCTTGCAACCGATTAGCTTACACATCCAAAACAGGAAAATGCTGCAACGATGACGACTCTTCTGGTTAAAAATATCGGCACGCTGGTCACAATGGATGACGAGCGCCGTGAAATCAGCAGCGGCGCGATGTTCATCCGCGATCATGTGATCGAAGCGGTGGGCACGCTGGATGATATGCCGCAGCACGCAGAGGTAGTGCTGGATTTGCCCAATCACGTGGTGCTGCCGGGGCTGGTGAACACCCATCACCACATGTTCCAGAATATGACACGGGCGGTCGCGCAGGATAATGAGCTGTTCGGCTGGCTGACGACGCTCTACCCCATCTGGTCAAACCTGACACCGGAAATGGTCCATGTGTCGGCAAAGCTGGCGATGGCCGAACTGATCCTGTCTGGCTGTACGACATCCAGCGATCACCTTTACCTGTATCTCAACGGTATTCAGATCGACGATGAGATCCGCGCCGCGCAGGAACTCGGCTTCCGCTTTCACCCGACACGCGGCTCGATGAGTGTCGGCGAGAGCAAAGGCGGCCTGCCCCCTGATCGCCTGGTGCAGGATGAAGCGCTCATCCTGAAGGATACACAGCGCGCTATCGAGCAGCATCACGATGCCGAACGCTACTCGATGCTGCGCGTCGGCGTTGCACCGACGGCGCCGTTCAATGTGTCAATGGAGTTGATGCGCGAAGCAGCGGTGCTGGCGAGATCCTATCCGAAGGTGCGCCTGCACACGCATCTGGCGGAGAATATCAACGACATCGAATACAGCCTTGAGAAATACAACATGCGCCCCGGTGAATTTGTAGAATCGCTCGGCTGGATCGGGGATGATGTGTGGCACGCGCACTGTGTCCAGTTAGATCATCAGGAAATCGACCTGTTTGCACGGACTGAAACCGGCGTCGCCCACTGCCCCTGTTCCAATATGCGGCTGGCTTCCGGCATCGCGCCCATTCGCGAGATGCTGCGCCAGAAGGTGCGCGTCGGTCTCGGTGTCGATGGTTCGGCATCGAATGACGGCGGGCATCTGCTAGGTGAAGCGCGTCAGGCAATGCTGCTTCAGCGCGTGAAAGATGCCGATCCGGCAGCGATGTCGGCCCGCACAGCGCTGGAAATGGCAACACGCGGCGGCGCATCGGTGCTGGGCCGTGATGATATTGGTGCGCTGGCCCCCGGCATGGCGGCGGACTTTGTCGCTTTCCGTCTGGACCAGATGGCGTATACCGGCGCATGGCACGATCCGGCGGGGGCACTGCTGTTCTGCCAGCCCACACAGGCCGACGTGGTGGTGATTCACGGGCGCATCGTGGTCGAGCAGGGCCACTTCATCCATCTGGACCTGCCGATGCTGGTCGAGCAGCATAACCGGCTGTCGCGCCAGCTTTTCAACGCACCGCGTTAGCCGATCCGCTGGTCTGCTGAATGGGATTTCTGCGCCTCTCGACTTCATGTGCTGTCTTTGATGATGAGGGGCGCGTCCTGCTTTCGCTGCGCGGGGATCTCAACCAGTGGAATCTGCCCGGTGGCCGGGTGGATGCCCATGAGCGCCTGCCGGACGCCGCTGCACGCGAAGTCCGCGAAGAGACCGGTGTTGAGGTAAAGATCGAACAGGCTGTCGGGCTGTTTTACTGGCAGGGTTGGGACCGGCTGAACGTACTGTTTCATGCGCGGCCCATTGGCGGACACCTGACACAGCGCACCTTCGAAACACGGCAGAATCAGTTTACAGCCGTCGATCAGCTTCCCTCCATGCGCGACGCCGACCTTGTCCATGCTGCGCTTGCCCACGCTGCGCCTGGGGCAGGGAAATCCGCGCTGCACATCCAGACCACGCCCCCTGAACAGCTCCAGCGGATACGATGGGCGCTCCGCAGGCGCTATATCGCCAATCTGCTGCGCGGCAGACCGGAACCTCGTCATGTGCGCTTCAGACTTCAGGCCGTTGGCATCGTGATGGACAGCACCAACCACAATATTCTGCTCGAAACCCATTCAGAGGGTATCCGGCTGCCTCGTGTGATCTGTGATGGCTCTGCACCATGGAGTCAGCTTCAGCGCACATTGAAACCTGTGCTGTCAGATCATGTGGATTTTCAGTGGGCGGGATTGTGGCAGCGGACGGAGCGTAACACGGTGCAGTTTGTATTTTTCGCGCAGGCTGGCACTGTCGGAGACCGGGTACAACATCCATCCATACGCTGGCATCCAATTAATGCGAATGCGTTAGACAACCGTGATCAGGCATTCATCACACAGACACGAGCGCATCCGGATGAATTCTGGATGCTGCAAGCGTAAGGCAGCCGGTCAGGAAAATCCGGCACGCCAGCGCTCGTCCCGGTAATCCTGCGGCGTATCGACATCGCGCAGGATGCTGTCTGTCTCGACCTCAAGGTAGCGAATATCATCTGTATGCTGATTGAAAAAATCGCGCAGGTTCGCCTTCTGGTCCATATTCTGAATTTCGCCCCAGTAGCGGCGTCCAATCAGCACCGGATGGCCGCGTTTACGTTCAAAACTGGGGATAATCAGACTGCTGCTGGTCTCGGCATACATCGACAGAAGCTGATAGATCACTTTCGGCTGGATACGCGGCTGGTCGCCTAATACGATCATGGATGCCGCGATATGCGAGGGCTGCGCGGCTAATCCGGCTTTGATGGACGACATCATCTCACCGCTGCGGTAATTGCGGTTATAGACGACATCAACTTCAAGCGGACGCAGCAGCGCCTTGATCTCTTTGGCCTGATGGCCGGTGACCACCGTGATATGGTCGATGCGCGATTTAATCAACTGCTCGATGATGTGTTCGAGAATGGTGCGTCCATTGGCCCACGGCAGCAGTACTTTTGAAGTCCCCATACGGGTGGAAAGCCCCGCCGCCAGCACGACCGCGCCCACCGGCCTCTGGACTTCCACCACGGGCTGAACACCGCGCACCGCCCCCAGCACCACGCCATGAAAGCGTTTTGAGCGCAGCATCAGCCGTGCGATCAGCCGCGCCCGTCCGCGAAAATAACCCCTGGGCGGCGTCTGATTGAGAAACGCGATGACGCGTGCGTTAGGTGGAACCCCCTTCAGGCCGAGTGCTTCATCACGCAGCACCTGAGCGATCCATGCCGCCTTGATACGGATATCCTGCGCGAAACCGTAACGCTCGCGAATGGCCTGCGCGTTATAAACACTTTCATCGCTCAGCGTATAATTCATGGCAGAGACAGACGCCACCGGGATAATCAATGAGGTCTCCGGGGGGATGCCCGGCTCATCTTCAAACGGTGATTTCAGGAGCGCTGAATTGGCGCGGTCAGCTTCCACCAGCCAGACATCGGAGTCCATCGTATCCAGCCACAGCGGCAATTCCTCACGAGAGACACCATGGACCAGCCCATTTTCAATAGACTTGTAGAGAAAGACAAAGCGTTTTTCGGAAAGGGCTTCAGAGATCTCACCATGATCGCTCTCGGCAGAGAATACCGCTGGCATCAGATCCAGCAGATGGGTATCCATGCCCATGGTCGTCGTTGCCAGCACACGCCATCCGGCTTCTGCCAGTTCATAACCAAGGGCCGCCAGCAGGCTGGTCTTCCCGCCTGCTCCGATGATTGCCACCACATCACCCGATGTTATTTCCAACGCTTCGTGAAGTTTCATACCATCCGCTTCGTTACGTCACCTATTCCCTGAGCGCGCAGGGCGGCAACCACTTTCTCCGGCGTGAGCGGGATTTCGTCAATCCAGACACCTGTCGCATCATGGACAGCAGCCGCAATCGCAGGCGCGAGTGGCAGCAGCGGCATCTCACCCATCCCACGCGCCCCAAATGGCCCGATAGGATCTGCGTATTCAAGAATGACGGATTGCACCTGATCGGGGATGTCATAGACAGTCGGGATCAGATACGTAGAAAGATGCGGGTTCAGGATGCGCCCCTGATGCGAAATCAGATTTTCCATCAGCGCGTAACCCTGTGCCTGAACAACTGCCCCTTCGATCTGCCCCTGTACCTGCTGCGGATTGATCGCTTTACCGACATCATTGGCCGAGACCACGTTCAGCACGTGAATGTGGCCGGTCTCAATATCAACTTCGACTTCCACAGCCTGTGCAGCATAGCCATAAGCGAAGTTAGGCTCACTTTTACCCGTTTTCGGCTCATACATCGTGGTCTTTGGCGGGCGGTACATATATTCGGCAATTGCAGGCCGCTCTTCGTTGTGCCACGCTTCCAGCGCCCGTTCTGCTGCGCCCCTGATGGCATTTCCTGACATAAATGTCAGACGCGAAGCCGATGCACTGCCGGATGACTGCGTCCCGCCGCTGTCGTGCCCCATCAGGCGGACTTTGTGGAATGGCACGCCGACGGCATCCGCCGCCATCTGCATCATGACGGTATGCGTCCCCTGCCCGACATCCGCACCAGCGGCGCGAACCACCACTTCCTCAATTTCAGCCGTGCCATAAAGTTCAATCTGCGCCCAACTGTGTTCCGGATACCCGAAAGAATAACCGACATTCTTATAGGCGCAGGCAAATCCTATCCCACGGCGCAGTGAAGAGCCGTTGGTTCCGGATGAATCAGGCGGTCTCTGGCGCGGCTGCCACTCGACACCGTTCTTCGTCCAGTAACCGCTCTGCTCGGCACACTGCTCGATCACTTCTGGCATACTGACACCCTTGGGCAGCGGTGTCCCCACCGAGAGCACGGTGTTTTCCTGAATTGAATTGATCCGGCGGATTTCAATCGGTGAAATGTCCAATGCGGCGGCCAGTTTGTTGACCTGCCCTTCCGCAGCAAGTGCAGCCTGCGGCGCACCAAAGCCACGGAACGCGCCCGTCGGGATATTGTTGGTCAGCACCGCGAAGGCATCAACAGAAACATTCGGCACATCATACGGGCCAGCGACCATCAGGCAGGCATTAGCGACCACTTTTGTCGAGGTATAGTTATACGGGCCAGCATCCCCCTTGACCATCGCTTCGATGGCGATAATCCGACCGTCACGGGTGGCGCCCCACTTAGTCGAGATGGAAAACGGATGCCGCTTGTGGTGATAGCGGATCGACTCTTCACGGCTCCAGATGATTTTCACCGGGCGGCGCAGGCGCATCACGGCCAGCGCCAGCACGATCTGCACCGACATATCCTCACGGCCACCAAACGCCCCGCCAATCGCCGGGTAGATCACCCGTACCTGATCCTGCGGCAGATTCAGGGCATGGGTGATCTGCCACAGATCCTCATGCACCCACTGCCCGGCCACGCAGACCGTTATCCGTCCTTCTTCGTCGATATACCCAAGACCAGACTCCGGCTGAAGGAAAGCATGTTCCTGATAGCCAGTGTGATATTCACCTTCAATGATGACATCAGCCTGCGCCCATGCAGACGCCATATCCCCCCGGCGCACCTCATAATGACAGAAATAATTACCGGGATTGCTCGGATGGATCTGCGGCGCATCGGGATGCAGTGCGGTTTCCATATCGAAGATGCCGGACAGGTCTTCATACTCGATATGGATCAATGCAGCGGCGGCAGCGGCAGTTTCGGCAGTTTCGGCGACCACCACCGCAATGCAGTCCATCGTACAGCGCGCAGTATCAGCAGCAGGATTGGTGCTGCCCGGTCCGCACAACACCGGCTGATCCTTTGTCACCAGACCATATTCATTGACCGGGATATCTGCCGCCGTGAAGATCGCTACAACGCCGGGGACAGCATCCGCATTGGTGGTATCTACAGCCAGAATACGGGCATGTGGGCGATCACTGAAGCGCAGCTTCATCCAGAGCTGCCCTTCCACATTGAGATCTGCCGGATAAGCCGTATGGCCGGTTACTTTATCATGTGCATCTATACGTCTGATGGACTGGCCGACAACGGAAGGTTGTCCTGCCTGGCCCACAGCATCTGGGGAATGATTTTTCATAATTCTCTGCAATTGGAATCTATACGAAACAAAGAGGACGCGTTTATGCGTCCCCTGGATTTTAGCGCAGTTGTTCGAGTGCGTAAACACACCTGCGTTTGAAACTGCGCCTGACTGCATACCACTTATCAGGCGCTAATGGTTCATCTTTAGTTCAGCCTGTGAACCAGTCCCTAATGCAGCGGGTCGTTTTTGGAGCGTTCCTTCGCCATCTTGGCCCGGACCTGCTTCTTGCGCTGCTTTTCCATCATCTGGGCCTTGATGCGCTCCTTGCGTTCCTTGTCGAGCGCCCGTTCCGAGACAATATCCTTTTTCTTCGGGATTGCGATAGCGTAGAGCAGCGTTGAAATCATCACCAGCGCGAAGAAGATCACAACGCGTGAAATCCAGTCCATCGTACCGAGATCACTACCATCTATCGGGATCAGGCCGCTGACGACATCCGTCAGCCACGGGCCAAAGATAAAGGCAATCAGCCCGAAGGCGATAATCAGAATCAATCCAAACAGGGGAAGAAATGCACGAATCGTAACGCGCTTCGCCTGTTTTAAACGATAATCCTCATTGGACTGCATAAGCGTTACTCCTTTTCTGGCTGCTGCTCTCGTTCAGCAGCGGCGGCAATAGCTGTAATGATTTTATAATAGCCGGTGCAGCGGCATAAATTCCCGCTGATACTCTGCTGGATCTGATCATGCGTCGGCTGCGGGTATTCTTCAAGCAGCTTGGCTCCCGCCATCAGGAAACCCGGCGTACAATACCCACACTGTACAGCACCTTCATCAATAAAAGTTTGCTGAATTGGATGAAGATCCTCGCCCGAACTCAGCCCTTCAATCGTGGTAATTTCAGCATCATGGGCGCGTGGGGAAGCGACCAGACACGCCATCACCGCCGCGCCATCGAGAAACACCGTGCAGGCACCGCACTCCCCTTCTGCACAGCCTTCCTTCGTGCCAGTGAGTCCGGCTTCATCCCGCAGAAAGTTCAGCAGCGTCTTATGCTGGCCGGTCGTAAAGATGCGCGGTTCGCCGTTGATCGTCGTATGGATCGGCGCGTGGTCTTCGTGACGATGCAAATCAGACAGACGCACTGGATCTTCTGTATCCGGCTGCCCCCACAGCATCGCAGGCTGCGCCGGGACCTGTGTCTGCGGTTCACCACTTGCCAGTGACCGCAGCGCACGCGACACCAGCACCCGGACCATCTCGCTGCGATAATCGGCACTGCTGCGGACATCGGTAATCGGCTTCGGGACCGTACCAGCCACCGCCAATACTTCCGCGATGGTATCCGGTGTCAGGCTTTTACCGATCAGATATTGTTCTGCTTCTGTCACCCGGATAATCGTGGGGGCAACACTGCCAAGTGTCAGCACAGCATCCGTAATAAGATCGCCGTCAAATGTCAGCACACAGGCCACATTCACGACGGCGATGGCCTGGGCGCGTCTTAAACCCAGTTTCAGGAAAACACCCCGCTGATTGGGCTGCATGATCGGGATGTTGACTGAGGTCAGCATCTCATCGGGCTGCATCACAGTGCGCCGCACTCCGGTGTAAAACTCACGCAGCGGGATCGTTCGCTCACCCTGCATCGAGCGCAGCGTAACCGAAGCCTGAAGCGCCATCAGCGGCGTGATGGTATCGTTAGCAGGTGAGCCTGTAATCACATTACCGGCGACAGTAGCGCGATTGCGAATCTGCGGCGCGCCGACTTCCCAACTGGCCTGTACCAACGGCATCGCGAATTCGCGGGCGTGCGGACTGCCGACCACCTGATTATGCGTAACGCTTCCCCCGATACGCAGAATGCCGTCTTCTACGGCCACCGTATCAAGACCGCTGATCCGCGAGACATCAATCAGGGCTTCCAGCGGCTGGCGCTGCTTGCGGTCCAGTTCAACCAGCAGATCAGTCCCGCCCGCGATAATCCGGGCGCGATCCTGAAAGTGCGCCAGTAATTCCAGCGCTTCATCCACGCTGGTGACGCTGTAATACTGCTGCCAGTGGGAGGTGTACGCACTCATCGGTTATTCCAATACAATTCAATTGCCTTACGTGCATCGTCATCATCAATGTGATACAGGACCAGAAATGCCATTTGTCCAGCGGGTGTGTCCGTCTCTTCACGCAGAAGGTCAACGACATCCGGCACGACAACCTGCGGCGCAGTCGCCCGCGCAATCGAAACCAGCGCCCACGCGGCATTGGACTGGACAGAGAACACCGGATCATGCAGCGCATTGATCAGCGCGGGGACGGTCATCGGGCTGGCTAACTTGTCCAGCGCCCATGTCGCCATCATCCGCACATCGTCGTTTTCACTTGTCACCAGGCGCACTACATGGGGAATGGCTTTATACAGATATGTTTTGCCGGTGAGGATCAGACCCACCATCTGGCGGGAAGGAGAGTCATTTTTGAGCAGTTCAAAAATTTCCCCCCGGTCGATTTTTGTATTCATCGCTGAACTTAACTCCAGTATATCTGGTTAAAATCTGCTCTGGGATTTCCATACAGGATACACATCCTTACCGAATGTCGTACAGAGCATCATGCTTTCGACAGCGGTTCCACCTCAACCACCGTCACAGGATTGATATTCATGATCCGCGTCCCTTCATAATCAGTTTCAGTGACACTCCGCCGATCATAGGTGTGGACATGACCGTGAAACATATAACGCGGACGATACCATTTCATGAAGGTGAGAAGCGCCTTGAAGCCCTTATGGGGACGATCCTCTGCATCATGAATACCGGCTGAAGGCGAATGCGTGACCAGCACATCAACGCCGTGCCCTTTGTGGGATCGGGGGATCAGCATCTGCGGCCCCAGCTTGATCACCATCCCCAGCATCTCGCTTTCGCTGTACTGAATACTGCCGTTGTTGTAACGCATTGACCCTTCAAGGCCAACAAACGTCAGGCCGTTATAGGAAACCACCCGTCTGTGGAGATCTTCTCCGCCGGGCGGTGATTGTGCATAGCCTTCATCATGATTGCCGCGCACATAGAATAATGGCACATTCAGCACCGAAATAATAAATTCCAGATAGGCCGCAGAGAGGTCGCCACAACTGATGACCAATTCAACATCGCTGTAACGTCGGCGCAGGTTCGCCGCGCTCTCCATCTGCGGCATAATCGTATCACTAACACACAGAATTTTCACAAAGAACCTTCAACTTATAATTCATTTTACGCTGTCGGCTCGCTCTCGACCGGCTGGGGATCTGGCTGCGGGCCTGAATGTGAGCTTGCCCGTTCGCTTAACGGGCGTGCAGTCCCACCGCGCCGCAGCATGGTGATTTCAGCAAGGATGCTGAGTGCGATTTCCTTCGGCGTTTCGGATTTCAATTCAAGCCCAATCGGTGCTCGAATACGGGATAGCTCGTCGTCCGTCAGGCCGTACTCCTCAACCAGTGATTTTGCCGTTAATTTCCAGCGGCGTACACTGCCGATCAGACCGATATAAGGCGCTGGTGTCTGAAGCAGCGCAGGCAGCAGCGCGAGATCAACCGGCAGCCCACGCGTAACACAGGCGACATAGGTCGATGCATCGATATTCACGTGCTGCGTCACTTCCCCCGGCTTGCAGATCACATATTCCGCCATTCCGGGGACCGCTTCCGGGTTACACAGGTCGGCGCGGTCATCACACAGGATTACGCGGTATTCCATCCACCGCCCAAGCTCCGCCAGCGCCTTACCCACATGACCAGCCCCGATCACCAGCAGTTTCGGGGCGACATTCAGCGGCTCGATGAAAATCTGTGCCGTGCCACCGCAGATCCCCGGATCACCGTCTTCAAGATTGTTCAGCGTGTAGGTCCGCAGGCGCGTCTGGCCGTCATTCAGGCAGCCCAGCGCTTCCTGAATAACTTTGGCTTCCATCGCCCCGCCCCCAATCGTCCCCACAATAGCTCCATCGGCCTGTACCAGCATTTTACTGCCAGCATGTCGGGGAATTGAACCTTGTGTCGTGATCACCGTTGCCAGCGCTGCCGGTGTCCCCTGATTTTGGGCAGCAAGAATGGCGGCAAAGACATGTTTGTGGTCATCGTGCATCGGTTTGCACCTCGATCTGACCGATCATCACCCGCTGTGCGGATTCATCAATGGTAAAGTCAGCGCTCTCACCCTGCAAGCGCTGACCGGTCACTGGATCATACATGCCAATCGCGAGTGTGTATTCCCCCAGTGGGACGGCCTCCAGATTCAGGGAGAATGTCTCCTGATACGAACCGGGCAGCGCATTCTGTAAGATCAATCCCCCCTGCCCCAGACGAAGATCGGCCTGCGCCAGCGGCGGCTGGGATGGATCATCATACACATGGATAAACAGCAGCGCATCACCTTCGGCATCAGATGTGATCTGCCAGCGGATCATGCCATCCAGCGTCCGGGTGGCTGCATTATAAGTGTAATCAAACGCCAGCCGAATTGCACCTTCCTGAAATAAGATGCTGGCTTCTCTGCCGGCTTCTCTGCCGGCTTCGCTGTCCGCTTCAGGCGGTTCGTAACGGCCCTGATAAACCCAGTGCATATAGGGCATGTAGACAAAACCCTGCGGCACAAGGCGGATTTCCGGCGTGTCTGATACGATCATATCTGATGAGATCAGCGTGGGGATTTCCAGCCACTGCCCCGGAATGGATGGAATCCAGTGTTCGGCAGTCAGTTGATCTCCAACGTACACTTGCAGCAGCCCGGCTTCCAGCGGATGAACACGGGTGATCAGCAGAGCATCCTGCCCGGTCTGAACATCGATGCGAAAACGTTCTTCTCCATTCAGACGCCTGCCGCCATCCGTGACAATACAGGCGGATGCATCGGCACAGGACAGCGTCTGCTGCTGGTAAAATTCGGTCGCAAAGCCAGCGACATGTGACTGATTATGCCATCGGTAGTTATGCTGCTGTTCCGAATTCAGGTCCGCGACATCAATCTGACCGACCAGCACAGCATCCTTGAGCGCTGTCAGATAGGTCAGCAGCAGTGGGGACTGCACCTGCCCCGCAGCGTCTACACCAACCCATGTCGGCTGATAAATCCCCTGAAACGGTCCCCCCAGCGCGACATTAAAGCGGGGATCGTAGTCTGCTTCAAATCCCTGAAGCAGTTCACCATAGACCGAGGTCTGCGCCAGATAATTCAGGCCGCGCGCATCGTTATAGGCTGCGATATAGTCAGGGCGTGGTTCGACTACCGTCAGATATTCACCAACCGCACCGGGGCCATTACGCCACCAGTCCGCAGCGCCTGCCGTGGTAAGGCCGACCATGTCAATCGTAGTGCGATCACCCAGATAACGCATCATCCCGACATCATGGACCGCGACTACGGCATCCGCTGGTGTATTTTGTGACAGCCAGCGGGCCATTGCCAGCGGCTGAAGCGCGACACTGCGGGTATTCATCGCGTAATAGCCTACAAACTGCGCCATTGACCAGACGCCAAAAATCATCAGCAGGCCGACCAGTCCCCACGACAAACGCTGACGAAATCGCCCCTGAACCAGCATCAAACCAAAGGGGGACAGGGCCACAACCAGCGCGATCATCGGCATCTGATAGCGCTTAAAATGCCAGAAGGCAGTATCCAGTGTGGAGATGGACCCAATCAGCGCGACCAACCATAGCAGAATCAAAAAAAGAAATGTCAGCCGACGGTTTTGTACAGACCAGACCGCGACACCTGCCAGCGCAATCAGTACCAGTCCGGGCAGCAGATACGGCACGCCGAATTCGCCGAAGCCGGTGATCAGTTCAGTCAGGGTACGGGTGATATTTTCCCCAATCCGGCGCAGCACTTCGCCCCATTCGAAAGGGATCATCCCCAGCAGGGACTTCGCCTGATTGCCGGTCGGCGAAAAGCTGCCGGTCACGATGCGGTTGAGCAGTGGTTGCAAACCCGTCAGCAGGACTGGCAGCAGCAGCCAGAGGTGATGCCGTTGCCACAAGTGCCGCTGCTGAAGCAGCTCTATCAGGCACACCACGACAGCAATCACCGCCATGATACTGCCTTCTGGCCGCGTGATCGCCAGCAGCGACGCCGCAGGGATCAGCACGCGGTACTGGCGGCTCAAATAGCCCCACAGCGTCCACAGCAGCAGGCAGATCAGCACCAGCGTTTCCATCCCGCTGTATGCGTGCCATGTGACCGCACCGCTGAGGATGAACGCCGCGCCGGTCAGGATTGCAGCATTAGACGACAGACCCGCGAAACGGGCGATACGGGTGACAGCGATTGCACTACCGAACAGCGCCCCGCCGCCAATCATCAGCGCCCACCAGCCTAACTGAAGATCCTCAAGCCCTAACAGGGCACCAACCGCCAGTAAATAGGGATACAGCAGGCTGGTCGCACCGGATGTGGATGGCTGGCCGGGATTGTACTGATAGGGTTCGCCACGGGCGATCTGACGCGCATACTGAAAGTGAATATAGGCGTCGTCCACCGGCATCAGCGGAGAGCCATCACCTGCCGGTAAGGATGTGAGGGCGTAAACGCCAAGTGTCAGCGCGCTCAGCAGCCCCAGAAAAGGGACCCATAAGCGATACCAGCGACGTTGTGAGTCTTCGATCATCATGGATTGGCGGTCGAAATGGGGACGGTATCGGTGGTCGTATCCGCACCACTGTCTGCAAAGACATCAATGACATAACGGACATCGTCACCCAGAGGATAAAGCACTGCTGTCGTAATACCCGATGCGAAATATTCACCGACCTTTGCCCGGACTTCCTGCGGTGTCCCTGAAGCTGTCAGCATCTGGACGACATCATCCGGTACCAGACGCATGGCCTGTTCAATCTGATATTCTTCAGGCTCCCACGCCAGCACCTGCGACACCTCATCGATCAGCTCCGGGCGGACACCGCTCGCCAGCATCAGGCGCGGCTGCTGCACCAGATAGGGGATGATCAGGCGGCGAGCGCGATTGAGGGCCAATGTCCGGTTACGATCGACCGAACAGACGATAAGCTGCGGCCTTGCCATCTGATCAAGCGGTCTGCCGGATTGTCTCAGGCCGCGCTGAAGTTCTTCCATCACGACCGCATTATGTGCCGGGGATGCCATCAGATTCAGCAGGACGCCATTGGCGATCTCTCCGGCCAGCGCTGCCATACTCGCCCCGATCGCACCGAGATAGACCGGGATGCTGCGCGGCTCACGCCGCCCATGGACTACATCCAGTGCGATATCATCAAGCTGTACAAATTCACCGCGATAGGTCACCCGCTGAAGCGTGAATAAGGCTTTCAGGGCCGTTACCACCTCACGCATCGCCAGCAGCGGTTTGGAGCGCACCACCCCGGTCTTATGCGCCAGTGGTTCCCACCAGCTCCCCAGACCGCACATGATGCGATCAGGGGCGAGATCATCCAGCGTCAGGAAAGTGGCAGCCAGTGCCGCGGTATTCCGAGTCCAGTGCGTCATCACACCGGAACCGATTTTGATGCGCATGGTCGTCGCAGCATAGGCTGCCATGGCAATCGTAGCATCGCGCACCAGACGCGTCTCCGCCTGCCAGACGCTGTCAAAACCGCGCAGTTCCGCATACTGGACATAGCGGATCGAATCCCGCAGGGAATAATGATCCTGCAGATAAAGGCCGTACCGATCATCCATAGGCTTGTATTACAGCCAGTCTAGCTGAGGCAGCACGCTGTCCTGTGCTTCTGATGGTGGACGCCAGATCGAATCGGGTGGCGTTGTCTGGATGAGTTGATAATACCTATGAAGGTCTTCCGGCACATCAATATCGAACTGCAGGCGTTCGGACTGATAGTGTTCGACGTTAGCATCGACCTCTCTGGCAAAGTTGGTGTGACGCTGAAAGCTGCCCGGCCCATAAGCATAATTGATGCAGCCGGGTGGACGCACAAACAGGGCATTCGTGCCGTCCCGTACACTGTCGGTCGCAATTACAACACTTGGAAAAGAACGCTTACCAATAGTGATAATATTACTGATGTCCTCACGGTTAATCAGCGGCAGATCGGCAGGCAGGATCAGAATGGAATCACTGCGCCAGCTTTCGATGATCTTCGTTGCCCGCAGCAGCGCATTATTCAATTCAGGCGTTCCGCTTTCCTGAACCGTGCGAACCTTATATTCACGGGCAATTGCCAGAGCGCGGTTATCGCGGCTGATCACCAGTGTCCCTGCAACCTGCGGGACTTCATTCACGGTCTTCAGCACATGTCGCAGCATCGCTTCTGCCAGATGCTGCCGTTCATCAGGTGTGAGGATTTTCGCCAGCCGACTTTTCGCCAAGCGCAGCGGCTTAACGGGAATCACCACCCATGTTGTCATCACTTCCATCCTTGTAGCGTTTCTAAAATCTTTTTGGCGAGTTTAACTTTACTTTGAGTATCCCCCATTATTGTATCAAAACTCTGGACCTTATAGATGACAGAATGTAAATTTTCGGAGTCTGGTCGGCTGGCTTCCCCTGACTGGCTCTGCCAGTCGCGTTGATCGCGCTCATCAGTGATGAAGCCATTCAACAGATCACCGTAATAATCCATCACCGACTGTGCCGAGACTTCCATCCCCAGTTCGCCCATGATTTTGGCTGCCGGTCCCTTGACAGCCTTTCCATCAATGATCGGCGTCAGGGCGACACGTGGGATCTGACGGGATCTCAGAAGATCAGCCATGTCAGGGATCGCCATCATCGGCCCGATTGACAGCCACGGGTTGGATGGCCCGAACAGGATGACGTCCGCCTCAGCCAGAGCCTGTCGCACTTCCGGCGTCAGACGTGCTTCTGATGCACCGCGATATTCAAGTGACTTCACACGCGGCTGCCAGCGATAGCGGACGAAGTATTCCTGAAATTCCAGTGCGCCATGTTCCTCGGTGTGAACGATGGTCATCACCGGATCATCGGTGATTGGCAGCAGCGCACACCGAAGCCCGGAACGGGCCGCCAGTTCACGGGTGATGTCGGTCAGGCGCATCCCCTGATGCAGCCACTGTGTCCGCAGCAGATGCGTCGCGAGATCCTGATCCTTCAGGCCGAACCACGTCTGCTCACCATAACGCCGGAGCGCATCAAGCATGGCGGTGGTATCGCCAGCGATGCCCCACCCGTTAACCGGATCAACACGCTCCGACAGCGTGTACATGATCGTATCCAGATCGGGGCAGACACGCAGACCATAATGCCAGAAATCGTCGGCGACATTGACGATCACCGTCAGATTCTCCGGTGGCAGAGAGTGTGACAGGCCATACGCCAGTTTTGCCCCGCCGACACCCCCAACCAGTACAACGACTTTCGGGTTAGAGAACAGGGTTTCAAGCAAGGTTTCGTTTATGATTTCCACAGCACACACTTTTCGAGTGAGTCCCGGGGGCGTTCGCGTTCCTGCGCGGGATATCCGACGGTAATCAGCGCCTGAGGCCGCCAGTCTGACGGCAATTCAAGCTGTTTACGAACGACATCAGGACAGAAGAGCGGCGCGCACATCCAGCACGCACCCAAATCAAGAGAGGATGCCATCAGCAGCAGATTCTGGCCGGCCATGGCGGTACTCTGCACCGCCATAATCTCTTCCAGCGTCTGCCGCTTTGCATCCGGGTAAACATCCATATCGGCCATCGACAGACACAGCACGATCACCACCGGTGCGCCAGTGATGCGCTGAAAGGAACGGTCAACATCAGCGCCGATCACTGCTTCCGGCACACCATCGGCTGTTAAATCCGCCCGAAGCCGCTGCCCCATCGCCACAGCCAGCGCCTGCTTTTCGTCCGCCGCCGTCAGGACGGCAAAGCGCCACGGCTGGCGGTTGTGGGCCGACGGCGCCCAGATCGCAGCGGTCAGCAGTTGTTCGATCACATCACGCGGGACAGGATCAGGATGATACCGCCGCAGCGAACGACGCCTCATGATCGTGTCCAGCAGGGACGCTTCAGCCATAAATTTCTCTCAAACAGCCTTTAACGGTACAGGTCCAGTTCAGGGGAGCGGTTCAGTTCGGACGCCGTCCCCATCACCGGCGGATAGCGCAGCCCACGGACCAGTGTCACCGGCAGCCCTTCATCCCCTTCACCACATACCAGATGCGCGGCAGAGGCCACCAGATCCGCATAGCCCTGAACCGTCACTTTCAGAACCCGGCCAAAGAGATCGGTTTCCCCCCGCAGATCGAGCAGTGTCGGGATGCCAGCCGCGCCAACAGCCACACCGACATTCCCCATGCGAAAGGGGCGACCATGAGTATCGCTGATGACAATCCCGACTTCAACACCGGTCACGGCAAGCAGCGCTTCGCGGATAGCATCTGCACTGCGATCAGGATCAATCGGCAGCAGCAGCACCCGCTCCCCGCCTTCATCGACATTGCTCTGATCAATGCCAGCATTCGCACTGACAAAGCCCAGCCGATGCCGGGTGATCAGCACGCGACGCCCTTTGCGTGAGATCTCGGTACTTTCCTGCAACACCAGTTCGACGAGACGCGGGTCTTTCTCGGTTTCCCTGGCAAGCGCCGCCGCTTCTGCACTGGGGATCACATCATGCAGATCGACAATGCGCCCTTCGGCCTTGGAGACGATTTTAGAGGTTACCACCAGCACATCACCGGCCACCAGCGGGCACTGCATCCGCTCCAGTGCCTGAAGGATAAGCTGCGGCAGATCATCGCCGGGTTTAATCAATGGTATACCGGTGAGTGAAAGAACAGTCACCGGCTGTACAGAAGCGGTTGTTTCTTCAGACACAGACTAAAGTCCCGTGATGCGTATGCCCGCACCTTTGACGCCGTAACGCTTGTTAATATAGGTCAGGACGGCTGTCAGCGACTCGGCACCAGAGGCATTCACCAGCGGGCCAGCGTCAAGGCCGCGCATCCCGGCGGCTTCTACCAGCCGGATCACCTGTTCCTTCGCGTCAGCGTCGTCACCGGTTACCAGCACATCACAGTCGATCTTGTTCGGGATATCCTTGAGCTTGGCCGAGCTGACGTTCTGGAAGGCTGAAACCAGTCGGACATCCTCACCGAGCCACGATTTCGCTTCGAGCGCAGCAGATTTCCCTTCCGGGATGTGGACCGAGCGAATATCAGGCGGAATCAGCGGTACCGTCACATCGACCACGATCTTACCAGCCAGCATATCCTTCAACTGCGTCAATGTGGGTTTATGCGCGTCATATGGAACAGAGATCACGACAATATCTGCACCCTGTACGGCAGTTTCGTTATCCGCCCCAGTGAGGTATTCCCCCTGAAGCTTTTGATTCAGTTCAGCCGCCTTCTGTACGGCACGTTCAGCATCACGAGAGCCAATCACCACTTTATAACCGTTGATTGCCCAGCGCATCGCAAGTCCGGAACCTTCCCTACCGGTACCGCCAACGATTGCGATGGTTAAAAGAATCGGTCCGTTGTCATGTTCCTGAGTCATGAAAAAAGCCTTCGGTTGTCGGTCAGCGTGTAGAAATCCTGTGGCAGGAGCAGTCATTGTAGCGGTGAGTGATCAAATCTGACATAGCGACTCAGTGAACTTACAAATCTGTAGCTGTAGAGCGCCCTGACATCTGTCCTGTTTGGCTGCTGCTAATGCCTCAGCGCGACGTCCCACGGCGGTACAGCTCATCATGCGCCGCTGCCATGATCTCATCAGGTGTTCCGGCCTGATGCAGCTCCGCAGCCATTTTCGCCGTCGTGTTCAGAGCGTCATCCGCAAGATACAACGGCGGATCAGCGGCGCGTATCCCCGATCCACTCAGACGGCTGACACCAGACGAGAGATCTGCCCCCTGTGCAAGGGCCTGCAAACGGCCAGTGCGCAGCCCATGTTCGGTGCGCTCCACGAAGCGATCAGACTGGCTGTACAGATCCCCAACAACCCGCGCATGACTGAAACGATCCCACGTCGTGTAAATAAAAGTGATAGTGCGGCGCGTATTATTGACAATAGGCGGATGTTTTTCGATAAGCGCGTCGAATACCACCTTGTAATAAAGTGCATTGGCATTCCGGTGATTGGGTTCATCAGGCAGCAGAAAACGTCGGTAATGCAGTTCATAGCCGGTGATCCGCGCGAAATAGCGGATAGAGCCGTTTCGCTCGCCAAAGGCGCGGCTGAGGAAAAGGCCCAGATATTCGGCTTGAATGCCCTGCTGCATTCGGGATTCAGGAATACGATACCAGTGCTGTGTCAGCGCCGCTTCAAGATCGCGCCTACGGCTGATGACACCGATCAGCACCCGGTCTTCAGCATAGGACATGTGACCTCTGGCATAAGGGTAATACAGGTAACACAGGATGAAGATCGATCAGCTTACTGGGTCAGATCATCGATATTCAGAAGCTGTTCCAGAAAGCGCATCTCGTTCAGCACTTCGTCCCGTTCACGTGCCAAAGCCCGATACTGCGAGATGTCTGCTTCGCTCATGTGTTCCGTCCCACCCCCATGCTGATGCATCAGCGCGTTGATAGTGGAGTGAACCGCTTCGTATCGCAAAACCAGACTCTGATACGTACTGATATTCTGGAGCAGTTCGCTTTCGGTCATCGTAAAAAATCCTGACTATTTATTTGTACGGGATATTCCCCTCATGTGAACGCCAGAACTGATCTAAACTCACAGCAGTTCACTCAGTTCACACGTCCCCATGTGGACAAACACAGTATCAGCGCGGCTCCATCACTTCAAAAGCGTTCAGCCGGGCAACTTCTTTGCCACCGGTGGTCGAAGCCTGCTCGAAACCGATGGTCGAAGCAACGACATAAAGCGGGCGGCCCCGGACCTCATCATAAATGCGTGCGACATACTGCCCCATGATAAACAGGAAGAAGAGCTGAAAAGATCCCAGCAGCAGCAGCAGCACGATGGTCGTCGTCTGTCCCCCAAAGAAATCCGGCCCCACGAATACCCTGAGAACTGCAATGACCG
Source organism: uncultured Anaerolineaceae bacterium (assembly GCA_964395665.1). Lineage (GTDB taxonomy): Bacteria > Chloroflexota > Anaerolineae > Aggregatilineales > Phototrophicaceae > JAEZAF01. Next base: position 40,461 of record CAYNDH010000001.1, read on the forward strand.
GGATCGTCAGCACACCCAGAATGCCGAAAATCAGGCTAACATAAATCATAATCTGTAATGGAAAATACGAAAACCCGGTCACAGCATCCCACGCAAAGCGGACCATTTTTCTCAGCGGATACTTTGTCTCGCCGATCTCACGCGCTTCTCTGACATATTGGACACCGGTTTGCCGGAATCCGATCCAACTTGTCATCCCACGAATAAAACGGTTGTGTTCGCGCATGGCACGTAAGACATTCGCCACCCGCTCGTCCATAAGACGAAAGTCACCGGTATCCAGTGGGATATTGACATCGGTAATGCGATAAATCAGGCGGTAGAAGAGCTTCGCTGTCCAGATTTTGAACCTGGTCTCACCCTTGCGCTCGGCCCGCACACCGTACACCACTTCATAACCCGCCTTCCAGCGCTCAATCATCTCCAGAATGACTTCCGGCGGGTCCTGCAGATCGGCATCAATCAGGACAATCGCATGTCCCTGAGCGTAATCAATGCCCGCCGTGACCGCGATCTGATGTCCGAAATTACGTGCAAAGTGAACCAGTTTGATGCGGCTGTCCTGCGATGCCACCGCGTGCATTTCAGCATAGGAATTATCGCGACTGCCATCATCGACCAGGACCAGTTCCCATGGCTCGTCAAGCGTATCCATCACTTCCCGGATACGCTGATGCAGGCGCAGGATATTGCCTTCTTCGTTGTAAATCGGTGCAACAATCGAGTAACGGGGTCTCTCAGACATGGAAGCCTTACAGTTCGTTTCACAGCTTAAACAGCAAACAGCAAATTTCAAACGGCCAGCGTTTGACAGCAGATCATTGTCAGTAGTGGAGTTGGGTGAATTCTTCTCACTCTGATTATAATAACCCGATTACGATAGAAGGTTTCACGACTTATACACCATTTGCCGTGCAACAACGCATTAAAATTGGTGAGAATTGTTTTAATTTCAAAATCACATTTGCAATCATTTGCAGGATAGAAAGCTTTAGCATGACGATTGATCCAACTCTATTTCGCTCAGTACTCGCTCAGTGGGCGTCGGGCGTCAGCATTATCACCACTGCGGATGATGGCAGGCCACACGGCATGACGGCCAGTTCATTCACCAGCCTGAGCCTCAACCCGTCGCTGATCCAGTTCAGCCTTGGCAAGAAAAATCAGAGCCATGACATGATCCATCGGGCAGGCTTTTTCGCAGTGAATATCCTGCACGAGCATCAGACTGAACTGGGTAAGTTATTCGCCGGGATGATGCCGGAACAGGAAAACCGCTTCGAGCATATCCCGTATGAGACGGCGGTGACTGGCGCACCCATCCTGCCCGGAGTCAATGCATGGCTGGATTGCAGGCTTTACCGCAGCTATGACGGTGGAGACCACACACTGATTCTCGGTGAGGTCGTCGCGGCAGAAGCGCAGCCCAAACAGATGCCGCTGCTCTATTTCAACCGGCATTGGGGGACGTTCAGCCCGAAACAGCCGCAGAAAACGCTGACGCATGTCGTGATGATGCGCCTGCATGAACCCACACCGGACAATATCAGCCTGATGAAAAATCGGCTGCTGGCGCTGCAAGCCACTATCCCCCAGATCCTGAGTATCGAAGTCGGGGCGAATATCGTCCCATCAGACCGCGCCTATGATCTGGCGCTGATCACACGCTTCGCCTCACTGGAAGCCATGCAGGAATATCAGGTTCATCCGGACCATCAGCGCGTGTTGAGTGAGGTGATCCGACCACTGACATCATCCGTCGCGGCTGTCGATTACGAAAGCTGAACATCCTGTCAGACGTTATCGACGACTGAACTCAACGACACTGAATACAGCAGACTTTGCAGCAGTCTGCTGTATAGCAGCGGCAACTGGCCCGGATTATTTCCGCAGCAGCGGCATGGCTGAAAGCGCAGCCCCAACAATGCCGGCATCATTCTGAAGCTCAGCCGGGACGAGTTTGGCGTTGACGTTCAGCAGAGGCAGGAATTTATCCGCCCGCTTACTGACACCACCGCCGATGATCATCAGATCCGGCGAGAACAGGAAATCCAGCCTTTCAAGGTACTCATTGAGGCGGCGCGCCCATTTTTCCCAACTGAGGTCTTTTTCCTGCCGGATGCGGTCGGATGCCCGCTCTTCCGCTGCTTTTCCACGGATCTCAAGGTGCCCAAGCTCAAGATTAGGCACCAGTGTCCCATCGACGAAAAGAGCGCTGCCAATCCCCGTGCCGAGCGTCAGCATCATTACCACACCTTCATGACCGCGCCCCGCGCCAAAGATCATCTCGGCAATACCAGCAGCGTCGGCATCATTCAGCACGTGGACAGGTAAGCCTGTTGCTTCTTCGAACAGAGCCTGCCCGTTGGTCCCGATCCATGCGTCATCGACATTGGCGGCACTGTGCATGATCCCGTTTTTGACAATTGCAGGAAAGGTACAGCCAATCGGCCCTTCCCAGTTAAAGAAACGTGCCACCTCACGCACAGTTTCGGCCACGGCGTCCGGTTTCGCAGGCTGAGGGGTGGGAAGGCGATAGCGCTCGTGTGTGAATTCGCCGGTTTCGGTGTTGACCGGCGCCCCCTTGATCCCTGATCCGCCAATATCAATTCCGAGAATTTCCATGCTTGCTCTCCAGCGTAAATCCATCAGTCAGTTGTATAAACAGCAAGTGCTGATTCGCTATAAACAAATCGTATAAAAACGTTATTGAATATCAACCTGGCATTTTCATCAGTATAATGGTTAAGACTGTTATGATTTGAGTTCAGATCACATGCCTCTCGCTACATTCCAATTTTATGATGATACCCGTGATTTTCTTCCACCCCGGCTCCGTGACAAAGCCATCGAACATCCCTTCGACTGGAAAGCATCCATCAAGGACATGATTGAGTCGCTCGGGGTGCCGCACTGCGAGATTGAGGCTATTATCCTCAACGGACGCAGCATTCAATTTGAGCAGATTGTACCGGAAAACGCCAGAATTGAGGTCTATGGGCGGGCCGAGTCATGTCCCATCCAGCCAGTGCTTCCGCTGCGAGAACCGCTGACCGAAAAGCCGCGCTTTATACTGGATACCCATCTGGGACGGCTGGCGTCATTTCTGCGGATGGCCGGATATGATACGCTCTATCGAAATGATTACGACGACAGCGAACTGGCGGAAGTATCACATGCCGAACAGCGCATCCTGCTCTCGCGGGATATCGGCCTGCTAAAACGGAGTCTGGTGATCTATGGACGGTTTATCCGCCAGACGGACCCGAAGCGGCAGATTGTGGAAGTGCTTAGCCGGTATCATCTGATGCAGGAAGTGTCACTGCTTCAGCGCTGTCTGAAATGTAATGGCGTACTGAAACCGGTCGAAAAGCACGCGATTCTCAACGAGCTGACGGAATCAACAGTGCGCTATTACGACGAATTTCATCGCTGCAGCGCCTGTCAGCAGATTTACTGGAAGGGTTCACACTATGATCGGATGGTAGAGTTTATGGCAGGAGTGCTGAAGGGGCACACGGGATTATAAACACAGGGTCGATAATGCGCCCTGGGCAGACAGCAGCTATCCACAGGCATACAAAAGGAGAACTGCGCCCTTCTACACCGTTCTCCGGGATGCCCTGCCGTGAAGTTCAGGCGTCAGGTCTGGGCGGCCTGCTGCTGTTTGAGAAAAATCGCACGTCCGGCATTCTGCGCCGCTCGACGCACATTGAGGTCACTGTCGGTGGTATAAACCTGATGCAGTCTATCCAGTGCCTCTGCATCACCCAGCAGCTCAATTTCCTGTATGGCTTTCAAGCGGACGTCAGGATTTTTGTCTTCCAGGCGCGCCAGATGGTAAGTGAGCAATTTTTTAGACAAACTTTCAGTCATAAGTCGCCGCTCTGTGAGTCCTGATTTACTTTTTCGCTTTACTGACTATGCTCTATTTTAACTGACGGAGTTTGAATAAACCACTAAAGAACGTAAAAATAGCAATAAATACCTATTACGCTGGCAAAAATTCATGATAATTTCGCATCTCTCACGACAAGGATCAGCCGATGTCATCCTCATCATTGATCGCAACCATTCTCGGTATCCCCAGTATCCCTTCGATTGTAGAAGTCAATATTCGGGCGGCCCCCGGCACCAACCAGCCGCTGACATTCAAAGTCCCCTTACACATAAAAGCCAGCGTCGCTGAGGTTGCGCTGGATGTCGAAGGACGGGGCCTGTATAACAAGACCTATCAATGGCTGAAGCTCGAGTTCCCGGATGGGCGCAGCGGATGGGTTCGTGATGATCTCATCACCATTGAAGGCGATGGCAGCCGCTTCGGCTACGGGTTTATCGCTCGTCCGCTGCTGGCCTTCGCCCTCACCCGATCATTGTCACCAGCAGAGCCACCAGCCCCCCCAGATACCTCTGATGCGCCGCCGGATACGCCTGCCCCACCACCAGCCACCGACCCACTACCCGGATCTGGCAGCACACCGTCACGTCTTGCCCAGGTGATCGCACGGGTGCAGGGCGGAGTCAACATCCGCAGTGCGCCGTCCTTACGGATTAATCCACCGATCGGACGGCTCTCATTCGGAGACAAACTCACTATTCTGGGCGTGATGCCGGATCAGAACTTCCCGAATAACCTGCGCTGGATCAATGTCGAGTTTCAGGGCCGCAGCGGATGGGTGCGGGAAGATGTCGTGCGGCTGGAAGGCAGTTACGATATGTTTCAGCTTGCTGCCAGTGATGCCTATCCGCCTCCAATGGATAACTGTACGTGGCAGCGTGATTTCAATACCGATCCGCAGTATTATGACGCCATCCACCATGGCTGGGACTTCAGCGCTCGTGTGGGTGAAGCGGTGGTAGCAGGGCCACAGGGTGGCACAGTGATGCGTACATTTCGCTGCATCAAATGCGTCCCACACGCCCCCAGCGCGGTCGATCAGGGGATGGGGTTAAACAATTTCGCGGTTCTGAATGATCCGGCATGGGGATATGGGTATGGGCATTATGTCATCGTTCGTTATCTCAACGACGTGCTGCCCGAATCAACAAAACAGGGGCTGGGCAAACGCGGGCTGACTGGAGCGCATATCTATATCATGTACGCACATCTGAACAGCATCGAGTGCGTCGAAGGTCAGAATGTCGCCGGCGGTGCGCGCATCGGCACCTGTGGCAACAGCGGCAATTCCAGCGGCCCACACCTGCATCTGGAGATCAGGGCATCACTTAACCCGAATGATACCAACTGGTCCGGGATGTTCCGGAACCTGCTCTCACCCGCCATGCTGTTTTTACGCTGATCACCCGGACGGTTTACACAGGAAGCACATCATCCCCGGCAACCACATACACCCGGTCGTCCGCTGATGGTCTGATAGATGCCGAGTCGATGAAACTTCCGAAGGCGGGCAGCACCAGCATCCCCGGCTGACGCCAGAAACATGGCAGTTTTAACTGCTGGCGGCCCTTGCCGGACAGACGGTATGCCGGGTGCAGGTGACCCGCAAGCGTAAAGCCCTCATCGGATAGTGCCGGTTGATGCAACCACACGAACGGCGCACTGATCACTGGGGCCTTCAGGGTGCGAATCTGCCAGTCTGCCGGGATTCTGGCGAAACGGTCATGATTACCCTGAACCAGCACAAACTCAATTTCGGCGTGTGTGCTGCGCCATGTGGTAAATTCAGCGATCACCCGGTCTGTATGGCCGCTGCGGGAATGGATGAGATCGCCAAGGATCACCAGTCTGCTGGCGTGCGTCCTTTGCAGCAGGCGGCTCAGACGGGACAGGTCGGCGGATGTCGTCTGATCCGGCAGTGGAATAGCATGAACACGAAACGCCTCGGCTTTCCCCAGATGTACATCCGCGATAAAAACGGTGCTTTTCGCAGGTTGAAATACAGCGCGTTCTGGCAGCAGAGTCAGCCTTTCCCCGGCCAGCGTTAAAGAGAGATCAGCCATGCTCAGGACTCCGCGCTATCCAGGATGATACCCGCCGCCCGGTCAAGACTGGCAAGCATTTTACGAACGCGGTCTTCCAGCGTTTCCGATGACAATGTCTGGCGCAGACGTTCCACCAGCAGCGGAAAAGCAAACGGCGTCGGGCGCTTCGTCGGTTTGAAGATCACCGTCGAACGCTGAAGTCGCAGCAGCGCCTGATGCAGACGTGAGCTTTCGAGCTGACGCTGAAGCACTTCACGCTGGGCCTGCACCAGCAGCAGATTATCCGGGTCATAATTTTGCAGCACATCGTACATCAGGCTGCTGGATGCCTGAAGCTGGCGAGCGGTTTTCTGTCCACCCGGATAACGCGTCGCAACCAGACCGGAGATGCGGGCAATTTCGCGGAACTGCCGCTTCGCCATTTCACCCGCATTCAGACTTGCGAGTACATCATCGATCAGGCTTTCGGTGGAGAACAGCCGATCCGTCAGCAGGGTTTCGATGTCATCCACCGGTTCAGCAGAAAGCAGTTCGAAGCCGTAATCATTAAAGGCAAGCGTAAAGGTCATCGGCTTCTGTTGGGCGAGACGATAGGCGAAAAGCGCGGCCAGCCCTTCATGCACCAGCCTCCCCTCAAACGGATAGAAGAACAGATGCCAGCCCTCGCGGGTTTTCACCTGTTCGATCAGCAGTTCATCCGCCGATGGGATGATCGACCATTTTGACTGAAGCTCAAAAATCGGCTGAAGCGCTTGCAGTTCTGGTGTAGTACGATCACCCTGTCGGGCATGGCTCAACTGTTCACGGATCGCCGTACTCAATTCATCTGAAATCGGAAGGCCGCCGCCAAACCAGCGCGGGACCACACCGCGTTTGCTTTTTGCCCGCCTCACCCAGACCGTCATATCGCGCACACGCACAAATTCAAGCACTTTACCGGCCAGTGTGAAGGTATCGCCCCGCTTTAGGCGTGAGATAAACGACTCGTCGATGCTGCCGATATTTCCGCCTTTCAGATACCGCACCTGAAGCGTCGCATCCCCCATGATCGTGCCAATCGACATGCGGTGCAGGCGGGCCGCTAGCTGATTTTCAACCGTATAGCGTCCGTCCTGTTCCACAAGCCGGTGATACTCGGGATAAGTGCGCAGGGCCTCTCCGCCGCGAGTGACGAAATCCAGTGTCCATTCCCAATCATCCCGTGAAAGGGTGCGAAAGGCATGGGCGCTGCGGACTTCACGGTACAGTCCGTCAGCCGTAAAGCCGCCGCCTAGCGCGACCGTCACCAGATGCTGCGCCAGCACATCCAATGGATTTTCAATCGGACGCCGGGTTTCAATCCGTCCGTTTTGCGCCGCTTCACGTACAGCGGCGACTTCCAGCAGTTCGAGTGCATGCGTGGGGACACAGATCACCCGGCTGACGGCCCCCGGCTGATGTCCGCTGCGGCCAGCACGCTGAAGCAGACGCGCCACCCCCTTCGGGCTGCCAATCTGAAGCACCTGACTCACCGGCGAAAAATCGACACCCAGATCAAGACTCGATGTCGAAACCACACAGCGCAGTCGGCCTTCATCCAAGGCGGTTTCGACCCATGCACGCAGCGTCGGGTCGAGTGATCCGTGATGCAGCGCGATCTCTCCCGCCCAGTCTGGACGGGCATCGATCAGCGCCTGATACCAGCCTTCGGTCTGGGCGCGGGTATTGGTAAAAATGAGCGTGGTGTCGGCCTGTTCAATCTGCGCGATGACCTGCGGCAGCATATTGATCCCCAGATGCCCGGCCCACGGGAAACGCTCGATTCGAGCCGGGATCAGCGACTCGATCATCACCTGTTTGGAGATCTCACCGCTGACCAGTACGCCGCTGCGGATCTCACCAGTTTCAGCATCAATGCCCAGCAGGGTGTCCAGCGCCGATTCCAGATCGCCCATTGTGGCCGAAAGTCCCCACAGCCGCAGTCGTGGATTCCAGCGGCGCAGGCGTGCCAGCCCCAGCTCGGTCTGCACACCGCGCTTGGTCGCCATCAGTTCATGCCATTCATCGACCACCACCAAACGCAGAGACGCAAACAGCTTCTCCGCATCTTCACGGGCCAGCAGCAGCGAAAGGCTTTCCGGTGTCGTGACCAGCACCGTTGGCAGGCGGGTACGCTGTCGGCTGCGCAGTGCGGATGATATATCACCTGTGCGCCGTTCAATCGACCACGGCAGGTTCAGTGCTTCTACGGGCGCACGCAGTGCCGCTTCGGTATCGGCAGCAAGCGCCCGCAGCGGTGTGATCCACAGTGCGGTCAGCGGTGCAGTCTGGCTGCGGCGTGTGACTGTCGCTAGCCGTGAGGTTCTGACAGACATGTCGGACGCTGCTTCTGCCAGCAGACCCATCCACGCGGCATAGGTCTTGCCCGTTCCGGTGGCCGTGTGAATCAGCCCACTTTTCCCATCGAGATAGGCACGCCATGCCTGACGCTGAAAGTCAAACGGCGTCCAGCCCTGAGACGCAAACCAGGCTTCAATCAGGGCCAGCACATCCGACAGCGCAGGATTTATGGGTGAGGGTTGAGAGGCCATCAGCATCACGCTCCGTCTGGCAGCATGGCGCGGATCGTCTCCAGCGTGTCGGCCTCTTCGATTTTCTTATCATGCCGCCAGCGGAGAATACGGGGGAAACGCACCGCAATCCCGGATTTATGACGTGCCGAGCGCTGAATCCCTTCAAAGGCGAGTTCAAACACCAGTTCCGGTTTGACAGTCCGCACCGGGCCGAATTTTTCACTTGTATTCCGGCGTATAAAGGCATCCACCTTGCGGATTTCCTCATCTGTCAGGCCGGAATAGGCTTTAGCAAATGGGATCAACACTCCCTGCTCATCCCAGACTGCAAACGTGTAATCGGTGTACAGGCTGGCACGCTTACCGGAGCCGCGCTGGGCATAAATCAGCACCGCATCCACGGTATACGGTTCGATCTTCCACTTCCACCAGTCCCCACGCTGACGGCCCACCCGATACGGCGAGTCACAGCGTTTGAGCATGATGCCTTCGACATTCTGATCGCGGCTCTGCTGACGCTGTTCAGCCAGTTCGTCCCACGACTGCGCCTCAACCAGCGGTGAAAGCTGCAATGATGGATGCTGGATCGCCGAGACAATCTGCTCCAACTGTGCCCTGCGCCATGAAAGCGGACGCTCGCGCACATCCTGCCCTTCAAATTCGAGTACATCATATGCCAGGAAGACGACCGGCACTTCGGCCAGCATCTTCTTTGTCAGTGACTTGCGTCCAATGCGGCGCTGAAGCTGTGCAAAAGGCATGACCTGCCCGTCATGCCACGGCAGCAGTTCGCCATCCAGCGCGACGCCCTCCGGCAGCAGGGCCGCCATCTCAGTGATTTCGGGATAGCGGTCAGTGACCAGCTCTTCGCCCCGTGACCAGACAAACACCTGGCCTTCACGCTGGATCACCTGTCCGCGAATGCCATCCCATTTCCATTCCGCCTGCCACTGATCGAAATCACCGAGCAGCGCTTCCGGATCTTCTTCAATCGGATAGGCGAGAAAGAACGGATACGGACGGCTGATGTCCGCATCGGTTGTCTCTTTGGCGACGACATTAGTGAAAAAATCAGCGGTCGGTTCCCAGTTCCCCATCAGACGGTGGGCAATCGTGGCGGCATCCACGTCACTGACAATCGAAAGGGCGCGTGTCACCAGTCGCTGCGACACGCCGACCCGGAAAGCACCTGTGATCAGCTTGTTCCAGACGAAGCGTTCGCGGACATTCAGTTCGCGCCATGCCCGCAGCACGGCTTCCTTCTGCACAGTTTCAGGTTCAGCACGCAGCGGCAGCAGATGTTGTTCCACCCATACCGACAGCGGCAGGTCATTGTTGGATTCGTTGTTTCTCAGCAGCAGGGTGATGGTCTCGGCGCTGTCACCGATCGCATCGTAGGACTCGCTGTACAACCATTCCGGCACACCCGCTTCCTCAGCCGCCCACGTCGCAAGCTGACGCGATCCGATGATCTGACGCGGTTTGCGCCCGCTGAGGAAATAAATCACCCATGCGGCATCATCCGGTGGGACGGATCTGAAATAATCGACCAGCGCCTGAATCTTCTCATTGGTCTTGTTGGTTTCATCCAGTGCGGCGTACAGGTTTGCGAAGTCTCTCATACCTGCCCTTCCCCGCCCTGATCGGTGTCGTCGGCAGCCGCTTCAGTCTCCGCCACAGTGACTTCTTCCAGTTCTTCGCGCTCACCCTCATAGCGCGTCTGGAAGCCCTGTGCCTCATAGCCTTGTTCACGCAGCCAGCGCGCCACAACCGCGACGTAGCCATGCGTTACCCAGATGCGCTCTGCACCCGTCGCTTCAATCGCCTGCATCAACCCGTCCCAATCAACATGATCGGAGATGACAAAGCCGCGATCAACAGCCCGACGCCGACGCGCACCACGAATCCGCATCCAACCGGACGCGAATCCGCTGGAATGAGTGCCAAAGCGCCGCGTCCATGATGTGCCACGAGCAGACAGCGGCGCGATAATCAGCGCACCAGCATAACTGGCGCGTTTGGCTGATGTCGCATAGATCGTCTCCGGCAGCTTGACGCTGCTTTCACGATAGGCGCGGTTCAGTCGTTCGACTGCGCCATGGGTATATATCGGGCCGATACTGGCATCAACCCCGGCCAGCAGACGCTGCGCCTTGCCAAGCGCATAGCCATAAATCAGTGTGGACTTCCCCGCTTCGGCATTAGCACGCCACCATGCATTAATCTGGTCGAAGACCGTCTGCTGCGGCGACCAGTGATAAATCGGCAGGCCGAATGTTGCTTCGGTGATAAAGGTGTGGCATTTCACCGGCTCAAATGGCGTACAGGTCGGGTCCGCTTCGATCTTGTAATCACCGGAAGCCACCCATACCTCACCCTGATATTCTACCCGCACCTGTGCCGAACCGAGAATGTGCCCGGCTGGATGCAGCGAGACCTGCACGCCATTCAGCATCACCCGTTCGCCATAGTCGGCAGTCTGATAGGCCGCGTCATCCGACAGACGAGCGCGGAAGACCTGCTCACCTTCTGCGGAAAAGAGATAAGCCGCGCTGCCCCGCGTCAGATGATCGCCATGGGCATGGGTGACAACCGCACGTGGAACCGGCACCCACGGATCGATATAAAAATCCCCGGCGGCGCAGTAGATCCCCTGATCGGTAAACTGGAGTAAGGTCTGTGTACTCATATAGCCGCGAAGTATAAAAATGTTTGTTCCATACTTGCTGAGTACCACATAATAGAGCCTTTAGAACGCCGCCATTCGCATCAGACAGTTAGCAATCAGGCACGCCGGACACGGCGCAGCACCATCTGCGGGATCAGCCGCGCCTCTTCCAGCCCGAACGCGGTAGCGACTCCAAAATAGACGGCAGCCCCCGCTATTCCAGCGATCATGAGCTGCACGATACTGCTGGATGTGCCGGTCAGCGCCAGCACTGCAATAAGCACGACACTCATCGCTAATGTCGCCAGTGTCATCCGGCTGACACTGATCCTAAGTTCGCTGACTTCGGCCCATTGCAGGCGGCGCGTCAGCAACCACCAGAGGACCGCCGCTTCGACCAGCGTCGTCAGTGAATTCGCCAGTGCAAGGCCGCCGAATGCCCCACGTGAGAGCGTCGCCGGATCACCGATAAACTGGATCAGAATGACATTCAGCGTGATATTCGCCAGCATCGCACCGATCCCGATCAGCACTGGCGTGCGGGTATCCGACAGGGCATAGAAAGCACGCGACAGGACTTCAAGCATGGCATGGCCGACGACCCCCAGTGAGAAGAAAGCCAGCGCCCACGCGGTCCCGGCGACGGCTTCAGCGTCAAATGCCCCGCGCTGATACAGCACTTCGACAATCGGCTGACCGAGCAGAATCAGCACGGCAGTCGCGGGCACTGCGAGAAACAGAATACTCCGCATCGCGCCGACCAGCCGTTCCTTATAACCGTCCATATCGTTGGCCGAAGCCAATGCGGAGAGTGATGGAAATACCGCCGTCCCTACGCTCTGCGCGATAATACCGAGTGCGAAAAACATGAGGAACCATGCATTATTCAGCGCGACCAGACTCCCGGCGATCATCGCGGTTGCAAAGGTAGTATTGACCAGAAAATTGATCTGTGTCACAGCCAGCCCCAGCATTCGCGGCATCATCAGACGCATGACGGACGTCACACCCTCAAGCCGTGGATTAGGCAGGAAGCGTGGGCGTCCGTCGAGCTTACGCAGGCCGGGGATCTGAATGGCGAGATGCAGCACCGCTCCCAGCAGCGCGCCGAAAGCCAGCCCATAAACGTTAATCGTATGCGGCGCAGCAGCGATCACCGCAGCGGCTCCATCTGGCAGCAGTGATGCAAGTGCAAGCGGTGATGGCTGCGGGTAGGCGAAATAACCGGTAGTGGTTGGCAGCAGCGGCGCGATCACCAATGCACCGATAATCAGGCCGACATTATTCATACTCAGGGCCAGCGCAGGCAGCATAAAATTCTGATAGGTGTTCAGGATGCCCATCATCAGCCCGCTGACGCTGAAGATCACGGTCGTCGCCAGCATGAGCTGTGTCATCCGCACCGCCAGTTCCTGATAAAGCTCGTTCTGATAAAACAGCGGCATATACAGCGGCGCCGTAATTGCCAGCAGAATGCCTAATGCACCCGCTGCCAGTGCCGAGAGCGTCATGACAGCGCTGGCAAGCTGCCAGCTTTCTTCAATCCGTCCGGATGAACGCAGTCTCGCAAAGACCGGGATGAATGACGATCCCAACGCGCCACCAGCGACCAGTGCAAACAGCAGTTCGGGGATACGCTGTGCGGCATAAAAGGCATCCAGTTCACTGCTGGCCCCGAACATCGCGTTATAAATCGCAGTCCGCACCAGACCGAGCACACCGCTGGCAAAGAAGCCGAGTAATACAATCAGGGCGGCACGCATAACCTGTGTGCGAGAGAGTGCCTGCGATGTAGAAATGGTCCCAGTGGTCATAAAATTCCTGTCTGTATATCCGGCGCGGCACTTACTGAAGTACGATTTCCGGTTTCAGTATGGCGGCGCTATAATTAGCTACAGTTTCCCAGTTTTGCAGTTTGAGATCAGCGTGTGTATACGGAAGATCAATCGATCTGTCCGTAAGCGCCCTCAACCGGATTAATCGCAAAGGCGAATTGTGGCGAACACAAACTTTTCTCTCGATCATTTTTACACGGGTCATTTCATAGATCAACCGGAAGCGCCACGAGTGCTGTCCCGTTCGTCAAATGTTACTACTGAAATCGCGACCGCAGTCCTTGAGCGTTCCAATCTGCCCCCCTTGACAGTCGGAGATGGTACCAGTTGGGCGCTGATCCGTGGGACGAAGCAGCTTCCGTTTATCTTCGTGCAGGCACAGATCATTCAGGAAACCATTGCGGTCAGCCATTATATTCTGCTGCCGCTGGACATCCTGCGTACACTCGGCGGCAAACTGAAGGTGCTGCAACTACTGCTTCAGGAAGTCCTGCCGCATCCGCGTGATCTTCGTCAGAAGCAGCCGCTGCAACCGGTGACGCTGATCATCCCGGATGAGGATGATGCCAGTGCGCAAGCCGATGCGATGCTGACGCTGATGGATATCGTCAACAACCGGCTGGAATCTATCGAAAAACTGCTGGCGGCAATTGTGCAGGGCGTGCAGATCATCGTCACCCATGCGCCAAAGGACATTAACCAGCGGATGGATTTTATCCTGGGGCTGCTTGCCCTGCTTCCACCGTCCGTTCGATTTGCCGTGACATTCACCACCTACAGCGAAAGTGCAACCGATCTCGATGTGCAAATTCGCTTTCTGGATCAGGGCGAACCGGCTGCCGAAACACTGGTCTTTAACTGGGAAAGCAATGAGCTGTCGGGGATATTCCCTGAAGACGAGTACAGCCATTTCGTCATCAGCCAGCTTCGGCTGGATACCTCACTGGTCATTGAGCGCACACGCGCCCTGACTCCTGCGGCTGGATGGCGAATGCGCCAGTCTGACCGGTTAGGTGAGGCACTGGCATACGCATCACACCGCGCCAAGCTGGATACCTCCCTGCTTAATTACCAGCCTGCGGATAAGGACGAAGTCGCCCGCATTCTGGAAAACGACCCGACACTAAGCGATGAACTGCGCAATGTCTATGCAGAACATCTGCTCAACCTGTCGCTGGCGATGAACGACTTTAACTCGGTCGATCTGATGACGTATCTCGTCTGGCAGAATGACACCCTCAGCCAGTTCGCGCTGGATCGCCTGTCGGATACGCTCAGCCCAGCCACAGGCCGCCCCATCTATCACTTCATCCTGCGCGTCCTTCAGTATTCTGCTGATGCCGATGCAGAGGTGAGCAATACGCGATGGATCACACTTGCCCACCGTGCAGCGCTGCTGATGGTCACCGATCTGACCCGCGCCCAGAACGCCGAAGGGTTGATCCCCATTCTTGTAGAACTGGCAAATGCACCTCACCCTGTTCATATCGAGCGCGTCGCCGGACGACTGGTCGAAATCGCGGTGCCGCTGGCGACATCCAATCCGGAAGTGGCTAAAGCAGTCTTCCTGATGGCCGTCCTGCACCTGAATGAGGCCACCTTCCAGCGGCTGATGACACTTGAGCCGCTCGTCAAACAGCTTCCGCAGGCCGTCTCCGATCTGATGCCCTATCTTCTGAACCAGACCGATGCCGTCGCGCCAGCCGAGACCCTGATGCGGACCGTCAGCAGCCTGGACAGCGAAAGCCAGCCGCTGCTGCTGCTCCACCTGGCGCAAATGGCCCGTCAGGCTGGCCGGGTGGATCTCTTCGACAGTGATGTTTACGAACGACTGCTCGATATCGCCCTCAAAAATCCCGACGCGGCCACAACCGAACGACTGATCGCGATCTCACAGCGCTGGACGGAACAACAGCTTCTGCTGCTGAACGAGCAGGCCGCAACCCGACTGCTGCAATTGTGTCTGGCGCTGGGTGAATATCCGAATCTCGCCAGTCAGATGATCCAGCAGTCGTCTGTATTTTATCTGGGCGACCGCCAGATTGATTATATCGAGATGGTGGAGCGTGTCTTCGCCGATACTGCGATCCCATCGGCACAGGCGGCCACGGCTATCAATCAGATTGAAGATGCCGGGATTCGCTCCGCACCACTGGCGATGGCCGGACTCGGCGCACTTCAAAATCGCACACCAGGCCCCGAACTGGATCACACCGCGCATCATCTGCTTGATATTCTGGTGGCCGATCCGCAGCTCTTCTCAGTGATCCGAATGTCATCGCTGATGCAGATCGTGCATTACTATCTCAGTCACGGGCGAGTGCATGACAGCGTTCATGCTGCCGGTTTACTCGCGTCAGGTGTGATCGCACACTCCGAGGATGTGCAGGAGAGTCAGCAAGCCGTCATGGAACTGTACCAGATGCTGGCACGCCGCCCGGAAACCCGTCCGCAGGCGGCAGAGGTACTGCGGATCTATGTACGTGAAGCCAGCCAACTGGATGCCCGTACCGCGATTGCCATCTTTGGCCGGGAGCTTGGCGCCAACCTGCGCGAAACACTGGAAGCCGTCTATTTTGTGCGCGAGATCACCGCAGGGCAGACGCTGGAAGAATACGCACAGGCGGTTAAAACGACCGTCGATTTCCTTCAGGATGTCGCTTCAAGCTACGGGGAGCGCGATTATCCCACACTGGAAATGCTCAGCGCACAGCTCAGCATGATGAAAGGCGCTTTTTCGCGGGAAGAGCGGCGGGCGCTCACACGGGCATTGATGGACTCCGCCCGTGGCATCATGATGATCTATGAGCGCCAGCGCGCTTCACGGTCCGCAGGCCCCGATAAGCTGCTAAGCGCGGCTACCGATCCCACCACCGTGCTGGATGCGGTATGGGTCATCGCCGGTTACTTCTCTGACGGCAGACGCCATGAACTGCGGCTGAAGACTGCCCTGCCGAACCCGCTGGCAGAGCGGACGCGCCAGTATCTCTATCAGGAAGGGCTGATGATGAACACTGTCATCAGTGGGCTGACAAAGGTCGCACAGGCCGGGGCATCCATCCAACTGCGTGCCGGTGATCTGCGTGATGCGGTCATCAGCCTGAAGGCCGAACACACGGAAGCCAGTCAGCAGGAGATCACCCGTTCGCTGAGCGTGGATCTACAGCGTCTGGCCCTGCTGATCGATCATATTGGCAGCCGGGGAGATACACGCGCACTGGAACCGCAGGGATTAGGGGAACGTCTCGACAGCGGACGACACCGCCCCCGAACGGCGCTGGAATTCCTGCGTTATCTGTACGGTTATTACAGTGCGCGTGGTTAAGTCGGTGAACTAGACAGCAGGTGAGGCGTCTGCTTCACGATAGACGTCAGTAAATGCCCCATCTGTGATCTGTGGAAGCTGTTCGCGGCGAACGGGGAAAATCGCATTGTGTGCGCCCCCTGCCGCATAGAGCATCTCGAACCGCTGAAGCTGGTCATCCAGCAGCACCTTCAGATCCTGCTGACGGTAAGCCAGCGGCGGGACACTGCCGGGGGCATAGCCGGTGATTTCAAGACACTGGTCAGCCGTGGCGACTTTCACCTTCTTGCGGCTGACATTGAATAAGGCCGCCAGCTTTCGGTCATCGACGCGCTGATCACCGCTGGCGACCACGATCACCGGCTGTCCGTCGATGATGAAGAGGATACTTTTCGCGATCTGTCCCAGTTCACAGCCGATGCGATCGGCTGCCTGTTGAGAGGTCGCGGTGGTTTCTTCGAATAACTGAATCGAAAGCCCAAGATTCAGACGGTCAAGAGCGGCCTGCACCGTCTCATGGGAAAATACGGTCATGCAAAAGTATCTCCTGTTTCTACGCTGTTCCTAGATGTTTTCTTCATCCGCCACTTCATCAGCCATCGGCAGCAGCATGATAAACGTGCTGCCCTTCCCCGGCTGACTCCGCACCGTGATCATCCCGCCATGCGCCTCGGCCACCGTCCTGGCGACAAATAAGCCCTGCCCCAGCCCGCGCGGATCGAGCAGTTTGCCTTCAGCCGTGCGTGGTTCTCCACGGTAAAAACGTTCAAACACATGCGGCAGATCCTTATCGGAAATACCCACACCGCTGTCGCTGAAATGCACACCGATATAACCGGGATACTGCGGGTTCATTCCTAATCGCACCGCCAGATGTCCACCGGGTTCGGTATATCGCAGCGCATTCTGAAGGATATGGCCGAAAGCCCAGCGCAGGCGCTGTTCATCGCCCGACACCACGAGACGATCGCCATCACGGACCATAAAGGCGACATCCAACCGGGCACGCTTGATCTCTGGCGCCATACCATTGACCACACTCCAGACCAGGGATTCCAGCGGCACGTGATTACTGCGAACTTCGAATGATCCTGCCCCCATCTCGGAGATGTCCAGCAGTTCGACGACCATCCGATCCAGTGTATCAACATTGCGCGACAGGGTATCCAGCAGACGGCGGTTACTCGCGGGGACAGCACCAGACTGATCACCCTGGGCAGCGATCACCTCACCAACACCCTTGATCACCGCCATCGGCGTCCGCAGTTCATGCGATATCGCGGTCACAAACTGGTCCTTCAGGCGCTCCATGACGGTGTCCTCTGTGACATCCCGCAGGACGATCATGGTGCCGAGCCGCTTGCCGCTGATATCAGCAACTGCGGCCAACTGCGCCCCAATCACCCGATTATTGACCTGAAGCCGCTTGGGTTCGCCAATCGGGGTGAGTTCAGAATCCAACCTGACGAGATCGCGAGAGGCTTCGAACAGCAAACCCAGTTCACTCTGCCAGAAGTTCTTCTGAGAGCCGAGCAGTTCCTGTGCCGCATTGTTAATCAGGACGATGCGCCCATCATTATCCTGCATGACAATGCCATCGGTCAGCGTGGAGAGGATGCCATTCAGACGGGCAATTTCCTGTTCACGGCGCTGAAGGGCTTCCCGTAGTTTCAACTGACGTTCTGCATCACGGTGCGCGCTGACTTCCGGCGCATACGGGGGTGTCGATGCTGCCGATTTCGCTTGAGCGGCCCGTGGAGCCGCTGCCCGTCGGTTGAGACTCCGATAAAGGCGCTTAAACAGATGCTCGGTCGCGTTCCCAAGGGAATTTACACCGCCAATGGCGGATTGTGTTTCAGGAGTTGGGTCAGGGCGCTGTGACATCGGCTGCCTATATCTGCTGAATTACACCGGCGTGATTTGAGAGTGCTGGTTTTACGGCTGGCAGCCAGCAGCCAGCCGTTAAGAACCACTAGTCAACAGCCAGCCGAGCTAATCGGCCTGCTGCTTCTGCTGAATGATATTGTGAAGCAGGATACGCAGTTGATCAAAGTCTGGCAGAGGTTTGTTGATAATATGATCAACCGCGTAATCATTCCGCATCTGCGTCATCTCGTCTTCTGTCAGGGCAAACGCCGTCATTAACACAATGGGCACCTGTTTAAATGGCTCAATCGAGCGCATCCGCAGGGCGATTTCATTTCCACGCTTACCCGGCATACGGATATCCATCAGCACAAATTCAGGGACCGGTTCCGATCCCTCACCCTGCTCGACCTGATCCAGATAATCCCACACCCGCTGTCCATTTTCGAATACCAGCGGGTTATGCCCCCACACAGTACACATCATCTTGACCAGATTACGAATATCCGTTTCATCTTCGGCAATCAACCAGTTCAAGGTTAAGCCTCCACCACATCTTCATCAGCAACCATTTTTCTAGTATACAGAATATTTAAAGCTTCGCAGACTGCAATCTGTTGATTCTTCATTCCTGATCACGAGCCTCATCGAGAGTCAGTGAGGGCAATACGCCTGCCAGCAGCATGGTATAGGGGCCGCGTGTCGCCGCTGTACGGCTCCGTAGCTGCGCGTAGGCATACAGCAGATCCGGGCTTTCGATCATCACACCAGCGCTGAAAGCATCACCAGCAACGAAGGTTCCATCAGCCAGTGGAAAGCGATAACCGACTGCCGATGGGACCTGTGCACACTCAAATCGCCCTGCATCATCGCACAGCGTAAAATCCTCGGAGTCTTCCAGCACAAAGCTGATCTGCGGATCAATGCGGGTGTGCTGATGACGCAGCATATATAACCAGAGGGGTTCAGTGCGCGCACGTCCTGCGGTCAGGATATTGACACGGTCAAAGTTTCCCGCCGGTTGAATCTCCGCCCCTTCAATCACCGCGTAAAACCGGCCAGCAGCCCCATCCCGGCTGCCGATAATCACCCGCACCAGACCGAGATGGCTGATCCGCCCCAGTGAGAGATGGGCAGCACGCACGGTTTCCTGATCTACCGTCAGTTCTCCATCATCTGACAGCATGATCTGCTGCCCCGTCGTATCCCCCGGTTCATTGACACAGTGCTGTGTTTCATCCGCTTCGACCACATCAACGCGAATATACGGGTCAAATCCATCAAGGCCATAGACAGTGATGCGGTAATCACTGTCATTCTGCTCACCGATAATTTCAAGCGATGCAGCGGTGACAATCTCGGCGGAACCACAGCGGAAAACGACTTCCCGAAACAGTTCAGGTACCTCACGTTCGACATAGGTCAGTGAAAGGCTGTAACTGCCGGTGGTCGTACCGGTTTCATTCCCGGCACGGGTAGCAACCAGCGTATATTCTCCAGTGTCAGGCAGGACAAAATCAATTTCCGCAATACCATCGACAGCGGCATCAAACTGGACTCCACCCGCTATCACATCACTGCGGACGAGCAGATTACCGCCGACATCCGTGATCCCAAGCAGCGGGGCCAGCCCGTCCCGGGCCGACATCCGTGCGATGATATGATCCCCTTTTGAGCCATAAAACCGCCAGAGATCGACAAATGAGCGTTCGGTCAGGGTTTCGTCAACCACCTGACCGTAACCGATCGTGGACTGTGTGATCGTATCCGGATTTGGCGTTGGCGTCGCTTCCTGTCCACGAACCATCCGGTCAGGCGTCAGGAAGCCCATCAGGATACCGCCAAACAACAGCATTACAACTATCGTTACAGCCCATGTCCCGCGCACATCTCTAAATGTTGTCAGTGATTTCATGCGTATATACAAAACCTCAAATACCCACCAGCACTGCCTTTGAATCCAGTATCAAAGCCTGTCAGCCGGCGTGTCGGCCTGTCACTATCAGCCTGCAAACGGCGAACAGATTCTCTGTCACTATACCCTAAAGTGATCAACAAAACCGGCCTGTATCAGCCGTAGTGACCGCAGTGTGAAAACAAAAAGCGGGGAATTACCCGCTTCTGTCTGTCGGTCGGTCTCACGCTGTTCACGACCTGAACCACAAACTACCAAAAAGCCGTAACCATATGATCCGCATGATCACTGCAATCCACGCAACTACGGAAGATACCAGCGGAAATCCACTTCCGCGAAGATTTTATCCAGCTCATAGAATTCTTCGGCCAGTGCGACATCCGGCTGACCATTTTCCAGTGTTTCGATCAATCGGGTAAACCGGTCAAGGTGCTGATTAAAGCGCTGGATGGCGTATTCGCGTGCCTGCCCGGTGGTGACCAGAAACGGCCAATCGGAACTCTGCATCAGCATCAGCTCCCGCGCCGCCTGGTTCAGGACCTTTTCCTGCTCCGGTGTGGCTTCAGAATAACGCATGGCATTGCGCTCCATCCGAAATTCTGCTTCAGCCATTGGCTCCCACATCCAGTGATTTTCGGAGTTATCCCATGTGAAATGCGTCCCCCCTGCCCCCCATGAGCCTTCGGGCAGATTCAACACTTCGGTCGGGGGGTGCTGGGTGATGTACTGTGTCGCGGTGATCATTTCAATATCAGGTGACGTCGCCAGCATCTTCAGGACCTGTTCCAGCCACAGCACGCCCTCAAACCACCAGTGACCGAACAACTCAGTGTCGTAATTCGACGAAATCAGGCCATACTCGCCAGTCTTGTTATAAAAGTCACGCAGAAGATCGTGGACCAGATGCGTAAAATGCTCGGAATGCTGATCGACCTTAAAGCGCGCCCACTCCGGATCATAATATTCTTTCATTGCCAGATCCGTCCGCGCACCGGTCACACGCCAGTACTGAAGCCCGCTTGTCCCGGACTTTTTGTGGAATTCACGGTAATCGAAATCACCGGGATAGCCCCATTCCGCACTCCAGACCTGTAATCCGGTGCGGTTATTGCGTCCAATCACCGCAACGCCGCTGTGATCTTCAGCCCCCAGCCCGGCGGTGGAGTTGCTCACATAATAAGGGTGATAGGTTGTGGCTGCCCGTGGTGGAGCAACAGAGGTTGAGGGGATGACGTAACGCCGCCGGATGTCGCCATACGGCCCGATCGCATCACCGGCTGCAATACCGACCGGAGAACCGCCGGTGATCGAATGTGTCTCGCTGAAGAACACCTTGATATTGTGCTGTGCAAGAAAATATTCCAGCCCAGGTCGGATCGTCCCATCCGGTGAGATGTAGGCGGGGCGATAGGCGCATTCCGGCAGCCACATGGCGGTCGGTTCACGCCCGAACATGCGGCGATAGGTGGCAATGCCCGCCTGAACCTGGGCGATGATGGCACTATCCCGGCTTAACAGCGGCAGATAGGCATGAGTCGCCGGGGAGGCAATGATCTCAATGTATCCCTCATCCTGCAAACGGCGAAAAGCGCCGATCAGATCGCGCCCAAACCGCTCATTGAAGATATGACGGATATTCTGATAAAAATCGCGATACCAGACCGCCAGATCACGCAGTTTCGCGACTGGCTGCGGCTCACCATCAATCAGGATTTCACCTGCAGGCGCTGATGCAGCGCTCCGCTGCTGATCGGCTGGTACGTCATACAGCACCGGGTTGATCGTATCCACATCCTGAAAAGGCTCTGCAGGGACCGTCGAGAAATACTCAATATCGTGACTGGCAGCTTCAATTTTCGCGTTGACAAACTGGTCAAAGTGTTCCAGCACAAGGGGATCAGCGAGTTGTTCCAGCAGCACCGGCGTCAGGCCGAGTGTCAGGCGAAAGTTGATCCCTTCATCTCGCAGCCGGTGCAGCATATCCAGCAAAGGAAGATAGGTTTCGCTGATCGCCTCATGAAGCCATTCCTCACCATGCGGCCAGCGGCCAGCCAGCCGGACATAAGGTATATGGCTGTGCAGCACGAATGTAAATGCACCGATCGCACCCAAAGCTTAATCTCCTACCCAGACAGTATTTCATTTGAAGGTATTCGCCAACTGACAGGGCATCTCTTTAATACTTACTGCCCTTTACAGTGCTTTTGCACCAGTACCGCTGTTCGATTTTCACAGGCGCGTATACAACTCAGCTCACGCACAGATGATGTCAAACAAAAGAGATTTATTCGTAATGATATTTTAAGAAAAGCAAAGTTGCGACATAACGAGAGGGCGAAATGGCGGTGCGGTCAACGAACCTCAAAGGTTCAGCGTCTTTATGGTTTGCGAGTTTCCCAGAGAGTCGCTTCTGTGTCAAGTGTAATGCAGGTTGTTACCCACTACCCGGAGGTCATCCATGCTTTCAAGGGTAGGTATTGCATTCGTCGGCGCTGGCGAAACCTCACCCCTGAGAAACTGCGTTTCTCCATCCCCTCTCCATGCAAACTTGTTTGCCGGAGAAGGGGTCGGGGGATGAGGTTTCCTAACATCGAGAGTTAAAAACCTACCCATGTAAGGGTCATCGATGCCCTCCGGTTCAGGGTTGACTGCCGGATCAGGGATGACCGCTATACGATGCGCGGCACATCCCTGAAATGCACTATTGGACCGGTTAAAGGAGTGTTTGATTATTCGTACCGGATATCGACCATTCTGCCAGAAGCTGCCGACTCCAGTATTGCGTCACAAATCACGGCATTCCGGTAACCATCAACAAATGTCGCGCCATAGGGTCCGACATCGGTATTCTTGACTATTGCCCCGAAGAAGTGGTCGAATTCATGGATAAAGCTATGTTCCCAGCCGATGGTGTGACCATGCGGCCACCAGTTTTCCCAGTAGGGATGATGAGACTCGGTCACCAGCACATTGCGGAAACCCTGTGTGGTGTTCGGCTCATCCCCGGCCCAGAAGACATTAAGTTCATTCAGGCGCTCTAGATTGAACTGAATCGTGCCATTCTCGCCGTTGATCTCGAAGCTGTTATAATTCTTGCGGCCCTGTGCGAAGCGTGTCGCCTCAATCGTCCCCAGGGCGCCGTTGTCAAACTCCATGATCGAGACGAAGCTGTCATCGACATCGGCTTTCGCCATCCCGCCCGCACCATCCGGACGCTGTGGAAGCCATGTCCTGGCTTTTCCAGCAACCGAAGTCGGCTCTCCGATAAGAAAGCGTGCCAGATCGATGACATGCGCCCCAATATCACCTAATGCGCCGCTGCCTGCGACTTCCTTCTGAAAACGCCAGCTTATCGGCATTTCCCGGTCCATCCCCCACTCCTGAAGGTAAACCGCACGCCAGTGATAGATCTGGCCCAGCGCCCCGCTTTCGATCAGCTTTCGCGCCTGCATAATCGCCGGGACGAACCGGTAATTGAAGGCCACCATATGTTTAACACCAGCCTTTTCGACCGCATCCAGCATCATCTTCGCTTCTTCGGCGGTCCGGCCCAGCGGCTTTTCGCAGAAAACATGCTTTCCAGCCTCTGCCGCAGCGATACACGGTTCGGCGTGTGCGTCATTCGGCCCACCGTTATCGAAAACCTGGATGTCGTCGTTTTCCAGCATCTGCCGCCAGTCGGTATAGGCGATTTCGTACCCGTAGCGCCGCGCAGCCTCTTCTACCGCTTCCTTATTGCGGCCTGCAATCCCGACCATCCGTGGGATAGCGGCTGGCGGGTACATCATATAGGGGATGGTCTTAAAGGCATTGGAATGCGCCTTGCCCATAAAAGCATATCCCAGCAGGCCGATCCCGATTTCCGGGGCTTCGCCTTCTGCCCGGCGACCGGCCATACTGGTAAATGAAGTGCTGGGTTGTGAATCAGACATGGAATCCCTTCCTTCGCATTGTTGGTCTGTGTCTGTGTGATTGAGACGACTCCATTCGCCAGACATGACGGACGAAATCGCCCCGGTTCGAAATGCAAACAGATTTGACGTGTTTACCGTACCTGTTGTGCTCGCTTTGCCTGCGGTACTGTATTCGTCCTACTCGCCGAATGCCGCGTCGAAGGCGACGGTTGATGCGGTGAAATCGTTCTTCTTCACCCATGCGACGGCTTCTGCCGCACCGAACTCGCGATCCATACCGCTGTCTTCCCATTCAACTGACAGCGGACCGGTGTAACCAGCGCGATTCAATGCACGCATCATGGCATCAATATCCAGATCACCATGCCCCGGTGAGACGAAATCCCATCCTCTGCGGGGATCACCAAAGTTCAGATGCGATCCCAGAATGCTGCGGGTGCCATCGAGCTTCACCCTGGAGTCCTTCACATGGACATGATAGATGCGATCCGGGAAAGCATCGATGAACTTCGTCGGATCGAAAAGCTGATGAATAAAGTGGCTTGGGTCGAAGTTAAAGCCAAAAGCCTCACGGTGATTCAGTGCTTCCAGCGTCTTCTGCGCCGTATAGATGTCATACGCGATCTCGGCAGGATGGGCTTCCAGCGCGAATTTCACACCGTTCTCGTCAAATGCATCAAGGATCGGATTCCAGCGGTCGGCAAATTCACGGTATCCAGCATCGATCAGTTCATCACTGGTCGGCGGGAAGCGGTACAGCATGTGCCAGATCGGGCTGCCAGTGAAGCCGGTTACAACATCGACGCCGAACAGCTTCGCTGCACGGGCTGCATTAGCGACATGCTCTGCGCAGCGCTGGCGAACACCTTCAGGGTCACCATCACCCCACAGATTATCAGAGAGCAGGTTCCGATGGCGTGCGTCGATAACGGCATCCGAAACACACTGACCAACCAGATGAACACTGAAGGCGAAGCACTTCAGGCCGTGCTTATTGAGCAGATCCCAGCGGGACTGCACATAACCGTCTTCAGACAGCGCACGATCCACATCGAAATGATCGCCCCACGATGCCAGCTCCAGCCCGTCATAGCCGAAACCAGCAGCTTTTTCCGCCAGCACCTCAAGCGGTAAATCTGCCCACTGACCGGTAAATAAAGTAACTGGTCTGCCCACGGTATTAAATCCTTTCAGAAGTTGTTCTACAAGAATAATCTCAGAGGAAAGTGTATCGACTATTCGACGCCGTTCACAGGCACTCGCAGGTTAAAAGGTCACGACAGTTTCTCCGCCACGCCTTCTAACAATCTGCGATTCCGTTTTCAGGCATGTAGAGGGTACTATCCAACGCCGCGCAGGGCAAATTCTATTGGTCTGTCATTCAGACGTCATATCAGGGATATTCTGCATACCAAACATCAGGATACAGAACTTCATCGAAAGGGATACGCTTCCATTCCGGGCCAATTAACAAAAGACGACTGATTATATGTCAGTCGTCCCCGCGAAGCCTTTGGTACTTATCTTTAGAATTACGAGTTTTCTTTTAGTGAGTGTATTTATACCCGGCATGGGCCTTTATTACAATTTCTCATTAGTGCAGTGGTGGCAGTACGATCACGCGCTGTGCCATTTGTTCAACGGTGGACTCCAGCACTGTCCCTTCTGGCATGACGATAAACAGCCGAATGTGCTGCGACCGGAAACCGTCCAGATGCAGATTATACGGCGATCCGAACTCGCCATCGGTCAGCAGCAGGACGGTCTTCGGGATTTTCGGCAGGTTCAGCATATGATCCAGCACGCAGTTGATGTCAGTCCCGCCCGTGGTGGTAATATTCCCGCGTGAAATCTGCTCATAGCTGATCGGCTCGACTTCGGTCGAGAACTGGAAGACATCCGCCGTACCATCTGCCAGATAGGGGATCACCAGATCAAGCAGGTTAGGCAGCAGAAACTCCATCGAGCCGGACACATCCAGATAGATATGGGCCTTCTCAACAGGCTTCCAGCGCCGCACATTGACCATCACCGGCTGTTCCCACAGGGTTTGCGGCAGGCCAAGCCTGCTTCGGGCAGGGGCAAGCCGGTCACGCGGGTTGGGCAGCACGGTCCTGTTCCCTGACGACATCACCGGGATCTGTTCCCGCTTCAGCATTCGGCCATCATGCTGAATCAGGGCCAGTCTCAGCGCCTGGGCGAAGACCGCTCGTGTTTCCTTCCCCGTCTGCCCCACCGGCAGATGCTTATTGGCAAGGCGCAGGCGCTGTGTTTCAAGTTCTGTCATGGGCTGCCACTGCGAACGGGCCTGCTGCATCAGATCTTTCAGCAGCGGGTCATGGATCTGTAGCGGATCATGATTTCCGAGCAGTGTCGTAAATTCAAACTGCACCCAGCCGGAACGAATCAGCAGGCTCAGCACATCTTCGTACATGGGCAAGGCAACACCCGCATCATTGTGCGGCGGATACAAGCGCTGCAACAGCTCCACAGTCCCCGGCGGACCTGCATCGACCGGATACTGTGGATTACGCGGCCACCCGACTGGTGGCCGCAGCAGGCAGCCGGGGAATTTGTCTGCCGGGTTGATCTCATCAAAGAAGCCCATATACTCCGGCTGATGGAATTCTCGCATCAGTCCGGCGTTGATAACCGCATCAAAGGCGATATTCTGCGCCGGTGTCATCCGGGGATGCATACGGGTATGCCCCAGCATCACATGCCAGATTTCGTGCATGACCAGCAGGAAAACATGTTCATCTTTCGGACAGTACCGGGCGACAAAATCCGGATTGATCCGCAGGCGTGGCTGACGGGTACAGTCTACTGCCGCCGTCGGGACATCACGGCTGACCTCAACGTTTGTCAGGCGGCAGAAGGTTTCCATCTCGAAACGCGCCGCCGGAAGGCAGCCCACCAGACGCCTCACCAGCCTGCGTTTATCGGTTTCGCCTGGAGGTTTAGTGGGGATTCCCGATATCATGGCTGCTGTTCCTCTGACAGATAACCGGTCGCCTTCACCAGCGCCAGCAGCCGCGGATCATCGGACATCAGCGACCGTTCCAACGTGGTCTGCGTGAACATCAAAGGTGTTTGTGGCAGCAGCACCTGCGTATGCGAGCGCCCCAGTACATTCAGCACGAGGCTGAGATCCAGCGCACGCATCGAATGGAAGCGCGTGTGATGCCCTTTCTGCGAGTCCTCTGCCTCGTCGTCTTTGTCTTCATCATCGGATGCTGATGTATCCTTCGCGGTCTCCGGTGGTGTCGTCAGTGCTTTCCATGTCTGGTGATTCCAGCGATAGACCACGATTGCGCCCAGAAGCTGACAGCGCGCCCAATCCTCATCCAGCCGGGCTTTCAGGGCACTTACCTGCTCTCCACCGGCTTCAAGCATTTTCACCAGCGCCGGGACACTGCCATATTCGGCATTCGGTTCTCCGCCGAACAGACGATAGAACGGATCACCGAGGCCTTTTAACTCAAAGCGTGCGACCGTGTTCTGAAGCGGGTGCAGCGTGTGAGAATGCTGACTGCGGGAAGCAAAGGGCGAGCGCGGTGGATTATTCAACGGCTGAGGGGCAGGCGCAGGCTGACCAGCGCTGGCCCCTGCAATCCGGTTCAGAAACCGTGCGACCGGCGAACTGTTTGAAGAACCACCGCCGGAAGTGTTCGTATTCGTCGTCATGCCGCACCTCTTTCCTCAGCGCCGAACAACAGCAGATCACTGACAAACTGTTCCAGCGCACTCTGCCAGCTCTGCTGACGCCACTGCACCGGAAAACCCTGAAGCACAAAATTCCGTTTCAGGCGGAAACTGGGGCTGTCATGCCACTCGGCATCCAGCCATGTCCTGATTTCGTCGAAAATACGCGAGTCGGTGGAGTTCGCATAGAAGTTGATATTGCTGATACGCGGTTCCAGCACATGATAGGCAAGCTGCACCAGCGGTTCGTATGCCATTGCAGACAGATTACGCCGTTCGCGGAAGGCCAGCAGCATCGCGGTTGCCATGCCAATCTGCCGGATATTGGACGGCTCTCCACTAATCGCCTGCGTAATCAGCCGTGACAGGTCAAAGTCATCAAGGCCGAGATAATCAGCGATCATCACCCGCCGCACGAGATCGGGTTCTTCATAGATGCGCCGCCAGTGATCATCTTCCAGATACTGGATGACTTCCCAGACCTGCCGATGAATAGCGATGATCTTGAGCAGTGAAGGTGGTGTTTCCGTCACCATCTGCGGCAGGCAGTTCAGCAGCGCCAGTTCGACACTCTCTTCCAGCGCGATGTCCTCACCTTCCAGCGTCAGACGGGCGGCATGTACCGCGACAATCACAATCGCCAGCGTCCGGGCGCGCCTCGGGCTTTGCGGCAGACCTTCACGCTCAAGGGTTTGCAAAAGTGTGTCAATGTACTCGTTCAGCCATGGGCGACATGCCGCCTCAACCTGTGGTATCCGCTGGCGGCAGCCCTCAATCAGCCTGGGCAGATAATCCGGGTCGATCGACAGCGCATCGCTATCCGGCGAGATGATCCGGGCGCGGTCTTCCTTCTCAAGATCGCCCCATACCGGCACATCGACGATGATGCCGAAGCGATCGATCAGCGCCATATCCAGCGGCTCCGAGCCAGGATAATAACTCGAAAGGTTTGCTTTTGGATCAGGGTTCTGGGGTGCCGGGGGATTCATCGCAGCCCAGCGATAGCGCAGTCTGGTCAAATGTTCCCCAACCACGGTGCGCTCGTAAATAATCGGGAAGAGCTTGTTCTGAAGATCAGGACGGCAGCGGGAGATTTCATCGAAGAAGACGAATTCAGCATCCCAGATGGCATTAGCAGCGGCGACAAACTTCAAAATCTCACCGGATTCGTCTGGCATCGGGATGCCGATCAGATCATCATAATTGAGGATGGCGGCATTGTAGTGACGGAGAGCAAAGTCGAGATGAGCGGCGACACGCTCCACAACCATGGTCTTGGCGGTCCCATGCGTCCCTTTTAGCAGCATAGGCAGTTCTGTTACCAGGGCCGCCAGCACCACGGAGTCGAGATGTGACCAACCCCAGATACCCAGCGACTCAGTGAGCGATGTATAGACTTCTTGTGGTTCGGCATTCTCTGTTATCTGCGACATTTTTCACAACCTTACACAAAATCTGAAGTATTTTTGTGAGTCTATTGAGTAATTTAACCAGATCAGCGTATATGCGCAATATTTTTCGCATAAGCCTAAGCAAATATGGTACAATTTTCCTACTCAGCCTGGAAACTAAAGGCCGATTGACAAGGTTGTAGGTTCAATTGTAATGTTGGGTAAATTTGTGTATATCTACACAAGCATGACGGGGATATGATGCAGCAGGCGAAGAATCACACAGCAGCCTACAGTCGCACACAACACGCCAAAGAACTTTTCCAGCGCTTTATTGAAGAGCAGCCAGCAGATTCACTCGCGGTACACTTTATCACAGTGCTTAGCCACACCCTGACGCGTTGGCAGGCCAGCCAGCGGATGCAGTGTGCTGCTTATTTACTTGTCCCCTTCCAGCAGAACTTCATCACAGAAGTGCAGATTTCAGAGCAGTTCTCACCGACGATTGCAAAATTTGTCGCGCTCATCGACCGCCTCACCCTACCGGATCGAGCGCCAAAATCTGCCAGACAAAAATCTCCGAAAGCAGCTTATACCGATCAGCTTCGTCGTTTACTTGTGCATGCTTATTCAGACTACGAAGTCCCGCTGTTTATCTTGGCTGTCCATCGAACGCAGGCTGAAATCATTGATGATTTAGATCAGAATTTACGTCAGCACTGGGCAGACAACTGCGGCAATATTTATCTAAGGCTGTTTGATCTGTTTGGTTTATCTTCAGATAAAGCGGAGATTTATCGAAAATATTTACAGATCAGTCATTCAAATCTTTGGAAAGAGATAGAAGAAAAACAATTAAGTTTACAGGAACTGATCCGAGCTGATCATCAACAGATACAGCAGGATTTGCATCAGCTATTAGCCGAGAGACAGATTAAAGATGTGGAGATCGAGCCACAGCAATGGTATGCCCGCCATCGATTACAAATAACCCCCGATCGATCAAATATTAATTTACATCTGTTACAGGTAAATATGACGGTTCCGGATGATGCAGCCTGTTATCTGATCCTGGGCCTAATCCATCATTTATGGCCGCCGCGACAAAATACCCATACTTCCAGAAAATCCAGCCAGGCCTCTGAACACCGTTTTCAGGATTTTATCGCCCAGCCACAGGCAAATGGTTATCGTGCGCTGATTACGATGGTCCATTTTGCCTCCGGGCGTTATATAAAGAATTTAGAATTTCATATCCAGCCCCGCACTCATCTTCAGATTAATCAATATGGGCTGACTGCTGCCCGACAAAATACACAACTTAATAAATCAACCTTACGCAGTGCATGGTGGAATAACACCCAGATACGACAAATTCTTCACGCTTCTCCACCAACAGAGACAGCAAATAGTGAAAATATATTAACAAGTCAGAAAATTGCTGTTTTCCTGCCAGATGGCGCTGTGCTTTTCCCAATCGAACCGGGGACTACACTGCTGGATATTGCATTCAGAATACATTCTGAACTTGGCCCGTATGCATCAGTTTTCCGTCTGAATGGTATCCCGGTTGAACCCGCAACACAGGTACGGCATCGTGATCTGGTTGAAATAGAATTTAATACGCAGCGCCCTACCCTCAAACCAGAATGGCAGCAGATCGCCTTCTTACGCTCTACCCGTCAGCAGATCAGACAGGTCCTTAAGAAGAATTTCCAGCATGAACAAAAAGGTCGGGAATTAATTGATCGGGTACTCGCCCGCGAGTGCCAGATCTGCGGCCTTTATTTTCCCAAAGAAAAAATAGAAGAAACACTTACTTTAATTGCCATACGACTTGGGTATGCATCCGTCGCTTTATTATATGAAGCGGTAGAAGATCAGATTCACAGTCCGGACGAAATCACGACAGAACTGATCGATAGTGAACTGATTAAACATATCACTGCGGAAGATGGAACTGAACTTAAAGCCAAACGTATAAAAATTGCACAACAATGGATGCAGGAAAAAGAACCACACAAGTGGAGTCCGTCCATACGTGTCTATCCGGGGGTACCGATTGTAGGCAAATATAGTGAGCCGCACGGGGGAACGGGCAGCACACTCATCATTTATCGTAAGGATGCACCACAAACGCCAACAGAAAATATTATCCCTTTGCAATGGCGCTCCATGACAGATATGAATGAGGCCGTCGCCCTGACAATTACAGCGCTGCCGAGATCACATATTATAGGAATGATATTTAATGCATTGTATGGGGTTGGCAGTGATGATAAACATGGAGTCATTATTCATAAATACGAATCGGAGATTCGAAATAATGAACTCTTTATAGAAGCCGTTGTCTATGCCCCGGCCATTGGGACCATTCATAAAATCAAGGCATCTTTAGAGACCATACAAAAAAGCGGTTACATTACCGATTATAAAATCTGGCAGCTATTCCCTACACATAAAATGCTGGTCGCCTCAATTGCAGACCGGCGTCAGCATAATCCTTACACCATCCGCGATGTGCGCCATGCCATGTTTTTCGGACGTGAACAGGAAATTCAACGCATTATCCAGGCGATTAATGCCCATAAGCCAGTTGTGTTATACGGTCAGAAGCGCATCGGCAAAACTTCTTTATTAAACCGCCTGACAGATACCATCCTGCCCCAGCATTGTCAGGCCATCCCTGTCATGATTGATGTCCTGTCACTAAGCCCGCTGAGTGCGATTCCATTCCTGACTGAACTGGCCGACAGCGCAATCGCACAGATCATCCTTACACAGAAAAAACAGGATGAGAGGCGTAATTTTCGCATTTCCAGATTAAGAATAAAGGATAATCATCCATTTAAAGCCTTTGGGGATTGGGTGCATCAGGTTGAAGGGGAATTACAGGGTAAACGTTTAGTCTTTCTGGTCGATGAATTTACACGTGCAGAAGAAGAATTTCAGTCCGGCACACTCGATCAGCATTTCTTTCAGGGATTACAATGGCTGGTCAGCGTCAGTGGAGTCAGCTTTATTTTATGTGTCCACGATCATATTATTGGCCGCGAGAATAGCAGCATCACCGGCCTGCTCCAGCGCAGTGAACCTGTCCGCATCGACGAACTCGACGCCAATAATGCGCGCCGCCTCATCCAGCAGCCGCTGGCAGATTTTTACACATGGGACCCCCAGGTTGTAGATCGCATCGTGCGCCTGACCAACGGCCACCCCTATTTTATTCAGGCACTCTGTCAGGAACTCATTTCCAATATCGCTTATACGGACGAGACTGTGATCACGCTGGAACCTCTGGATCACGCCGTTCGGCTGCTGCTGCGTCACAGCGATCACTACTTTAATCATTACCGGCATCGCGTCCTGGTACAGGAATGGGAAATATTGAAAATCATTGCGTATATCACCACTCCGGATGAACCCTGGGTGACAAGTAACAGGATTCGTAAAGCGGTTGCCCGTTATAAACCAGAAGCTGAAAACCTGATGATTTCTAAGAGTATTGGTGATCTGAGACAGGCAGGCTTCCTTGATGGGGCAGAGAAAAATAATCAACCTGCATACCGCATCTCGATGGAGCTGTTTCACCTGTATCTCCAGCGGATAGTCACGCATCTTACTGTCAGCCGAGATCTTCAGAGAGAGGACTAATGATGAGTTCACCAAATCCGTTTACCCCTATGCTGCTAACCTATGACAATCAGCGTTTCTATGGACGGGAAACCGAGATACGGAATATCCTTCGTGTCATCACCGGGGCAGAACCGGGGGGACATGCGATTTACGGCCTGCGAACGATCGGCAAAACCACCCTTCTGAAATTTATCCGGGACAAGGAAGGCGCACTCAAGAAATATCCGCACTTTGTATCACCAGAATTCCGAATAGGTGGCGAATATCGTCTGTTATTCGTCTATATCAATTTCCCGGTCTATGGAGAAACAGGCAGCCTCTTCTTCATTATGCTGTCTCATCTGGAAGATACACTGCACGAAGAAGATCTGTACGATACCGTGCCAGTGCCA
This sequence comes from uncultured Anaerolineaceae bacterium, assembly GCA_964395665.1. Classification (GTDB taxonomy): domain Bacteria; phylum Chloroflexota; class Anaerolineae; order Aggregatilineales; family Phototrophicaceae; genus JAEZAF01. The sequence goes on from CAYNDH010000001.1 coordinate 73,582, forward strand.
CCGTATGACAGCTCCATGACCAAAAAGGAAACCGTCGATATCCTGAAAAAGGTTATCCAGAAATTAACCCATCAGAAGATACGCACTGTTTTCATGCTGGATGACTTCGACGAGCCGCTTAAATCCATTAGCATTCAGGATGATGGCTACCTACGCACAATTACCGCGATTGCCGTGCTGATACTGGCAACCGAAGATGCCTTTTCCGACATCCATCAGGATATTAATGACGCTTCACCCACGCTTGGCATCCTGCGCCCGGAAGTGGTCGAACTCCTCACACCTGAAGCCGCCAGCGAACTGATCCATAATCCGCTGCGAGACACATCCATCACTTTTACCGAAGTCAGCGAGAGGTTTCTGATTCATGTTGCAGGCCGCCAGCCATTCCTGCTGACCGCCGCCTGTGAGTTGTTCTACGACATGCTCAAGAATTATCCCGATATGCAGCGCGATCTTGAAAAAACGGAACGATATAATGCGCTCATTCCACAGTTTATCTATCGTCTGTCCGGACAGCCGTATGTCGCCCGTGTCCTGCAGATTACATGGAACCGCTTCAGCAAGGCTATCCAGCGCACACTCAATAACATCGCCGCCGGAGATGAACTGGATACTGAAGGCGAAATGGGCAAACTGATTGCCAAGCTGATTGACAAGGGGCTGGTAGACGCTGACATCAAAAATGACCGCTATAACATCGTCAGCGCCCTGTTTGATAGCTTTGTCCAGCAGACTTATGCATTTGGCGAAGATAAAACACTGGTCCCCTATGCAGTTGAAAGCAAGCTTCAGTTCGACGGGCTGACACCCATCGACGGCGCACTGATGACCTACTTCCTTGCAAATCGGGAACGTATCTGCACCTTTGATGAACTGCTGGAAGCGGTCTGGAAAAGCGAAGATAAATCAAAACGAGCGCTGGAAGCCGCCGTCCATCGCCTGCGCCGTCATATCAGCCCTGAAGAACAGATCCAGAATGTCCGCAGCGTGGGTTACATCTATACACGTACGCCAGCGGTCAACCAGTCCGCCTGAGCTTTCAGGCGGACTGTCCCTGACAGCCACCCGGCTGGCGTGGTGATCATACAGCAGCGTGAATGGTTGCAAACTCGTGATAGAAGCGAATTGCCGTCTCGATGCCTTTATGAAACATATCAATATACATATGTTCATTGATACTGTGAGCGCCGCATCCCTTATAGCCATAAGGCATCAGTACAATCGGCATCCCCAACCGCGCCTGAAATGCCGAAACCACCGGGATGCTGCCGCCAGCACGTGAATATCTCGGGGCCGCCCCCCACGCCGCCTCATAAGCCTTAAACACGGCCTGCATTGCCGGAGAATGGCGATCCAGCACTATTCCCGGAGAACCTTCTTCCAACTGACGGATGTCCAGTGTAACCGTCGCCGGTGTCAGGGAGCGAAGATACGCCGCCACCTGTTCGAAGATCCGGTCCGGGTTCTGGTCCGGCACCAGACGACAGCTAATCTTGGCAAGGGCTTTTGACGGAATGACCGTCTTGAAGCCTTCACCATAATAGCCGCCTGCAATGCCGTTGATTTCCAGTGTTGGCCGCACACCGATACGCTCATGCAGCCGGAATTCAGGTTCGCCCCAATGGGCTGGCGCGCCGGTCACATCATCCCATTCCTGCTCCATCAGCGCCGTGACCTGCGAGAGTGTCTGTCGCTCTTCGTCACGAAGCGGCTGCACATCCTCATAAAAACCCGGCACTGCGACATGACCGTCATGATCATGGAGCTGCGCCAGTATCTCAGCCAGTGCCTGAATTGGATTATGGACACTGCCGCCATAGTGTCCGCTGTGCAGATCACGCTGCGGCCCGGTGACTTCAATCTCGAAGGTGACAATTCCACGCAGGCCATAATCCAGCACTGGCTGTTGCGTATCGGGCATACTGCCATCTGACACCACACACACATCAGCGCGCAGCATGTCAGTATGATCCGCAACAAACCTGAAGATATGTTCAGAGCCTGACTCTTCTTCGCCTTCAAACAGGATTTTGAGATTGACCGGGCAGGATTCATCGGCCCTCAACATCGCTTCGATGGCCTTCAGATTGGCGATGACATGGCCTTTGCTGTCTACCGCACCCCGAGCGTAAACCCGCCCATCTTTCAATATCGGGACGAACGGCTCCGTGTCCCATCCATCGGAGAGGAACGCGGGCTGAACATCATAATGGCAGTACAACAGAGCGGTGGGTGCATCCGGCCCCGCCCCCAGCCATTCACCGTACACCAGCGGCAGATAACCTTCCTGTTGATAAATCTGCGCGCTGATCCCCATCTGCCGCATGTTATCGACCAGCCACAGGGCAGCGCGCTCAACATCCGGCGCGTGTTCTGGCATGGTACTCACACTGGGGATTTTCAGCAGTTCGATCAGTTCATCCACAAAGCGCAGGCTATGCGCTCCGGCGTATTCAAGTGCTGTTGGCATGGAGAGCTATCCATTTCTGTTCCGGATAATCACAGTGGCTGCTTTGTCTGATACCGATGCCGACGCCAGGCCGCTCTTAATGCGTCATCAGCTCCGCCGGAAGGTGATCCACACGGTTGACGTAACGGATACGCATTTCACGGATGGTCGTGAAGAAATCAATGCGGGTGATAGCGGTATTCCAGTGATTGAAGTAAAAGCCTGATCCCGGCAGGCTGCCCGTCAGCGCTTTAATCAGCGAATCGATAAATGTCCCATGCGAGACAAGTGCGACACAATCATCCGCTGTTTCAGGCTCCTTCGCCCAGCGGCGCAGTGTGTCCGCCACTCGGATCGCCCTCCCCTGACAGCTCGCCAGATCTTCATAGGCGCTGGTCGGCAGCCACCATCCGTCTTCAGTGATCAGGTCGGGCAGCATGTAATCGGGGAATTCTTCGGTGATCTGCGACCGTGTCAGCCCGCCATGGCCGGTATAGGCCCCTTCATTTTCGAGATACACACCGCCATGCTCATGGATGTCTATCCAGACATGGGCGTTCATCTTCAGGGCTTTTGCAAGCGGCTGTGCGGTTTGCAGGGCGCGGTGCATCGCGCTGCAATACAGCTTATTGATCCGTGACGGATAATGTTCTGTATAGGCGCTGGCCTTCGGCAGATCCAACTCGCCTTCTTTATCGAGTTTTTCCATACTGCACATCAGATAATCCGCCAGAAGCTGCGCCTGCTTCTTACCGACTTCGGTCAGCTCGGGATCATGTACACGCGCAACCGGCTCCTGTTCCAGCAGCGCATTATTGTACGACTGACCGTGTCGAATGAGATAAAGTTCCATGTCTGTTCCTATAGTTGATTGACTTGATTAAACCGATTGAATACTGACACCTTGTCAGAGGTCGTTATAGTGGCCTAGTCTGCTTAACACCTGATATTTTGTCAAAGGCCAATTAGACAGCCGCGCAGGTCGGCACTCATAATACAGCAACCACAATCATCAGATAGTTTCAAATAGAAAACGAACATCTGATACCTCACAAGCGTTACCCTGACTCAACATACTATTAATTTTCAGTTGATAAGTTGCGTAAATTTCGAAATTCCTTAAGCTGTTCTTATCGAAGGCGTACATAACACGTCCGTTCATCATAAAGCACAGAAGTCAGCAACACATTGGAGATCAGTGCTATGCATCGGCAAGTAAACATCCCCCACATCACCACAGCGTTCATAACATTGATACTGTTCGCACTGCTCATCTTTACAACAGATGGATCCAGCGTCAGTACAGCCGCTTCATCTGCACCGGAGTCCTTTGAGCAGGCTGATGATTTCAATCAGCCAACACGCTCCGCACAGGATCAGCAGGCTGAATATGACCAGCAGGTCACACCACGTTTCACACTGGTTTTGCTTCCAACGGCTACACGAACACCGACACCCATCAAGCTGGGCAATTTTGTGTGGGATGATCTGGATAAGGATGGTCGACAGGATGCTGGCGAGCCGGGTATCCCCGGCGTTACAGTACAACTCTGGAATTCTACAAAAACCTCCCTGTACGCCCAAACCACGACTAACGCCAGCGGGATTTATTCACTCACCGCGCCGCTGCCGGGGCAGTATCGCATCCGGGTCCTGCTGCCCGGCCCTAATGATCAGTTCACATTGATGGATCAGGCAGGCGGCGATAATCAACTGGACAGTGACATCTTTCCCAGCGGTACCCACACTGGCTTCACTGATACCATTACCATTGCCAGCAATGTGATCTCAATGACCAATATTGATGCAGGCATTATCGTCTATCGTCCCCCAACCCCTACCCGCACACCGACACCCATCAATCTGGGCAATTTTGTGTGGAATGACTATAATGGTAATGGCATTCAGGACGCGGGAGAAGATGGACTGGTCGGCATTACCGTGCAGTTATGGAATAACGCAAAAACCCACCTGTACAGCCAAACGCAGACCAACGCCAGCGGGATTTATTCACTCACCGCGCCGATCCCGGGGCAGTATCGTATCCGTGTGCTGGCTCCTGCTGGCGCAGGTTTTACCCTGAAGGATCAGGGCGTTGATGATACCAGGGATAGTGACATCTCCCCTATTGGCCCCAATACAGGCTTTACCGATACCATCTTCATTGCCAGCAACGTGATCTCAATCACCAAAATTGATGCGGGATTGATCAATGTCCCGGCCACACCCACACCAACCCAAACCTTTACGCCATCGCAGACGCCGACCAGCACGGAGCCTGTTGCGGAAGAGACGCTGGTCCGCCCTGCGGGAATCGACACGCTGGCGATTTTCGGCAAAAAGGACAAGACCTTTACCCTTATCGATACGCTGGACACCAACCCACCCTCCAGCAGTTTCATGATTTATCTGTCCTCTGCGCCTAAGAAGGGGAAATTCATCATGGGTGACTGGGATGGTGACGGTCAGCAGACGCCTGCACTGTTTAAGAAGGGTACCCTCTGGTACACCAATCAGATTGGCGCAGCAGCGGTCTGGCAGAGCGTTCAGCTTGAAGACTATGGCAAGATCGCCGTGGTCGCAGGCCGCTTCCATCCGGCCTTCACCAATGACTGCTTCGGCGTCGTGCAGATGAAAAATGTACCCGAAGGTCACAATTTCGCACTGCGCTATACCTGTGAACTGCTGACCGCTTCTCCACCCAGCGGCATTCAGACGCAGTGGATCGACATCAACCTGAAAGGTTCTGGAAAATATCAGTTCGTGGCCGGGGACTGGAACGGTGATGGACTGGATTCGATTGCCGTCCGGCGCGATAAGAAGATCAAGTGGGGAAATGTCACACCGGCCAGCGGCGCAGCGGTATTCACAGCGGTTCAGAAATTCAAGACACCGGACGCTAATTACGGAACCCTCATCAGCGGGGATTGGAACAATGACGGTATTGATACCTTCGGGATATTTGTAAAGCAGAGCCGCGCATTCTACTACCGTGACGACCTCAGCAAACCGAAAGTCGCGCCATTCGTGCAGCAGCTTGGGATCAATATCAAGAAACCCATCGCATCATCGTGGCGTAAGACCCACCTGTTGCCAGCATCACAGGCCGGAGATCAGATGCCGCTGCCGGATATTCCAGATGTACCGGACGTGCTGGATCTGCCAGCCATACCGGTCCCATCCACACCCGAACGCTAAACGCCAGATATCAGAACAAAAAGCTGCCCCGCAAATACTCACGGGGCAGCTTTTTATTCTATCAGATTGCAACCGGCCAACAGCGGCTAACAGCGGCCAGCAACTGACAGCATCCGCCAGCAGGGTTCATTAGGTTACGGCTGTGGCAGGTCCAGCGGATTCACTGAGAAACCTGCATTCAGACCGACCGGAACCGCAACCACACTCACGTTATCGACAAAGTACTTGCCCTTTGTGCCGTTAAAGCGGACGACCAGCTTGATCTTTGTCGGTTTACCGCCAAGGATCGTGGTCTGCGCGTACTTGGTATAGGCCGTGGTGCCCTTATCGACCACCAGTTTCAGCTTATCCTTGGAGCCATCTTCATAGCGGATCTTCACCAATGTACGGGCTGCACCCGACTGGACGTTCTTACCCTGTGCATTGAAGCTGACCACAAGGGATTCACTGGTCGTGAGACTGCTCACATCAAGCTTCTGCACCAGACGCGAATTTTCGGTGGGGCTTTTCTTGAACATGAACGCGCACTGGCCTTCATAGGCGAAGAGCTTTTCAGGCTTGTTGCATTTCACCTTTTCGCCCTTGCCATTCTTGACGGTCCAGTGGGTGGGCACACCTTCCGCATCCATGCCACCTTCAAAGCCACCGTTCAGCACCAACTGACGGCCACCCACCGGAATCGGCGTCTCGGTCGGCGGGACCGATGTCATCGGCGGCGGGAGGGTTGGCGGTGTTGACGTCACATTGATGGTGACCGTTGCCACCGGGCTGGACGTCTTGCCATCCTGGGCCTTGTAGGTAAAACTGTCAACTCCTGTGTAACCGGCGACCGGGACATAGGTGAACGACCCGTCCAGATTCAGGTTGAAGCTCTGCGCGTGCGATGGAGAAGAATTAAGCAGCGCCGTGAGCGGATCGCCGTTGAAGTCGCTATCGTTCTTCAGAACGCCGTCCGCCGCACCAACGACCAGCGGCGTATCCCGAAGAACCGAGTAGCTGTCATTCGCCACCACCGGCGCGACATTGGGATCAACAGGTTTCAACAGCGCAATTTTACCAGTGGGCGAGCTTTCGCCGCCGAACTCCGCCACATAGATATTGCCGTTACGCAGGTCCTCAACAAGATCCAGCGGACTGTCGAGGCTGGTAAAACCTGTAATGCCGTACTCGGCATTCACAATATCAAGGTTGGGGACCCCGGGTGTCAGGGCGACGATATCATCACCTAAACTGTACCGCGTGACGAGCAGCTTACCACGCAGGTTTCCGTCGTAGATATTGGTTTTATATTCGATCACACCATTCGGTGAACTGTTCTTTGAGAACTGATAGGCATATCCACGCCAGTTACGATCCGGGTAGACGTCAACCACGTAGCCATTATTCGGACCCTCTGTGACAATCTCCGCCGGATCTACGCCTGCGGTCGGGTTTCCGCCATTTGCCACCCATTCGCAGCGCGTGGGATTCGGATGTCCATAATACCCACCCCCTACTACGCGGAACACATAGTCAAACTGTGTGGGCACATTAAAAACCTGCGGCGGCTCAAGACCCTCATAGGTGTAATTACCGAAGAGCGCCTTATCAATACGGTTCTGGCATGGGATAGTGGCATCGTATGAGGGGTGGCTGCGACCAGGAACGGTTCCTCCTGCTGCCGAGCCATTGGTGGGGACATAAAGCTGACCGTTGCTGTGCCAGATGAGATCGTAAGCGTTACGGATACCCGTAGCATAGATCGTCACCGGCGCACCGGGTTTGGTCGGATCATAATGTGAAGCCGGGACTGCACCCAGTCCATAATTCTGGGCAAAGATAATCTCATCATTGCTATCGACATTTGCAGTTCTGACGTTCAGCACCCCGTGGTTCGCAACGTGCTGTTCGAGCAGCGCCGGGTCGATACGCAGCACGGCGGCGCTCAGCAGCACTTCGGGTTCCTCTCCCCATGCCGGATCATGCCGGCCCATGGCGGTAATGCTGCCCTGTGTCAGATACAGAGCGCCGTCCGGCCCATAGACAATGCTGTTGCTCAGGTGATCTTTACGCGAGCGGGGAAGGCCATCGATATAATCAGTCTTTGACCAGCTTTCCGAACCCGTGCCGATATTGGCGCCGATGATCTTGCTGAGTCGTCCGGTAAAATGCTTGCCATCCGTCCCACCGGTGTAAGGATCATTATTGACCACCCACAGCACAATGTTGTTCGGCGTGGACGAAGGGTGCTCGGCCATACCGATCAGCGCACGTCCCGTGAAATTGCTGATCGTGTGAGCGAGTGTCAGCTTGGCATCGGGATTGATATTAAAGACACGGATCACACCGCCAGCCGTCGTTGCATAAAGCCGGTTATCCTTCGGGATGACCAGCGTTGTATATTGAGCGACCAGCCCCGGTAGCGTAGCGACTTCCTTGGTAAACTCCACCGGTGTCTCGGATATCCCATCATCGGTCCCGGTCGTAAATGACATGGTGTGGGGATCGAAAGAATTCCCCTGTTGATCCTTTACGCCGCTGGTCACGACGTAGGTATACTCGGTATTTGGGGCAAGCAGAGAGGTTGGCGTTAAGATGATGGCATCGTTACCGCCTGTAGTGTTGAGATTCGCGGCGACTTTAGCCGCCGGATTGCCCGTCGGATGCAGATAGACAGTCGCTGCAGTGAGGCTGTCCGGGTCAACGCCGTTACCGGCAATCGCGGGGAAGCTAACATCCGCTGCAACACCCGCGTTAAGCAGGACATTGACTTCACCGTTTGCAGGACGTGTGGCTGTCACACGGGGCGGATCATCGCGACCAGGCAGAGGAATCGGCTGCGCCTGCCCGACATCTGGAAACTGACCGATACTTAACACGGTCAGGATAAGCATCGTACACACGGTGAAAATAAGAAAACGTGCGTTTCGCATCTATATATCTCTCCAAACGACTAGGTGTTTGCCTGAGTTGTAAACCATTTTAAAACTTTAATTCGTATTCGTTGAGTCTTATGCAGCATTTAACTGATAAATTTACGATATTCGGATCGCGTGGAGAGCGTCGTCCACCATCCTGTAGTAACGGATCAGCCAGTGAAAGCTGCGATCAGGTTCGATATCAGGACTACAAGTAACACAGCACACTTTTATCCGTGACCGTGACAGAAAATGGAGACGAAATGGCAGATATTCTTGGCCTGCATCATATTACGCTGGTCTGTTCCAATGCCCAGCAGACCATCGACTTCTATACCAGCGTACTGGGGTTGAGGCTGGTCAAGCTCACCGTGAATTTCGATGATCCCGGTTCGTATCACCTCTATTTTGGCAACGAAACCGGCGCACCCGGCTCCGCTGTCACCTTCTTTGAATGGCCACAGGCCGCTCCCGGCAAACCCGGCATTGGCGGGACGCACCATGTCGCCCTGACCGTCGAGACACCCGATGCGCTGCGCAAATGGAAGCGCTATCTGAATGATCAGGGCGTCTCGACACGGGGGATTTACGATCGCGTCTACTTTCAGTCACTGTATTTCACCGATCCTGACGGCACTATTCTTGAACTGGCAACCCGTGGCCCCGGTTGGACAGTCGATGAGGAGGCGGCATCACTGGGTGAAGCCGAACAGACTCCCCCATCCGAACTGATGCTCGAAGGCCGTGACGAATCCGTTATTGCGGCTGAAACATGGCCGGAACCGGTCACGCACATCACCGACGACATGGCGCTGACACAGGGGATGCATCACATCTCGGCGATGGCATCGAACATCGAGCGAACTCATGCGTTCTATCATGAGGTACTCGGCCTGCGCCTGCTGAAACGCACCTATAATTTCGACGATCCGAACTCCAAACACTGGTACTGGGGGGCAGAATCCGGCGAACCGGGGACACTCATCACCTATTTCGAGCGCGATCCCCGCAGGACACGGCGCGCCCAGATGGGAACCGGACAGACGCATCATTTCGCGTTCACGGTCAGGGATGAAGCCGAGCAGCTTGAATTCCGCGAACGGCTGCTGCGGGCCGACATCCGAGTCTCGGGTGTGATGGAGCGGACGTACTTTAAGAGCATCTACACGCAGGACCCCGACGGCCATATTGTGGAACTGGCAACCGCCGGGCCGGGTTTTGCTGTCGATGAGCCACTGGATCATTTAGGATCATCGCTTCAACTTCCACCATGGCTGGAAGAACAACGTTCGGAAATTGAGCGCACCGTCAGCCCTGTGACGGTCCCGGCATGGCCGCTGGTGCAATCATGACACAATTCGCAATCCATCGTGATCAACCCGTCTATACCTTCGGCACTCGGCTGGAAGAAGCAAAGGCCGCCGTGATCATGCTGCACGGGCGCGGCGCATCGGCACAGGATATCCTTGGCATCGCCGCTGAACTCAATATCCCGGAGATCGCATGGTTCGCGCCGCAGGCTTACCAGCACACATGGTATCCGCAGCGCTTCATCGCCCCACTGGAAGCCAACGAGCCGTGGCTGTCTTCTGCACTGGCGAAGATCGACATGCAGATCGATGAACTTCAGCAGGCCGGGCTGTCAGCCAGTCAGATTGCCCTGCTCGGATTTTCACAGGGCGCATGTCTTGCTGTTGAATACGCCGCCCGTAATCCGCAGCGCTACGGCGGTGTGATCGTCTTCAGCGGCGGGCTGATCGGCCCAGAGGATGGTCCACTGGATCACTATCCCCCTGAAGCTGATCTTCAGCAGACACCGGTTTTCCTTGGGTGCAGCGATGTGGATTTTCACATCCCGGTGACACGTGTCCACCAGACCGCTGACATCCTGACGGGGATGAATGCGCAGGTCGATGTGCGGATTTATCCCAACATGGGCCATCAGATCAATCAGGATGAACTGTCGGCGGCGGACAGCCTGCTGCGGTCACTGATCTGAGCATATCAACTGCGCTTGGCATCTGTGGCCTTGCTTACACGATCTCGCAATAGCACAATCAGGGCAGGATTGGGTTTTGTTTTATTGAATCAGCTTCATACTTAAGGAAGGATCACATGAAATATCGTCGCTTAGGCAATGCTGGCATGAAGATCAGCGCGGTTTCGCTCGGCGGATGGATCAACTTCGGTGAAGGGAAGGTTGAGCAGGATGCTGCGCGGCGTGTCGTCGAAACTGCCTACGAAAGTGGTATCAACTTCTTCGATCTGGCCGATGCCTATGGCCAGGGAAAAGCCGAAAAGCAGATGGGGGACGTGCTGAAGCAGTACCCGCGCCACACCCTGGTCATTTCCAGCAAGGTCTACTTCGCGATGAGCGATGATGTGAATGATCGCGGCCTGTCACGCAAGCACATCATGGAAAGCATCGACAAGAGTCTGGATCGCCTTGGCACTGACTATCTGGATATTTACTTCTGCCATCGCCCTGATCCCGAAACGCCCATCATCGAGACGGCCCACACCATGCATAATCTGGTCGAACAGGGCAAAATCATGTACTGGGGCACATCCGAATGGAAAGCCGCCCAGATCGTCGAGGCGTATGAGATCTGCATGCGCTATGGCTGGTATCCACCGCAGACCGAACAGGCACAGTACTCGATGCTCTACCGCAATCCGGTCGAAAATCAGGTGCTGCCTGCGACAAACCCCCGTGGGATTGGGATTGTCGCCTTCTCGCCGCTCGGACAGGGGATGCTGACCGGCAAGTATGATGATGGCATCCCGGCGGATTCGCGTTTTGCACGTGAAGAATGGGCCAGGAAGCGCTTCGTCAATGATGCCAATGTCGAAAAGGTGCGCAATCTGAAGCCGATTGCGGACGAACTCGGCCTGACCCGCGCCCAGCTTGCGCTTGCATGGGTACTGGCGCATGAGGGGATCAGCAGTGTGATTATCGGGGCCACCCGTGCTGAACAGGTTGAGGATAATATCAGGGCGGCAGAGGTCGCGCTGTCTCCTGACGTATTGGAACGCATCGAGCAGATCCTGAACCCTGAACAGGGATAGTCTGCCAGAGTGAAGTGCGCAGGTATCGCTGGCTGAGGCGTACTCTTGTTATTTTGTACCCTCACGAGTACAGTGATGCACCAGAATGGATGTGCCGTTTGGAGTGAAATCAGGCTTAACGGCACTCCATTGAACGCTATGCACGATTTACGACAAAGGCGAAAGTACAGATCTGCGTGATGAGCAAGCCAATTCGGAAAGCAGTCTTTTTCATCCGTGCCTATAACGACATGGATCACCTGACACCAGTGATCTGGAAGACTGCGACAACCACCGATATTTCCGTCAGCGTGGTCATACGGATGGGTAAATCAATCCCTGATGATTACCGGCTGAATTTCCTGCGACAGTTTCCCCAGGTTGACCTGCGACACATCAATGAGTTTTTCACCAGCGACACGGCTGATGCCCCTGTCAGCCTGATGTCACGGGTGAAACGCCGCCTGAACCTCAACGGCAGCAATGGCAGGAAACATCCCACAAAAGGCCACATTGATCCGGCACAGGTCGAACGGATGCTGGATGAACTCTTCGGTGTTGGAGAAGATGCAGCTCGAAATGGCATCGTCATCTTTGACTGGGTCACCCTTTCCGCTCTTAATCGGCGCTTCGCGGTGATGGTCAGAGAAGCGGCGCTCCAACGAGGCTATGCCAACCTGAGCCTGCCTCACGGTGACAGCCCGTACTGGAATGAAATGTTCAAAATGGCGGATATCGATTACAGCGCGATGGAGCATTACAAGGATAATCCGCTGGATGTGGTGGTCGTCCCCAATGCACTGACCGCCAAACGCTATACGCCCTATCGTGATGACACGCAGTTGAAAGTGATCGGCTCTGCCCGTTACAACGATGAATGGCTGCACATCATGAATACCATGATCCCGTCATTCGATATTCCCGGGGCCGGACAGCATCTCAAACTGGTGATCTTCCTGCGGAATGCTGAATTTCCAATCAACTGGGAACAGGTGATTCACAGCATTCGGCTCATCACCCAGTTCCCGGATGTTTATCTCGTGGTCAAACATCATACACGCGGCGCTGATAGCAGTGCCAGTATGCGTGAACACCTGGAGCTGAAGAAACTCAATGAGATGGCGGCCCCGAATCTGAAAATCGTTTACAACGACATCCATTCCGGCTCTCTGCTGCAATGGGCCGATGCAATCCTTGAGCTTGGGACCAGCATTTCCTTTGAGGCTATCAAGCTCAACAAGCCGCTGCTGGCAATGGAATACCTGCACGCCAATATCAGCACCGTTGCCCATTATCTGCCCAAAACGGCGATGCGCTGCAAGGATGACCTGTATGATGCGGTTCAGGCCCTGAGGGAAAACCGTGAAACTCGGCTTTATACTGAGGCCGAACGCCAGCAGTTTATCCGCGAGATCATTGATTGCCCTGATGCAAACGTACTGGAACGATACGTAAAGCTGATTGAATCTTTAAGCGAGATGCCCGTATCGTCGATGAAGAAGGTAAACCTCTGATGCTGCGTCGATTGATAAATAAAGCAGTGCCAACCGCCTTGAATCCGGGCGCCCCCGAATCCTCTGACCTTCTGAAGGAATTCGCAGATAAAACGGTCGAATTTGAGCGGGTTTATGACGTTCGCAAGCAGTTTCTGGTTAAAATTGACCAGCCGCTGGTGATGGTTTCTCAGGTACAGCGCTCCGGCGGAACACTTATCAGCCAGTTGGTGGATGGTCATCCGGAAATCCATGCCCACCCGTATGAGCTGTATATTGGCTACCCCGAAAAGTTCAATTATCCCGATCTCGATCTGTCAGCATCGCCGGAAACATGGTTTGAAATGCTGTTTGAAAAGCCATCACTGAAGAGCTTCCGCGATGGTTATCAGAAACACCCTGACAGTGCAGAATACGACAAAAAAGATGTCTTTCCGTTCCTGCTGCTTCCCAATCTTCAGCGGGAATTGTTCCTGTATGCCGTTTCCCAGACCACGATCACATCTCAGCGTGATGTGCTGAATGCTTACTGGACATCGTATTTCAACGCATGGCTGGATTATCAGAACCTGTACGGGGAAAAGAAGATCGTGGCCGGGTTTGTCCCCCGCGTCAATATCGATGCAGGGAATATCGAACGCTTCTTCCGTGACTACCCGGACGGCAAGCTGATCTCGATCATCCGCGAACCTAAAGGCTGGTATGCCTCATCGCATCGGAAAGGCCCGCAGAATTACGCGACACCGCAGGTCTCAATCCCGATCTGGCTGGACTCCGCCAGAGGGATGATCCGCAACAAGCAGCTTTACGGTGACAAGGTCTTTGTGACCTCATTCGACACACTGCTGAAGGATACGCCCGGTGTCATGCGTACCGTGGCGGACTGGGTCGGCCTGACATGGGACGATATTCTGACCGTCCCCACGTTCCAGAAGATGCCGATCAAGGCCAATACCGCCTTTAAAACAACACAGTACGGTGTGATCGACGAACCGCTGACCCGTGCCAGGGATGTCAGTGACGATGATGCACGCTATATCGATGAACACGCAATAGACGTCTATCACGACGTGTTGAAGATCGTTGACTAGATCTGCAAATGGCAGGTAGCAGGTAGCAGGTTATGCTCATCGTTGCAAATGGCGCGTTCAAAAGCGGTTCAACATGGCTCTATAATATTCTGCTGGAGCTGACGGGCTTTCCACCTCCGCCAGCAGAATATCTGAATCCTGAATGGCGCAATCCTTCCATTGCGCCAGAGCAGCTCACCCCGCTGCTGAAAAGCCTTACACCGACGGATCATTACCTCGTCAAGAATCACTTCGGCAAGGCACATGACCGCGAGCTGCTGCTGTCCAGCCCTCATGTGCGGGTTTTCGATATTCAGCGTGACCTGCGCGATGTGGTGGTTTCTGCTTACTATCATGTCCAGCGCAAGGAAGGCTACACCGGCGATTTCGCCAGCTACTACTGGCAAGAGGGCCGCCACACTGCACAGGAAGTCGTAAAATATCATGCGACATGGGACGCAGCCTCTTCGCAGGTCTACGTCGCATCGTATGAGAGCCTGCATCACGATTTTTCAGGGGAAATCACCCGCATCGCGGCCTTCCTCAATCTGACGCCTGACGCTGCTGAAATTGAGCGCATTCACCGAGTGACCACACTGGATAGCCTGCGCAAACGCTATCAGGAGCAGGATCGGACACAGAAGTTTTTCCGAAAAGGTGTCATCGGAGATTGGGAAAGCCACTTCGATCAGGCAATGCAGGATGATCTGGGACAGATAAAACCGCCGCAGAAACCCTCATTCCTGCGGCGCTTAAAATCCAGATTGGATGGTCGATAAACAGTTAAGCCTGCGGCCCTAGACGGTTGAAGTTTCAGTCAGGTTGACGCCGTGCTGCTGGATCAGCAGTTGAGCGGCGCGCTCGGTTTCCTGCCGGGTTCTGGATTCATCCCATCCGAGCGCATCAGCGGCGATCTGACCGATCTCGTGCAGGGTATCCATCGTAAGCTGCCCCATCCAGCCGATAAGCGTCCGCCGCAGCAGCAGATCATCCAGCCGCTCCACATACTCATAATTCGCAAGGAACAGCATTTCACGCCTGCTGTAATCTTCCAGCCCGGTGATCATCACATCCTGATCGGCGGCGATATACTGGATGATCGCCTCTGCGCGGGTTCCATAACGATCCAGCAGGACACGCACCCGTGTGCGATCGACCTGGTGCAGGTCACTGATGTTCTGAATCCACTGTTCCCATGCACCCTGATCTGTCGGAAAATTGCGTCCACCGCCGATCACCAGCTTCTCAGTAGAACGCTGACGTGTTCGCTTCAGGCGTTCCAGTACGTAATCCGCCGCCTGTTCAGAAAATGCCCTGAATGTCGTCCACTTACCGCCAATCAGCGACAGAATCGGAAAGGCGATGCGCTCGTCTGGTTCCAGCGTCGAGATATGATGATCGCGGCTCACATTCCCGGTAAAGGACTCATCACTGGAAGGCAGTGGCCGCACACCGGAAAATTTAAAGATGATCTGTGAGCGGTCAACGGATATGGTGGGGAACACTTTTTTCACCAGATCGAGCATATATGTCACTTCTTCATCGGTGCAGTAGGCATCATCCGGGTTGTCGATGCGAATATCCGTTGTCCCGACCATGACCTTGCCCAGATAAGGCAGCATTAGCACAATCCGCCCGTCGTTATTCTCAAAAAAGATCTCATGCCCGGCGGTCGCATCATGCAGTTCCGGGTGATCCAGAATCAGATGTGATCCTTTAGTGCCACCGATCAGACGGGTACTCTTGCCCAGTGCGCGGTTGGCGAAGTCAATCCACGGCCCCGCAGCATTGACCACCACCCGGGGCCGGACGGTGAATGTTTCACCGCTCAATTCATCACGCAGCGTCACTGTATCACCACTGCAATCGACCGCACTGACATAATTCAGGGCATGGGCATCGTCTGATGCGGTTTCCGTATCCAGCACCAGTTCCAGACACAGCCGTTCGGGGTATGGCATCCACGCATCGTAGTAGGTCGCCGTGCAGACGATCTCCGGACTCAGTTTCGGATAAAGCTCCAGTGATTTTTTGCGCAGGTGGAAGCTGTGCGTCGGCATCACACGATGACGGCGTGCGAAGATGTCATACAGGATGAGGCCGATCTTGATCACAGCCGCGCCGCGTTCGGTTGGTTTATCACGCAAACCGAGAAACTTCAGCGGTGCATTGAGAAAACCCGATGCCCAACTGAAAATCGGAATCGTCGTCGGCAGGGGCCTGGCATAATGTGGCGCATTCTTCAGCATCAGATTGCGCTCGACCAGTGCTTCCCGCACAAGGCGGAATTCCCCGTTTTCAAGGTAACGGATGCCGCCGTGCAGCATATGTGAGGATGCAGCACTGGCTCCGGAGCCGAAATCCGCCCGTTCCACCAGCAGGACGCGCAGCCCCTGCAGGGCAAGATCGCGAAAGGTCCCGATGCCGTTAATCCCACCGCCGATAATCAGCACATCGACATCCGGGCTGGTTTGCAGTGTTTCCAGAAGTTGATCCCGTTTCATGATTTCGTCTGCCTTTGCATCTGCTCTTTTTGCCCCTGATCAATGGTGAAAAAGAACCCGGAAATAACCTGATCCTGACGCACTAATCCTATTCTGGCGAATCGGGCCACGAACGCCGATCCGGAAGCGGCTCCGTGTGAATGGTCACGCGGTCCAGCCCGCTGATCTTTTCCCGCAGGATGCGTTCCGCCGCTGCCGCCAGATCATGCGCCTCTGCCACTGAAAGCACATCGGGAATCCCGGCATGAAGTGTCAGTCCAATGCCACGCGGCTGTGAATGTAACTGGAGATGATGCCAGTCAATCTCAGTAAAGTGTGCTCGCAGCAGATGATAAACCCGCCCACGCATCTGCCTGAATCTGGCGGTCTGCTCTGCCGAAATATCCGGCATATCGGTGACGGGTTCGATATGCGTGATCACATCGACAATATCCGCAAGCTGAACGCGCACCATCGCTTCCAGTTGGCTGACGCTCTGATGCGCTTCGGCCAGTGTCTGCTGCGATTCCACTTCGACATGCATTTCCAGCACCCGGCCACCTTCAGCGTTATTCATATAGATATGATGTGCCGAAAGCCCAAGCGATGCCGCCAGCCGCATCACCACCGCCCGGTAATCCTCTGTTTCGCGCTGCTTCGAATCTGCCGGGATAAAATCCACCCAGACTTCCTGCACACCGGGAAACAAGTCCCGCAGATGATTTTCGAGCAGTCTTGCAGTCAGCGCAGTTTCTTCAGCCGTGGTTTGCGGTTCCGTCACCACGGCCATATCAATATACGCGGCCTGTTTTGAGCCACGGCTGCGGATCTGCTCGATACGCTTCGCATCTACCACCTGCTCTGCGGCCTGCCGGATGACATCGGGGGCAAAGGGTGCGGTATCCACCAGAACACTCCCCGTGCGCTGTACGATCTGCCATGCGGCGTGCGCGATCAGCACCGTTACGGCCAGCGCCGCGACAATATCAATCCAGTAGAGTTCAAATGCCAGCATCAGCAGCATTCCCGCCATCACCGACAGCGTCACAAAGACATCGGCACCGGTATTGGCGGCGTCTGCTTCCAGTAACTGCGAATTCAGACGCTGACTCTCGCGGATCTGATAACGGTTGACGCCGATATTGACGAGCAGTGTGATCACCAGCACAATCAGCACCGGTGCGCTCACCTGCGGCGGCTCTCCACCCTGCAAACGCTCCACGACGCCGCCGAGTGTTTCCCATGCCGTAAAGAACAGCAGCAGGCCGATCCCCATCGCAGCAATCGTCTCGAAACGCTGATGCCCGTAAGGGTGCTGTTCATCCGGGGGCTGGTTAGCGGCTGCACTTCCCACCAAAGCGACAATATTGGAAGCACCATCGGCCAGCGAATGAAAGCCGTCAGCGGTAATCGACAGCGCGCCGACCAGTGAACCAATCCCGATTTTTGCCGCTGCAACCAGCAGATTCAGGATCAGTGTGATGATCAGGACGCGGCGCACCTGCTGTTGTGCATCTGTTGTCTGCAATTCGACACAACCTTTTCAAACCCGCCCGGCAGATGAGACCAATGGCAGTACGAACAAGCTCATGAAATATGCTCATGCTACCGGCTGCTTCCGGCTTTCGACAACACAGAAGTCCATTTTTAGAGAAACCTTATTGGGATTTTGGATGTTCTACACTAAAATCCTGTGTGAAGTTCCAAAGGAACCCATGACAGGAATGTATCTCTCAGCCAATCTTTGGAATGATTCGCTGTTTCTGATTGGTATATAAAGTAAGGATTGTGCGTGGCACAACACAGTATTACAGGTCTTACAGCCGCTGAAGTTGCTGAACGGGTCAGACGCGGACAGACAAACGATTTTGAAGCACGCGTAGGCCGCAGCTACTGGCAGATCTTCCGCGATAACATCTTCAATCTGTTTAATATCGTCCTTTTTACCCTGCTGCTGCTCGTCCTGCTGCTGCGTGATTATGGAACAGTGTTTTTCTCTGGCTTCAGCGTCGTCACCAATGCCTTTCTGGGCATGATTCAGGAAATCAACGCCAAGCGGAAGCTGGACCAGATGGCATCACTCGCCGCTCAGCAGGTGCGCGTGTGGCGTGATGGTCACATCCAGTCGATCGCGTTAAAGCAGATTGTACTGGATGACATCATCGCGATCGAGCCGGGTGACCGGATTGTCGTCGATGGGCGCGTGCTGCAAGCCGATGCGCTGGAACTTGATGAGTCGCAGTTAACGGGTGAATCCGATGCGGTCCTGAAGAATACCGATGATCCGCTCTATTCCGGTTCATTCTGCATCGCTGGCAGCGGGACGATGATCGCCACACAGGTCGGGAAGGACAGCGCGATCAATAAGCTGTCCGTTATTGCCAAAGCCTATAAAAATGTCCTGACGCCGACCCAGCGCAAACTGGTGATCATCGTGGAGATCTCGGTGCTGCTGATGTTCATCATGGCGCCGATGCTGCTGGTAGCCGGTTATCTGCAGAACCTGAACACGCTGAACCTGATCCGCACCTGCGTGGTCTTTGTCACCAGCCTTGTGCCGCAGGGTCTGGTGCTCGTCGCGATCCTGTCGCTGACAATCGGCGCAGTCAAGATCAGCATGCACAAAACGCTGATACAGCGTGTTAATGCTGTTGAGTCGATGGCGAATGTGACGGTTCTGTGCTTCGATAAAACCGGCACGCTCACCCAGAACAAACTCGCCGTTACCGAGATCATCCCGCTTAACGGGGTCAGACTTCAGGAACTGCACAGCGATCTCTATCAGTACGTCGGCAATCTGTCTTATCAGAACCGTACGGCGAATGCAGTCGCCGCGCATGTCGCGCCCGACCAGATCGGCCAGCAGCTCAAACAGAAAGCGCGGGAAATCCCGTTCACATCGGCCCGCAAATGGGGCGCGATCGAATTTGAGGATGCCGCCTATGTCCTTGGTGCGCCGGAACGCCTGCTTCAGGATCAGGAGACCAGATCCGCCGCCTATGACCTGTCGACTCAGGGGATGCGGGTAATTGCCTTTGGCAGTATGCCGCATCTGCCGGACCAGCCACCGACCGATCTGAACGGTCAGGTGCATCCGCTTGGCCTGATCGTGATGAGCGACAGCCTGCGTGAAGATATTCAGGTCACGCTTCAGGATTTCAATGAGTTAGGCGTCAGGCTCAAGGTCATCTCCGGCGACAATATCGAGACGGTGCGCTCAATCGCTTCACAGTCCGGCATGAATGCGGAAGTCGCCTACACCGGCACCGAGCTTGACGCCATGCCGGACAATGAATTCGATAAAGTCGTGCAGCAGGCCAGCGTCTTCGCCCGGATCGAGCCAGACACCAAACAGCGCATCGTCAATTCACTCCAGAAACAGGGTGAATACGTCGCCATGGTGGGTGACGGCGTGAATGATGTCCCAGCGCTGAAAGCCTCTCAGCTTGCGATCGTGATGAATGACGGCACACAGATCAGCAAGGATGTGGCCGATATCGTCCTGCTGAATAATGCCATGTCCACACTGCCACTGGCCTTCCGCGAAGGCCGTGAGATCACACAGACGATTTACGGGACGACGAAGGTCTTCCTGACGAAGAACATGTACAACATGCTGCTGTTCCTCTTCGTCGGCTTTATGATGCTGCCCTTCCCGATCACGCCGGTGCAGATCAGTTGGGCGGCGTTTGGCACAGTGAACATGCCAGCCGGTTTCATCGCACTGAATATCATCCGTCCAAAATTCATCGAGCGCTTCCGTCGGGATGTGATCGACTATGTGATCACCGGCGGCCTGCTGGGTGCGGTCGCGCTGGCGCTGCTCTTCCTTGCGGCTTATATGCACAGCGGTCAGGATCTGATGTTTGCGCGCAGTGCCATCACGATTTTCATCTGTCTGTACAGTATGCTGATCGTCTGGAATGTTCAGGGTGTCGAGATCTCACAGCCGCGCTCGTTTATCCGTTACTGGCGCGTCGTGCTGATCAGTGGCGTGACCACCGCACTGACGATATTATCTTTTTACATGCTGCCGCATCTGTTCGAGTTCCAGCCGCTGCCAGCCAATTCGCCGATTGTATACCTGATCGTTTCGCTGTTCCTGCTGACCATGGTGCTGGTAGATCACAGTATGCGCTATCCTTATCTGCTTGAGCGTCTGTGGTCCCTGATCGACCGCGACAGGGAGATGTGAGACATCCGCCGCTAGCGATCGGTTCACGAAGCAATACCGCCGAATCGGAATACTGTCTGATCACCGCTGTACCGCTGTTTCCTGTTCAAGCCATATTGAGGAAGACATCATGTCTGGTATACGCAAGATGCAGCACGGCCTGCAGGCCATCAACGACGGAAATCTGGATGAAGGTGCCCGACTGCTTCGGATCGCCCTGATGGACAATACGCTGACACCGGCAATGCGGGCCGTCATCTATGTCTCGCTTGCGGAAACCGACCAGAACCCAACCTTCAGGATGCAGTGCTACAACGAGGCGCTGTCAGCAGACCCGAATAATGTTCAGGCACGGCAGCGGCTGGAAGCGCTGATGACAAATGCGATACCGGGCACTCCCATTAACCCGGCCCAGCCGATCGTCGTCACGCCGCTGAGCACGCCAGCCGATGCCGCCGCGCCAACTTTGATGTCGCCCCCCCCGCTGCCCACCGCCAGACCGCTTACGCCGCCACCACCGCCGACCCTGTCCCCTGATCCAGCACGCCAGAACCCGACCTTCTATCACACCGTCGGCATTATGGACGGACCCAATGGGCTGGGAACTGGCTTCTTCATCACGCAGGATGGGATCGTGGCGACTACCCGCCGTGTCGTCGATGGCCTGGAGAATGTCACAATCAGTCTGAATGGCAGTCGTCAGGTGATCGGACGAGTGATCCGGTCTTACAGTGATGTTGATCTGGCACTGGTACGGGTGGAGATCAATCTGACGCAGATTCTCCCCATGACCAGTATCAGCAGACTGCCGGATAATATCGAAATCAGCGCCGGTTCACATCACGGCGGGCCGATACGCGGGCGGATACGCGCCACCCGACGCGATCTCAAACCCCACTGGATTCCGACCACCATTCGCGAACTGCCAGATATTGGCGGCGGCCCTGTCTTTGATGATCGCAACGTCCTGATCGGGATGCTGACCGGAAATGCCAGCCGCCTCTCGGCAGATGTCTATGCACTGCATGTTCATGAGATCCTGAACCGGCTGAACGAATACCGGCAGGCGCTGCTGGTCGATCCACAGCGCACATACTGCCCCGGCTGCGGCTATATCAGCCGGGCACCGAATTACAACGCCTTTTACTGTGAGCAGTGCGGCTCGGTGCTGCCCAATTCACGCGGCACCAATCGCTATCCTATCCCGCATATGGCAGCACTGTACGGCGAGAACACCCAGCGACCCTGCCGCACATGTGGTTCGGGGGTGGGTTTCTATAATGGTCAGTGTCTGCGCTGCGGCAGTGATTATTAAGTGCATCGAGCGAGAAAA
>CAYNDH010000001.1:95829-111286 GCA_964395665.1 uncultured Anaerolineaceae bacterium
ACACGATCCTCAAACGGTGAACAGACTTTGCTCGGATGGTTAACCGACGTATAATTTCTGTATTGTCCACTGCAAGCGCCCGTGAGGTTTACATGCCCAGGAATCATCGGCTCGTCAGTCTCGTCTTTTCACTGGTATTTGTCCTGCTTGTGACCACCTTCTCCGTCCAGGCGCAGCAGTCCTATACCTATGTCGTCCAGCGCGGTGATACGCTGGCAAAAATCGCCGCCCGCTATGGGACGACGTGGTATGATATCGCCGTCGCCAATAACATCTCAAATCCGAACCGGATTTACGCCGGTCAGGTGCTGGTCATCCCGGCACATGTCACCTATACACGCCCGGCACAGTCCTACACCATCCGCCCCGGTGATACCCTCACCAGCATCGCGAACAGCTTCGGTGTGACGGTGGCACAGCTTGTGGAGACCAATAATCTGGAAGCTGGCGGATTTTACATTCACGCCGGTCAGGTGCTGGTGATCCCGGGGACGACCGTCACGGTGCCTCTTCCGCCGGCCCCATCACCGCAGCCACCCGCCCCACAGCCGATTCCCCCGACCAGTCACTATTATACCGTGCAGCGGGGTGATACCATGTTCCGCATCTCACGGGCATTCAGCGTCAATGTTTATGATCTGGCCGAAGCGAATGGCATCCTGAACCTGAACCGCATCTATACGGGTCAGCGCCTGCGGATTCCGTGAATCCGGGGCGGAGACGCTGATGTAAGCTTTGGTTTCGAACGCGCTATGAAGCCGGACAGCATACCTGTACCGGCTTTTTAGTTGTATAGTGGTAGCAGCAGACATGGTGCAATTACTGCTATATGCTCACATGTGTGCGGTACTGAATTATTTTTATATTCTGTCAAACCGAACCGTATAAACCATGAACAATCAGGCAAATCCGTTACTTACAGAAGACACCACCACCCGTTACCGCCCGACGTGGGTTGAGATTGATACAGCGGCGCTGGCTTCCAATGTCTGTGCACTGAAACAGATCGCAGGTGATCAGGTCACCCTGATGATCGCAGTCAAGGCGAATGCGTACGGTCATGGCGCGGTCACGGCCAGCCGCATCGCGCTTGCCAATGGCGCGGAGTATCTCGCAGTCGCGAACATGGACGAAGCACTGGACCTGCGCAGTCACGACATCAGTGCGCCTATTCTGGTCCTCAGCTATATCCCGCCTGAAGGCATCCGCCAGGCCGTCCTGCATGATCTCACCCTGTCGCTGTACGACATCGAACTGGCAGCAGTCTATAATCAGATCGCAGGCGAGCATCAGCGGCAGCTCCGTGTACATGTCAAATTTGATACCGGCATGGGCCGTCTCGGTGTGCTGCCTCATGAAGTGGAGCGTCTGCTTGCAGCACTAAGTCAGTGTTCAAATCTGAATGTCGAAGGTCTCTATACCCATTTCTCGGCAGCCGATGAAGATCCGGTTCACACCACTGCGCAGGCCCGCACTTTTGAAGCAGTCGTACAGCATCTCAGGGCGGCTGATATGGATTTCCGCTATATCCATGCCGCCAACAGCGCCGCTACGCTATCGGCCCCCGGCTATCATTTCAACATGGTGCGCTGCGGGATTGCCACATACGGTCTGAATCCGTCAGATCAGGTGCGTGTGCCGTCGCAGCTTCGCCCGGTCATGCAGTGGAAAACCGTCGTCGCACAGGTCAAGACGCTGCCCGCTGGTCATGCGGTCGGCTATGGCAATACGTACCATACACACACCGACGAGCGGATCGCCGTCCTGCCTATTGGCTATGGAGACGGTTTTCGCCGCGCCCCTCATCACTGGACGGAAGTGTTGGTTCGTGGCAAGCGTGCGCCGGTCATCGGACGCGTCAGCATGGAGAAAACGACGATCCAGGTATCTCATATCCCGGATGTCGCCATTGGAGATGAAGTCGTCCTGATGGGGACGCAGAATGGCGAAACTATCAGCGCCGATGACATCGCGCAGGCGCTTGGGACCAGCAATTATGAAGTCGTCTGTAATGTCCTGCCGCGAGTACCACGCATTTAGTCGTTTTTCGGCAAAATCCACCACAGTTGAGGGAAATTCAATCTTGCAGGTGAATTTACCCGTCTGCTATACTATACTCATGGTGAAGCGCCACCCTAGCTCAATGGCAGAGCAATCGCTTCGTAAGCGATAGGTTGTGGGTTCAACTCCCACGGGTGGCTTGAATATTATGCAAAACGCCTGCCTTTATTTTCTTAAAGGTAGGCGTTTTGTATATTGCTGCCCGCCTGTTTTGCATGATGGATTGTTGGCGGCCTATGTCACATGGGCGTAAGCAATCTTCCAGCGTTGTCCGGCTTTTTCATAAGATTCAAAGCAGTTTTCCGAATATTCAAATACACTCTACCTGCTGACACGTTCAGCACCTGACAGCAATGGGAGTCAGTTATGATGAAACAACCGCGCACACAAGCCCCTTTCACCATCGCCGTCGCCGGTGGGACCGGGTCGGGGAAAACGACCGTCTCACAATCGCTGCTCCAGCGTATTGGAGCGGAACACATCGCCTATCTGCCCCATGATGCCTACTACAAGGATTTGAGTCACCTCGACACCAATCAGCGCCGTGCCATCAACTTTGATCATCCCAACTCGCTGGATACAGACCTGATGATCCAGCATATCCAGCGGCTTCAGAATTATGAGCCTGTTGAGATCCCCGTTTACGATTTCACACGCGATGCCCGCACCTCTGACACCATCCGCGTCACACCCAATCCCATCATTCTGGTCGAAGGGATTCTGATCCTGTGGGAACCTAAGCTGCGTGAATTATTCGACATCCGGATCTTTGTGGATACTGATGCCGACCTGCGCTTCATCCGCCGCCTTCAGCGCGATATTGCCGAGCGGGGCCGCACGGTTGAGTCGGTCATCTCACAGTATCTGAATAACGTCCGCCCTATGCACATGGAATTCGTTGAACCCAGCAAGCGCCATGCCGATGTGATTATCCCTGAAGGCGGATTTAACACGGTGGCAATTGATATGGTTGCGGACCGCGTCCGCACCATGATCGACAGCGCACGCAAACCACAGGCCTCCCAGCGCGAGAACAGCTAAATGTCTGCTAATAGATGGGTGAAAACTCACTCATCCGGGCTGGATTTTATTTATCCTGTGATATGATGCAGGCACATTCTTAGCAGTGCTAACCATATTACAGGAGACTGCATCATGGGTCGTATCCCGGTGCGCCGGATCATCAATCTGATCGCTTTTCTGATCACTGTCGCTTTTAACACACTGTCGCAGATTCCGTCGCTCGGTTTTGGCGCAGGCACTAACGCAGAGATCGCAAATCGCTATCCCGAACTGCTGTACTTCCCTGCGAACACCGCCTTTTCGATCTGGGGCGTGATCTATCTGCTGCTGTTTGGCTTTGCGATTTACCAGATCCTGCCTGCACAGCGCGATAACCCACATATCGAGCGGCTGGGCTGGCTGTTCGTGGTCACGTGTATCTTCAACATCGGCTGGATCGCCAGCTTCCAGTACGAGCAGTTTGTCCTGAGCATGATTATGATGCTCGGCCTGCTGGCAACACTGATCGCCATCTACCTGCGGCTGGGGATCGGTCGCATCGCGCTGGACCTGCGTGATAAGCTGCTGGTGCACGTCCCTTTCAGCATCTATCTCGGCTGGATCACCGCCGCCACCGTGACGAATGCCGCCTACGTCCTGCGTGATGCAGGTTGGGATGGTTTCGGGATCGCCCCTGAAATCTGGACAGCCATCATGCTGGTCATCACGGGTGTGCTGGGCCTGATCATGATCTTTCGCAATCGCGACATCGCCTATGCACTGGTGATCGCATGGGCGACATTCTGGATCTATTCGCGTCACAGTGAGGTTCAGACTGTCGCACTGTTCGCCATTGGCGTCGCGATTGCCATGGTCATTGCGCTGGTGCTGCGCCTGATCATCAACCGTCCGTCTGATCCGATGCCGCTGACCAGTGCCGCATAAATCCGGTACCTGGCGAAAAACAGGGGATGCACCTTTTCAGGTGCATCCCCTGTTTTTTGTCTTCTGATACGGTCAGCAGTCAGGGCAGCCTATATTACCCGGCGGCGCTTACGCAGCAGGCGGATCAGCGGGGCCAGCAGCCAGCGGACAGCATTCGTCAGCACGACCAGTCCTCTGACCAGCGGTTCCGGAGCTTTCGGCTTCAGAATGGCGTGCGGTTCCAGCCCATGTGCCGCAAGCACTACATTGGCCGCCGCGATCCCTGTTACGGTTGAGCGTTCCATCCACAGCGACGGCGTGTCATACCCAATCCAGTCTCCACAGGCCAGCAGACCGGGCCACGGCGTCTCCACCCATAAGGAATCTTCAGTCGGGACGCGCAACTGGGTGTGAATGCGGCTGTTACGGCGCACGACACCATGAATAAACGCCCCTTTCAACTCCGGAAAAGCATACTGGATTTCATTGATCGCCAAAATCAGCAGATTCTCGTCTGGCTGATCAAGCAGCTTCTCCGATCCGTAGATGTGGACCTCAACCGCGCTTCCGCCCTGAGCTTTCCATTCAGCGAATTCGTCATACAGTTGATGCAGCCAGAAGAAGTTATCGATCTGAAAATCGCCGGTACACATCCCACCGGATGCCCCCGTGCGCGGCTGTCGGTTGAACCACAGTCGGACAACCGTCGTCCTGAGTGCTGGCGGATAGCGAATGTCACCCGCAGCGGACAGCGCCGGGCTGTCTGTCAGCAGACGCTTCGCACCGGGGGCGTGCAGCGCCATAATCACCTGATCAGCATACAGGCTGCGCGGTCCCCGCTTCGGATCATCTTCAAAGACCACACGCCACTGATGGTCACCCCCTTCCAGTCGCACGGCAGTCGCGCCGTAAACAATCCTGCCGCCGTGCTGTTCGATGTAATCGATCAGCGGCTGGATCAGGGTGTCGTCAGAATTACCGGGGAAGTATTCCACCGTCCATGCATCCTTGCGCAGCATGGTATAAAACCGAAGTGCCGCGACAAATGAGGTCAGGCTGATCGTCTCTTTCGGCGCGGCCAGCAGATTAGTCGCCACACCGGTGAACGTCGCCCGCAGATTCGGCGTCCAGCCACGGAAGTAATCCGACAGCATCAGCCCATCCAGCGCAATTTTCTCCCGGAACGGGTCGAAACCCACCGTCCACAGGATGCTGAACAGCACGCCCGGAAGCGAGAGAAAATCAAGCGGGTTGATCGTCAGCCAGAAGCGCGGACGAAACAACAGTTGAAGATAATGAAACGGGGCCGGAAACCAGCGCGACCGCACGACACTACCTGCTTCGAAGACACGCACAGCCCGCCCCCATCGGTTTATCCATTCCTCACCCTGTGAGGGATGCAGCTCAACCGATGTAAACCGCTTCAGCACTTCCCGAAAATTGACATAATTTCCCCACACCGCATGAACACCGTGATCAGGCTTGAATGACCAGCGCCGACCGTCATACTCGAACTGGTCATCATCTCCACCGCAGAGCCGTCCACCCGCCCACAGGGATGAGGCTTCCAGCACGATGACCGGAATCCCACGCTCGCAGAGATGCGCCGCCGCCACCAGTCCCGCCAGCCCTGCGCCAATCACAACCACCGGGAAACGATCTGAAGTCTGCTGTATATTTTCCACTCGGCAGCCGCTGCCTATTTCGGATTGCGGATCTGCACACGCCGACCGTTAATGATCACATTACCGTCGGCATCGCCCACAAAAGCCCAGTCTTCACTGGAGATGCGCTCCAGCCAGAAATCAGCACGCGGACGCAGACCGGGAAGATTTTCGCGCTCCGCCTGCGCATACAGTCCATGCTTGCGTATCCGTGCCACTTCGAGCATCAACTGCTGTTCACGGATGCCGTTATTCTCAAGCTTCGACTTACCCGGCACGCCCAGCTTCTGCTCAGCAGTGCCGATCAGCCCATGCATCACGCCGTATTGAATGCCAATGTCGAACAGCATCGCCAGCGCCAGCGGGCTTTGAATCCCACGCGGACGCACACTGACTTCCAGCACGCGATTCCAGTACAGTTCCGTTGCAGTCTGATCCTGAACAGCTCGCATCACAGGATCTTCTGCCGCCGCGATCAACAGGTCACGCAGGCGCAGATCCTGACGCAGACTCTCATCCCGTGATCTCACACGGGCCAGATACGCCCCCACCTGCTGCGCTATTGGGCTTCCAGATTGCATGGCATAGCGCTCGATGACTGTCGGCAGGCCACCTGTCAGGGCGAACTGAAACCGGCCATAGCTGATAATGCCGCGATCATAATTCTGATAGGCGGCATAACCGTGTCCTTCAAATGCCGCCGTGACTTCGAATGCCGCCTTGCGGACGCGCTCCGGATGATCTATCAGCTCGCCAAACGATGGGGTGTCACTGCCAGCAGGCACAGGCTCCGACGTCGGCTGTGGCAATGGCTGCGGCACAGGATGATGGGGTGCAGACTGGAGAGGAGGCGTCTGTGTCCCGGTATCAGCAGGGTTAGCAGTGGAGGACGCGGAAGCCGCCTGTGCGGTAGGCTGATAATTCTGCGTAAAGGCGAATGCATACTGCTGTAAATCGCCGTATCCAAAGGCAGCACACGGCCCTGTGATCTCCAGCAGATCATCCCGAATCCAGCCTTCCTGCTGATCCGGGAAGCGCAGGCGCAGCCACTGATAGACCTTGCCTTTGAAATGGGCACCAGCCGCATCAGGCTGAATTTCCAGCACGGGTAATTCCGCCAGCCCAACCGGGGCCTTAAACAGCAGCGGCGCGCTGATCTGCGCCCCTGACCGAACATTCACCTCTCGGATTGCAGGCATTTCCGGGATACCGCGAATTCTTGCACGACAGCTCATATCTCGTTCTCCCTTATGGTGATCATTGTGGCAAGCGGTGTAGACAGACAAACGTATAAATGAGAGTATTTACAGGACGACAGGAAAATTTACATTTACGGTCATAATTGTTTAAGATGGTTGGAAACTCGGAAAGGAAACAGGACTTTCAATGAAAGCATTTGCACTGTTTTGCATTGTAAGCGTAATTTCACTCTTCAGCACCCTTGATCTCTATGCACAGGACTTTCCGCCTGCTCAGGTCATCAATGATGAAGGGGGACCAGTCTCGATTACCGGTGAAGTGGTTTATACCAATCCGTTCTTCACCAGCGGTGTGACTCAACCCATGGTCATTCTGGAAGATCAGGCGGGTTTTGTAGACCGTGATGAGGGCTTTCTGTTCCCGCTGGCATCACAGACGCTCGGCCAGATCACCTCTAATTTCTACGAGTCACCCTTCACTTACAGCGTTGCCCTACCCATCGAACCGCAGGGTTCGCTGCGAGATGTCGATCAGAACAGCGAAGAGGATACCGGGGTGATGGTCTTTGCCATCGCCTACTGGGATAATACATGGGGCGACCCATTTCTGGAAGAACGCGACCAGAGCGGCGGTGGATGGTCCACAGCCTATGCCTCAACCCGCATCAGTGAAAATCCCGAAAGACTGCGTGAGATCATCGGCGGCAAATTCCTGATCTTCGCGCCGGAAGAGAATCAGGGCTTCCCCTCTGGCTTCGGGCCAGATGGCCTGCTCTTCACAGAAGATGATCCGATTGTCACTATCCCTCAGGGTTACAGCATCGTCGATCTCGAGACCGAACCCTTCACCTTTGACCGTTCGCGTCGTCAGGTGGTCGATCTGATCGAGCCGGAGAGCAGCGTGTTGACGGATTTCTCCGGCATGTCGTTCACCGAAGCCTTTGATGCGATGATCGACAAATTCAGCCGCGAATACGCATTCACGGAACTGAAGCAGATCGACTGGGATGCGATCTCGGCCAAATATCGCAGCCACTTCGAAGAGGCTGATGCAAATGATGATGAGCAGCTTTATCTCGATACACTGGCCGACATCATCTGGTCACTGCCGGATGGACACATCAATATCGGCCCCTTCTCTCCCTACCAGCAGCGCTTTCTTTATCAGATCAGCCGTGGCATCGGCATCGTAATCGCTGAAACCGATGATCAGCGCGCCTATGTAGTCTATGTGCAGCCCGGCAGCCCCGCTGACCGTGAAGGGATCGGCGTCGGCACCGAGATCCTTGAGGTCAATGGACTGGCCGTCAGTGATCACGTTTCACGGGTGAAGCCATTTGCCGAAACCTACAGCACGTCACATAATCGTCGGCTGGCACAGGCCCGGTATGCCATGCGTTTCACACTTGATACGCGAGATATCGCGATCACTTATCAGAACGAAGGTGACAGCCAGCCCACTACAGCGGATCTCCGCACCTCAGATGAATTGGACAGCCTCTTTTATATCTTCGAAACTGGCCCCAACCAGACCGGATTTGAACTGCCGGTCGAATATCATCTGATGGATAATGGCTATGTGTATGTCAAGATCTACAGCTTCTTCGATAACCGCGCCCTGAGCATTCAGTTATGGGAACGCATGATTGAGACGCTCAACAACCAGCAGATTCGCGGGCTGGTGATCGATATGCGCGAAAACGGCGGCGGTAACGGTTTCCTTGCTGATCAGATGGCTGCGTACTTCTTCCATGAACCACTGGTGCTGGGTTATCGCAGCGCCTACAACCGCGAAACCGGTGAGTTTTTCCTTGACATGGACAGCGAGTCGAAGTTCTTCCCGCCGCCAGAGAATCTGCGTTATGACGGTGCGATTGCTGTCCTGGTCGGGCCAAACTGCGCCAGCGCCTGTGAGCGATTCGCGTACGATATGACCTTACAGGATCGTGCCGCGATTATCGGCTCATATCCCACTGCGGGATTGGGCGGCGGCGTTGAGGATTTCCTGATGCCGCTGGGAATGACGATTCGCTTCACCGTCACACGCTCAGTGAACGTGGATCAGGAGATTCATATCGAAGGCCGGGGCATCACCCCGATAATTGATGTACCTGTCACCCGCGAGACGCTCTTCACCGATGCAGATCTGATTCTCGAAAACGCAGTCGAATATCTGGATGACGCCAGTTAACTAATATCATATCCATGCCCAAAAAGACACTCAGCCGAGTGTCTTTTTAATTGCTTAACATCCCTTTACATGAACAAAAGGTGAATTTATAATTGAGATTAATGAACCGGAGACAGAAAAATCCTGTAAATTTCTTCCGAAATTCCGGTTTCATCGGTTGACAAACGCCAACTGGCGATGTTTAGTTAGACTGTGTAATATTTGATGCGATTGCTTATTTACCTATTATAAACCTATTGCTACTATAGATTGGCTAAAGTGTAACAACGTATGAATGCCTTTATCGAAATTCATCATCCTACCGCAGTTATCTCCATTGAAGGTCGGCTCGATGCCGCTTCCACATCCAGCATCCAGACTCCCATCCTGAAAGCCGCCAGCGACGGTCTCCACGTGCTGCTCGATATGAGCCGCGTGGCCTTCCTGAGCAGCGCTGGCCTGCGGATGCTGCTGCTGCTCTATCGCCGTGTCAGGGAAAATCAGCGTTCCATGGTCCTCATGGGACTGACAGAAGAAGTCCATGCCATTATGGACATTACAGGCTTTCTGGAGCTGTTCACCATCGCAGAAGACCGCGAACAGGGACTGCGACTGATCTCAGAAATGCCGGGCTAAGGTAAATCGGTAAGCGTATGACGACAACTGCATATTCTGATCGCATCGATAGTCATCCCACACATGCCTATGGTGATTTCATGCTGCGTGCCGGACGCCCCTACCCGCTCGGCGCGACCATCGTCCCCAACGGCGGCGTCAATTTCGCCGTTTTTTCGCAGCATGCTACCGCGTGTACTCTTGTCCTGTTCGAAAAAGGGGCAGAAGAACCCTTTGTCGAAATCCCATTTCAGGAAGGGTTCAAGGTCGGGACGATCTTCGCCATGACCGTCTACGGACTGGATCTGGCTGAACTGGCTTTCGAATACGGCTATCGCATGGACGGCCAGTACGAGCCTCATAAAGGCCACTGGTTCGATCCGGGTAAGATCCTGCTCGACCCCTATGCCAAAGCGATCAGTGGACGCGAAGTCTGGGGCCGCCCACCGGATGATGACCGCCCCTATACCCATCGCTCACAGGTCATCTTCGACGATTACGACTGGGGGAATGACCGTCCACCCAACATCCCGATTCAGGATCTGGTCATCTACGAGATGCATGTGCGCGGTTTCACGGCTCATCCCTCATCGGGTGTACGCTTCCCGGCGACCTTCAGCGGCATCCGCGAGAAGATCCCCTATCTGAAATCGCTGGGCGTAAACTGTATCGAACTGATGCCGATCTTCGAATTCGATGAATGGGAATATGATCGTCATAATCCCATCACGGGTGAACGGCTGATCAATTACTGGGGATACAGCACGGTCGGATTCTTCGCACCCAAGGCAGGATATGCTGCCACAGGTGAATTCGGAATGCAGGTCGATGAGTTCAAGACACTGGTGAAGGAATTGCATCACCATGGGATCGAAGTCATTCTGGATGTCGTCTTTAATCACACCGCCGAAGGCAATGAAAAAGGCCATACGATCTCGTTTCGGGGACTCGACAACAAGACCTATTACATGCTGGCCCCGGATGGCTCTTACCTGAACTTCAGCGGCACGGGTAACACCATGAACTGCAATCATCCAGTGGTACGCAATATCGTACTGGAATGCCTGCGCTACTGGGTGGCAGAATATCACATCGACGGCTTTCGCTTCGATCTCGCCTCAATTCTGGGCCGTGATCAGCTCGGAATGCCGCTGTCCAATCCCCCACTGCTGGAAATGCTGGCCTGTGATCCGGTACTGGCAAATGTCAAACTGATCGCAGAAGCATGGGATGCAGGCGGGCTGTATCAGGTCGGGACCTTCCCGGCGTATGGCCGCTGGGCGGAATGGAATGGCAAATACCGCGACACCCTGCGCCGATTTCTCAGAGGTGAGAAAGGGATGGTGTGGGAAGCGGCAGAACGTATTCAGGGTTCACCAGACCTGTACCATACACGCGGGACAGCGGCGTCCATCAACTTCATCACCTGTCACGACGGCTTCACACTGATGGACCTGTTTTCATACAATCACAAACACAACTACGCCAACGGTGAAAATAATGGCGACGGCACCGACGACAACTACAGTTGGAACTGTGGTGTCGAAGGCGAAATCGAACATAAAGCGATTAACCGTTTACGGCGCAAAATGGTCAGGAATGCGATCGCCCTGCTGATGGTCAGTCAGGGTGTACCGATGATCCTGAGCGGGGATGAAATCGCCCATACCAAGCACGGCAATAACAACACCTACTGTCACGATAATGAGCTGAACTGGTTCGACTGGGGAAAAATCGAGCAGAATCAGGATATTTTCACCTTCTTCCAGCGCATGATCGCCTTCCGCAAGGCACATCCTGCCCTGCGTCACCGTGAACATTTTCAGCATCGGGATAGTATCCAGAGCGGCTACCCGGACATTAGCTGGCATAGTACGCAGGCGTGGCAGACAAACTGGTCAGCGGATAATCACGCGCTGGCGTTCATGTTATGCGGCAGGCATACATGGGAACCGCAGGGCGAAGATGATTATATTTATGTCGCAGCCAATATGGATTGGCTGCCGCATCAGTTCGAACTGCCGATGCTGCCGCGTCATATGCGCTGGTATCTTTTCGCCGATACAGACCGCCCTGCTCCGCATACGATCTGTGAACCGGGCAGCGAAACTCCGCTTCTGGATGACCGCAGCTATCATCTCGCGCCCCGTTCAGTCGTCATTCTGGTCGGAAAAGCCTGAAAGAACGCCGGTAGTATGCTGACAGCACACTACCGGCACCTGATT
The DNA here is from genome assembly GCA_964395665.1 of uncultured Anaerolineaceae bacterium. Lineage (GTDB taxonomy): Bacteria > Chloroflexota > Anaerolineae > Aggregatilineales > Phototrophicaceae > JAEZAF01. Next base: position 107,690 of record CAYNDH010000001.1, read on the forward strand.
CGCAGGATCTGCTTTCCAACATCCCGCTGCACTGTTATCATAACCAGGTAGCCAGCAGCCGGCGATTATCAGATCAGTGCACGGATGATCGCTGCACAAGGCAGAATACCGATCAGCAGGAAACTGGAAAAAGCGATCAGCATGCCCGAACTCAATATGGAAAATATCGACAATATCGTCCTGATCATACTCATCTATGGGGGTGTGGTCGTCGTTGCCTTCTGGTTGGCGATGGTGATATGGACCTTCCGCGATATGCGCGCCCGTTCACGGGACCGGCTGGCGCAGTTACAGGCGGCGCTGCTTGTCGCCATTCTCACACTGCCGGGTCTGCTGATCTATCTCATGCTGCGCCCGCGTGAAACCCTTGGGGAAGCATATGAGCGGTCACTTGAAGAAGAAGCGCTGCTTCAGGAAATCGAAGAGAAACCAAACTGCCCCGGATGCGGACAGCGCACGCAGACCAACTGGCAGCTTTGCCCGAACTGCCATACCAAACTGAAAAAGCCGTGTGTGGCCTGTGGCAAGACACTGGAACTGGCATGGAATATCTGCCCATTCTGCGCCACCGGCCAGCCTGTCTATAATACCGATCCGATGGGTGTCGACATTGGCACAGGCTATACCGAATCGACGATGGCTGTTTCGCGCCCCAGACGCCGCAGTGTGACCCGTGATTCTGTCAGCCGTGGGTCATCATCCTCAGCACAAGCCTCTCAGCAGACAGAGTCGCTGGAATTTGTGGATAGTGAGGATTATTAAACCGTCCGGTAACGCAAAAGAGGGAGATGCCATGCTGCATCTCCCTCTTTTGATTTCAGCTTCCCTTATCAGCCAGCGGTATTCCAGCGGACCGCGAGCAAACAGCCCTAATTGGTATCTTCAATGCGGTGCAGTTTCAGGAAATTCGTCTGTCCACCGATCCCGAACGGGACACCGGCGATGATGAGGATCACATCCCCGCGCCTGACAAGTTTCGCATCTGTCACCGTATTCACCACGGTGGAGATCATCGCGTCGATGGTGTTGAATTCCGGGATCAGTAACGGTGTGACGCCCCAGACCAGCGACATGCGCCGGTAGGTTGTCTCGACCGGTGTCACGCAGATAATCGGGGTGCGTGGCCGTTCACGGGCGACACGACGTGCTGTATAGCCTGACATGGTCGCCGTTACAATCGCACGCGGAGACAGCGCTTCCGAGATGTGATAGGTGGCTTCGCTCACAGCATCCGCCGTGCTTTCGCTGCTGATCTCCCGTGTCCTGAGGCTGCTCCATGTCGAGCCACCGGGGGATTCCAGATGCTGTTCGGCAATGGCCGCGATATTCGCCATCGTCTGGACTGACGCGACCGGATACTTCCCCGCCGCCGTCTCATTACTGAGCATCACGGCGTCGGTGCCATCGACAATCGCATTATAGACATCGCTGGCTTCAGCGCGTGTCGGACGCGGGCTGTCCACCATCGAATTCAGCATCTGTGTGGCCGTAATCACGGGCTTGCTGGCCTCATTACAGAGGTTGATAATCCGCTTCTGGTGAAATGGGACTTCTTCCGCTGGCGTCTCGATCCCAAGATCACCACGGGCGACCATAATCCCTTCAGATGCGGCGATGATCGATTCGATATTCTGAAGCGCCTCATGCTTCTCGATTTTGGCGATGATCGCGGTATCTTCACCACCAAGGTGACGAATCAGCCAGCGCATCTCGCGAATATCATCAGCGCTGCGCACAAACGACATCGCGATGTAATCCGCCTGTTTGGAGAGCGCATATTCAATATCGTCACGGTCCTTATCGGTAATCGCGGAAAGTGTCAGCCGCGCCTTGGGAGCCATTACACCCTTGCGGGATGTGAGCAGCCCACCGATCACCACCCGGCAGTAAAGATTCTGTCCGCTGACCTCTTCAACCTCAAATTCAAGGTTGCCATCATCCAGCAAAAGCTGCATTCCAGGTGTGAGATCGCGCACAAATTCCGGATGCGGCAGGGCAATGGTATTGTTTGTTCCATTCGCGTCCGGGTCCAGCGTCAGGGTGACTTTATCCCCGGTTGCAAGCGTAAGTCCCCCGCTTTCGATCTTGCCAATGCGGATCTTCGGCCCCTGAATATCGCACAGGATGCCGATGACGACGCCTTCTTCCTCCGCAATCCTGCGGACGAGATCGACCCGTGCGCCGTGTTCTTCATGTTCTCCATGAGAGAAGTTAATACGTGCGACATTCAGGCCCGCCCGAATCATCTGACGGATCGTCACCTCATCGCTGGACGAAGGCCCGATTGTCGCCACAATCTTTGTCCGCTTATTCGCAATTTGATCGTTCACAAACTGTTTGCCCTTTCGCTACCGCTGCGCATCGGTTTCATCATCAATTATGGCAATGAAATGATCATTCAGTGCAATTTAATTCATCCCGTGAGAAAGCCCGCACATAATAACACATATTTACGGTAAAGGGGGGTGACCAACACTTTAACAGGACTTTAATTACATCCTCATCGTGCCTTTGTCGTTATTCATTCTAATAATAACGCGTTGGGTGGATTAAGGTGATTATTGGGACATGGATTTACCGTTAGCACATTCTCGTCATTGGGAATATCAACTTTTAGGTTGGGCAGAAGAAGCATTACGGACAACAACACTTTACAGTTACTTTTCAACCGATCAATCCGTATTAGAGAGCGCTTACCGGCAGTGCGACGCTATCACCAGGCAGCACAGCCGCACCTTCTGGATGGCTTCAGGGCTGCTGCCGGTTGAAAAGCGGCGGGCAGCCCGTGCCCTGTATGCGTTCTGTCGCGTGACGGATGACATCGTGGATAACAATCAGCCTGCACCACAGCGCCATTCAGCGCTTCAAACGTGGCGTCAGACGGTCTGTGATCCGACTGCTGCTGAGAATCATCCTGTCGCACTGGCATGGATGGATACACAGCGCCGCTTTAAAATCCCGAGCGGCTATGCAGAACAGCTCATTGATGGTGTCAGCCGGGATCTGATTCAGAAACGCTATGCCTCATTTCACGAACTGGCTGGTTATGCCTATGGCGTCGCCTCTACCGTCGGGCTGATGGCCATGCATATCGTCGGTTTCCAAAGTGCAGAGGCTCTGCCCTATGCCGTGAAATTAGGCGTTGCCCTACAGCTCACCAATGTCCTGCGCGACATCGGCGAAGACTGGCGAAATGACCGTCTGTATCTGCCACAGGATGAACTTGAAAGCTTCGGCATCAGTGAAGACGATATTCAGAATGGCAGTGTGACATCACAGTGGCGCGAGTTCATGCGGTTTCAGATTGAACGCAATCGTGCGCTGTATCGCGAGTCATGGAAAGGCATTCGGCTGCTCGATCCGGATGGCAGGCTGGGCATCGGCGCAGCGGCTGATCTGTACCGTGCGATCCTCATGGATATTGAAACCCATGATTACGATGTCTTTAACCGGCGTGCACATACCTCAACTCTGCAAAAAGTGCGGCGTTTGCCCGTTATCTGGTGGCAGTTAAGGTGAAAATCAGACACAATTTCCGCTTGTCCTGAATTTTCGCCATCACATAACGAGAGCAAACATCATGAAAATTGGAATTGT
>CAYNDH010000002.1:0-35786 GCA_964395665.1 uncultured Anaerolineaceae bacterium
ACACAAAACCGGCTTGCAGAGGCGCATTATGATCGAAACGTCAACAGAACCTAGCTGTAAATGGGTTATCGGCGTGGGCGTCAAAATGGGCCGGAAGAATCCGGCCCCTGCATCCCACGCACAACGCCTGAACAGGCCTGCATATCGTTGTATAAAATTCAGCGCAGTTTTCCGATATTCAGATCTGCATTAATCATCCATCCCCAGGACCTGAATATTGCTGTCGCTGCTTCCGACCGGGTTATAGCGCCCGATCAGCAGCCAGAACAGGAAGTTGAGAATCAGGGACAGCACCAGCGCGGTATATCCCTCACGTTCGATCTCGCGATAGATGACGAAATTACGCAGCAGAATCCCGGCGGTGAACAGGAATAGCAGGAACACCCACCGCCGATATTTGCGTTCCGAGCGCTGTACCATCAGCATCATCGCGCTGATAAACACGGTCAGCAGAATTAAATACTCCGTTTGCATGATGTCCCTTCAGACCTTTGGCCGAGTGCATTTACTCATTATACCGGGTTGAATCAATGTAACAGAAGCGGGCATCTGTACGTATAACATGATATGGTGGGCTTATGTTCACCTGTATAGATACTTGCAGTGTCATTGTTCTGCTACAATACAAGAGACGAAATCCCCGTCACTTTCTCGCGCCGAAAAGGAGTCTTACGCATGGCAGAGATCCTTGTTTCCAATCACGATCAGGTCACACTGGTTGAGGTCAATGGACGCATTAACAGCATGAACGCTTCCGATCTGGCGACTGCACTTTCTGAACAGATCGATCAGGGAAAAGTCAATCTGGTGCTTGATCTTGAAGCGGTTGACTTTATGAGCAGCGCCGGACTGCGTGAGCTGGTGACGGCCCTGAAAAAGGTGAAACGCAGTAATGGCGATATGCGGCTTTCGAACCCTGCGCCGCGTGTCCGTGAAGTGCTGGAAATGGCCGGGCTGGATACCATTTTCCTGATCTTTGACAGCCAGAATGATGCCGTAGCGAGCTTTTAAGGACGCCCTGACGTCCGGTTGTTCTCCTGTGAAGTCCGTGATATTCGGAGTGGAGCGATCACGATGATCACTAACGAACCCCGCCTCTCGGTCCCTGCTGAACTTGCTGGTCTTGCGGTTGCGTGTGAGTTCGTCATTTTTCATGCGGAGAACGCCGGGCTGGATGATGAGGCCATCTATCACTGTCGGCTTTCGGTTGAGGAGATCTTCACCAATATCGTCGAGCATGGGTATGTAGGCGATGAACCCGGTGTGATTGACATCATCTGCTGTACAACTGACCGCGAATTCATGATCAATATCATCGACGATGCCCCGCCGTTTGATCCGCTCAGCCTGCCAAACCCTGATCCCTCTGTCCCACTCTGGGAACGACAGGGGGGTGGATGGGGGATCTATTTTGTCAAGAAGTTTATGGATGAGGTTGAGTATCATTATCAGGCGGGGCGAAATTATCTGGTCATGAAGAAACGCCTGCCGGAGTAAAACGCCTGCCGGAACTGCTCCAGCAGGCGTTTTCATGCGATAACGCCGAGTTCCTTACTGCAATGACTGGCGCCATGACCAGATGTCATCGAGATTGACCTGTCCGGCGGGTGGCAGATAATTACCTTCACAGTCCCGGCCTGTGCGCGGGATGTCATTGCGCGGGGTGAGCAGGGTATTATCCGGGTTGAAGTAATTCCATGCGGCTCGTGAAATATCCTCAAGCAGCGGCCACAGTTCCTCATGATTCTGGAAGTTCGTTTCGGTGGCCTTCCACAGATGGACGGCAATCACATAGTTGCGCCCATTCGGAGAATAGACAATACCGGCGTCGCCCACCATATCACCCAGCCAGCCGTTCTTGTGTGAGATGCGTGTGCCGGATGGGATGCCCGCCTGTAACAGCCGCTGGAGATCATTCGCACTCATCAGTTCCAGCATCTGACGGCATTCGCGCTGCGTAAATTCATCCGGGAAGGCGGTCATCAGCCCTGAGCTGTAGTTGGCACAGTCATAGATCTGGGCAAACAGGGTGCCCATGTCCTCTGCTGTGGTCTGATTATATGGGTCAGGGGCGGTGTTGAAGCTGTTATTCGGATCTGTTGACGGGATCGCGATGGAGCCGAGCTGCTGGCCTGCTGTGCCGTCGATAAAGGGCGCAGCAAGGAAGGTATTACGCGCTCCGGCGGCCTGCGCGGTCTCTGTCACACTGGTGAGGCCGGTAAATTCGCTGCCGGATACACCCCCGCCGATCAGTCGCAGCAGCAGATTGGATGATGAATTGCGGCTGCACAGCAGCGAATTCGCCATGATATAGGCTTCATCCTGATCGGGTGGGAAATCCTTGAAGCGGTAGAAGTCGATCAGGATCGCCACTTTGTTGACGCTGGCGGCACTGAACGCGACATCGCCCAGCAGATTGATCTCCTCACCGGTTTGCAGGTCCATGATAAAGATCGATGCCACTGATGACTGCCCATCGTAGATAAACCCTCTGGAGTCCAGATAATCGACGATCATCTGCTGAAGGGTATTCAGATTGGGACGACTGGCCGCCGAGTCCCCAGTGGGTAAGTGGACCTCACGGTGTTCCGGATCGAATAATGCTGCTTCGATCATCTTCGCCGCCGCCGGAACATCCAGCCTGGAGCCGCGTGTTCCTTCGTAGACGGTCAGTGTTGCCACGTCGTAGCCCGGTCGTCCGGGTGGACGATCATAGCGCAGGGCAAGATCCTCAAGATAGTTGACCAGAAGTCCCTGCTGATAGTCGGCGCTCAACGGGATATCCCCGGTGCCCTGTGAAAGCTGTTGACCGGTCAGATAGTTGAAGAAGCGCAGCCAGAAATTTGAAGCTGTTTCGCGTGCGCTCACAGCCTGAGCCAGCATGGTCTCATTATTCAGGCGGAAACCGATTGCACTGGGCTGGAGCTGCATCGGGCTGTTCTGATAGTAAAGCGTCAGCGGCTGGTCGTAGATCTGCTGCCATTTGATGATCGCGCTGTTCTGCGACTCGCCGCTGACATCGACGCCGCCGACGCGCATCCCGGCAGCCATCAGTTCGTCCTGCTGGCTGAAGGAAACCAGCTCGATCAGGAAAATCCCGGCGGCTGCGAATACCATGAATGTCGAAAGGATGGAGAGAATCGGTAAACGCCGTTTTCGGTTGCGGCTGGCGCCGCGAGTAGGAGCCAGAGTTGCCATAGTTAAAATCCGGTTACATTAACTTCAATTGGAGTGCTTTTTGAATCGCTGATGCCTGAAATCTCACAAGCGGGGGAAGCTGCTGAGGCGAAAACCAGCCGAAATCCAGTAGTTCATTGCTCACAGACTCGACAGGTTCCTCAATCGTACACAGATAGGCGAAATCGAGATGTCCGGGCGTTACAAGTTCGGATAACAGGAATTGTTCAATTGCCGCCGTGACTTTGACCTCTTCCTTGAGTTCACGCAGGATGGCCGTCTCCGGATGCTCACGTGCATCCACCCACCCACCGGGCAGCCCCCACGGGTACATCGGGTGAAAGATGTGTTCGACCAGCAGGATTTCATCCCGCTCATTGAAAATTACTGCCGTCACGCCTAACGTCACTTTAGGGCGCAGAGAGCGATAACCCACATTTGCAATCGTGACAATCCATGGAAAGCGCTGAAGTGTTTTTGCAAAAGCGCGTGCATAACGTGGCAACCGCATCCCCTTTTGCGTATGATAAGCGATAGGCCAATAGGTGAGTCTAAATCGTTGGGCGCGTGTCGTCAACGGTTGCCGTCAGATCCGGTTGAGAACACCCGCTGCCGCCGAACGTATCCGGCAATCAAAACGCTTCTCTAATGCCGATGAAACGGTAATAAAATCATATCAGGCACGGAGCGTGTTATACTGTAAGGCAAGGTATAAACGAGTTCCTTACGCAAGGTTAACCGTCAATCTCATGCCACCGGATGCATCGCATGATACATATCAGGCACGGGTTCCGTTAATCGCAGCGTACAGGAAAAATGCCCTGGCTACTTTGAGAAACTGTGTACAGGCCTGCCAGACATGGATTTCCTGACCTTCTTTGCACGTCCACCGGGTGATCTGCTCTACTTTTTCATCGTGATCGGGCTAAGCCTTATCGCGCTGGTCGTAAGCTGGCGACACCGTGTCACGCTTAATCTCAACGATTATGCGCCGGATGTGCGCCGCCTTAGCACGGCAATGCCAGGGATCGTCTCCATGTGGGGGCTGCTGCTGGGTGGGATGCTGATTGCACTGGTGCTGTCACTGGATGCCCGTCTGATTTTGCCACCGCTGGAACGTGCGGTCAGCCTGCTGGTGATTATTATCCTGATCTGGGCGCTGGTCACACCGGGTTCGGGACGGTGGGGCAATCTGCCCGCATCACTGCTGGCACTGGCGATGATCACGGCCAATGTCACCTATATTTACACGGCGGTGCGCTGGTCATCTCTCGCGCCGACTCTGAGCTTTAACGCCAGCATGTTTGAACGAGCGTATATGGCGGCCTTCTTCTCGCTGACACTGATGGCGGCAGTTTTTGCGATGGCGTTTCTGCGATCGGTGGTGGATGCACCGCTGAAGGCGATCTGTTTTCTGGTGATCACGGTAGGCAGCGGCCTGACCCTGTTTACCGCATTACCGGCTACCGCTGCGGCAGATTATCCGCCTGTGTTCCGGCTGAGCATGATTGCGGCGCTGATCCTCAATATTCTGATCGTCCAACGGGCTGGACGGCGGCAGATAACATCCGCACAGCCGGTTACGACGCGTGAAGTGGCTTACAGCTTCCCGGCGGCGCTCAAACCTGCTACGCCTGTGCCGATGGCGGCGGCTGGTTCTGGCGGTCCGAAGGCTGGCAACGGAAATGGAAATGGAAACGGTCATGCGCGTGAGGATCTCGCTGCGCTGAACCTGTCACCCTCCACAGGGCAACCCAATATATCTTTATCTGAATCTTCTCAAGGACCTCATGGCGGTGCAATGCCTATAGAACGTGAATCCGTACAGCTTCTGCGTGTGCTTGGCCTGATTCTGGAAGATGCCGCGCCGAAGGCGATCCCGCTGCAAATTGTCAAAGTGACACTTGATGTGCTCCGTGCGGAAGTAGGCGCGGTGATTAAGGTCAGCGATGCCAATTATGCAGATGTGATGACGGTGTATGATCGCTCGATGCGGCGTACAAATGAAGGCGTTTCAGTCAACTTTGACCTTCAGCCAACACTGGTAGAAGCGATTGATCGCCGCACCCTGTATGAACTGCGCCCTGCTGATCATACGGAAGAGCTAAGCGATATTTATGCGCGGCTCGGCATCAGTCAGGTTGGCCCGGTTTACTATCAGCCGATGCTGCATGATCAGGTGCTGATGGGTGTGCTGCTGATCGGGCTGCCGTACAGTCAGCGGACGTTAAGCCTTCAGGAACAGGAGATCCTCAAGGGGATCGCGCTGATCTGCGGAGGGCTGCTGTCGCTGAGTTTCAAGGCGGACGAATCGGTGCGGCTTGCCGAGGAACATGCTATTCAGGCCGTGGTGGAGCGTGCATCGAGCGGGCCGATGGCTGAGCGTGTGGTCGGTGGTCAGCACAGCGTCCTTCAGGAGAACCTCCAGGCTGCTCGTGATCAGATCATGGAGCTGAATCAGCAGGTCAATGATCTCAAAAGTCAGTTGGAACAGCAGCGCAGCCGGATTGCATCCGCACTCGGCGATACTGAGGACGGCCTGAGCTTCTCACAGCAGATTACCGCAATCAGCACGGATCAGGAAATGCTGCGGACGGAGCGTGACCGGCTGGTGAACCGGCTTCAGGAAGCCGAAGCCGCCCTGCTGAATGCCGTCGCCAGCGATGATAACGCAGCAATCAGCAGCATGATCGAAGCCCTTCAGCGCGATCGTGATGATCTCGTCGCCGAACGCGAACACCTTCAGGCGCAGTTAGATGATCTGCGTCACAGTGAAGGGACCCTGCTGCCCGAAGCGCTTCAGGAAGTTGTGGAGCGCATGAGCGATGAAAAGGCGCGCCTCCAGTATGAGCGTGACCAGCTTAGCACCCGTCTTGATGAATTGCAGGTTCAGTTAGGCCAGCTTGGGATCGATGCCAACGCGTCCAGCCTGTCGTATCTGATCGGTAAGCTGTATGAAGATCGCTCACTGCTGCGGACACGCAATGAAGCGCTGATTACCGAACGCAATATGCTGTTGAGCGAACGTCAGCAGCTTGAAGAGCGTATTACACAGGAAAAAGAACGTGAGAAGCTGATCCGTACCTTACAGGATCAGATCAAAAATCTCGCTGCTGATCGTGATGCCGCGATTATCCAGCGCGACCAGCTTCGCACCGAAAATTATGAACTGGCAGCCAAGCTCGATGTCGCCCGTCAGCATCGCGCCCGTTTGGTCGCAAAAGAGGCCGAACTGCTGGATGAACTCAATGAACAGGGTGAGCAGCGGGCGAAACTGCACCTTCAGATCCAGCGCCTGTCGGATCATGTCAGCGAACTGATTACCCAGCGGGACCAGTACGAGTCCGATCTGCGTTGGGCCACTAGTGAGCGCGCACGCCTGCAGGCGTATCTTGAAGGGGATGCATCGCTGGCACAGCAGGCCGCAGACGAGGGGACCAGCATCCTGCGCACTTCGGTGGCTGAACTGACCGATCAGCGCGGGATGCTGGAACGCGCCCTGAATGAAGCCCAGACGCAGATCATGGAGCTGCGGCAGCAGCTTGACCATGCGAATCAGGTGGCGCAGTCGTCCGCCTACGCACAGTCATCTGTCCAGTCATCCGGCAGCTCTATGTCTGTTACGCGGCCTGCCACAAACGGCTATTCCCCAGAGAATGGCGAGGTCGTGATGAGCCTGGTGCAGGAACTGCGCACGCCAATGACGTCGATTTCAGGTTATATTGAACTGCTGCTTCAGGAATCGGCTGGCATTCTCGGTGAGATGCAGCGCCAGTTTTTGCAGCGTGTGGCGTCCAATGTCAATCGGCTGACGGTGATGCTGGAAGATCTGATCCGTATCACTGCGCTGGATACCGGGCAGTTTACGCTGTCTGCCGTGCCGGTGGATGTTGTCAGCGCGATTGAGGATGTGATCACCGACACCTCTACGCAGTTCCGGGCCAAAGGGCTGACAGTCAATCTTGAACTGGATGCCAGTATGCCGGAATTGTACGCTGACCGCGACTCGTTTAATCAGATCATCGGCCAGCTTCTGACGAATGCCTATCTTGTCTCGCCGCCAGATACCGCGATCACGGTGCGCGCTATGCAGGATCATATTCGGCTTCCGTCTTCAGGCGGGGATCTGGTCAACTGTCTGGTGGTTTCCATCGCTGACCGAGGCGGGGGGATTCTGCCACAGGATGAAGAGCGGGTTTTCGCCCGCAAGTATAAGGCGTCCAACCCATTGATTCAGGGGCTGGGTGATACAGGTGTCGGGATGGCGGTTGCCAGGGCGCTGGTTGAGGCGCATGGCGGCCTCATGTGGCTGGAGACGTATGCCAATCGCGGCACGATCTTCCACTTCGCCCTGCCATTTAATGGGGTGAATTTGTCGAGCGGGTCAAGCAAGGTGGCTCACTGATTTATGTCCCAGCGTGATCCGCAGCGAGACTTTGGCGGAGAATTTGTCGTCGCACTTGTTGCATTGGCCGTACTGGTCTTTGCAGCGGTCTTCGGCATTCTGCTGACATTATGGGCGCGTGGCAATAGTGATGAGATGGGGGCCAGCCCGACGACGGCGGTCGTTGTACTGCATGAGACGATTTCGGTCACGTTTGATCAGCCGGATCAGACACAGCCCGACACGCTGACGCCTGACAAGCCTGGTACTGATGCGGCTGATGCTGTTGATCCTACCGATACCGAAAGCGCAGTCCACACGCCCCGTGTAGTTACATCACCGCCGTCGGATGAAACGGACCCACCGGCGCCGTCCGAAACGACTGTGCCAACGCGCCGCCGGACGGCGACACCCACAGATGCCCCGACGCATACTGATACGGCCACCGATACACTGACGCCGACGGAGACATCCAGCCGGACGCCGAAGCCGACCTCGACGAACACGCCGACGGATACGCCGACGGATACGCCGACGGAGATATTTACAGAAACTGAAACGCCTTCCATCACACCGTCTGACACTGCCGCTCCGACAGAAACGACCGTGCCGACGGAAACCGCTTCAGCGACAGACACCGGACGTCCGCCGCTGCGTGATACGGCGGCACCCACTGCTGATGCGACGATCCCCGCGCTGCCTACGCTTGAAACCGTCAGGCCGTGTACAAAGCCGGATGGATGGGTGCTTTATACCGCACGATTTGGCGAGACCTTTGACCTGCTTAGCACGGCAGTGGATACGCCGGTCGAGAGGCTGCTGACGGCCAACTGCCGCCCGGAAGGCCGGGATGATCTGCTGGCGGGGGATGGTGTTTATCTGCCGGAAATGCCGCGCAGCACCCGCCCGCCAGAGCGTGAAACCCTGATCGGGTGTGTGGCCCCGGATGCAGCTTTCTTCGATGACATCGAACCGAACAGCCTGCTTGAAGGTGAAGTGCGGCTGGAAGGCAGTGCGAATGCTGTCAATTTCTGGTATGCCAAGATCGAAATCCGCAGTGCCGATGCCAGCCAGTATCAGTTTGTGACACGAGTCCGTAGACCGGTCGAACATGACCTGCTGGCCGAAATCGATAGCGCCGACTTCGAGCCGGGGGACTACTGGCTGCGGTTGGTGGTGTATAATCTGCGCTCACAAATCCCACTGACGGGTGTCTGTGTGGCCCCTGTCACCATTCGCGCCCCGTCACCTGATAGCCGCTGATCTCCTGAAACAAACCACCGTTTACTCAACGTTATATGATGCAGCATCGACAGAAGAAGATGCTTTTTATACACTAGCCGCGTTTGCATCCATGCCGGGAATGTCCTGATGAAACGTTTTTTCAGCTTTTTAGCATTCCGCCTGCTGCCGCTTGTCCTGCTGGTGGCGCTGGCGTATTTTGGTTATCAGATTATCCAGTCGGTCAGCCGCGTGATGTCCGAACAGGCGCTGTATGCCCAGCGTACAGGTGAATATGCACTGACGGCGACGGCACTGGCGCCCTCTGAAGTCTCTGATGTGAGTGGTGCGGGTGCGGAGATCGTGCTGGCAGGTTATCAGCGGCCAGAAGTGGGGCAGGCTTTTGTGACGAATACGCCGCGCCCTGAAGTCGAGGCTGAAGGCGCAAGCGTGACACCTGCCGCGCCTGACAGCTCTGACAGCGCAAGCGGTGAAGAGGTGACGAATGCTGAAGCAACCGCCACTCTGCCAGCCTTAAGTGAGCCGGGGGCACTGCCGACGATCTTTTTTGCGCAAAGCGCTGCTGAAGGGCAGGCGTTTAACGGCACTGCCGTCCCGACCAATGCCCCACCGATCGATCGTCAGGGAAATGACCTTGTGAACATCCTGCTGCTGGGGCAGGATAACGAAATCACGGGGGAATCGCTGGCGCGTACTGATACCATGATCGTGGTGTCGATCAACCGGACCACTGGCACGGTGGCGATGCTTAGCCTGCCGCGCGACCTGTACGTCTATCTGCTTAATGGCCGCATGGACCGTGTGAATACCATCTTTGCCTATGGCAGCAGCATGAACTGGGACGGCGGGACATTCTTCTATGTGCGTCAGGTGCTGCTTTATAATCTCGGTATTAACGTCCACTATTATGCGCTGGTCGATCTGAGTGGATTTACCGAAGCGATTGACCTGCTCGGCACGGTAGAAGTGGGCGTAGACTGCCCGATCATTGATTATCAGCTTATCGGGGCAGAGGTGCCGAAATCGGCCACGAAGATCAACGAAGATGGCGAATATATCCTGCCGATTGGCTATTATGAACTGACGGGTAAGGAAGCGCTCTGGTATGCGCGTTCACGGCGCAACAGCGACGACTTCGACCGGGGGCGGCGCCAGCAGATGCTGCTGCGGGCGGCGTGGCGCCGTGCCCGTGAAAATGGGCTGGTGACACAGCTTCCGACTTTGTGGCAGACTGCGACCGAGATTGTCGAAACCAACATCCCGTTCGATGTCGCGCTGAGTCTGCTGCCGTATGCCATCAACCTGAACCCGAACACCATCGAGAATTATAAGCTGGTGCGGACCTATGAGACGATCCCGTGGACCACACCTGATGGGGATAATGTTCAGGTGCCGCATCCCGAAAATGTCGCGGCATTGATGAGGGACTTCTACACGCCGCCGACACAGAATCAGCTTGCTGATAACGAGAAGCGGATTCGGGTGGTCAATGGGACGGTTAACGCGGAGTGGGATCGTGTCGCGGCGGAGCGCCTCACATGGGACAGCCTCAATGCGATTCCGAGTGGAGCGGCTGACCGTAACGACTATACCGAGACGGTGGTAATTGATTACTCCGGCGAAAGCAAGGGCAGCCGACTGCCGATGATTGTCAAAACGCTGAAGATCAAACCGGAAAATGTGATCATCCAGCCGGACCCGAATCGCACCGTCGAGTATGAGGTGATTATTGGCGCGGATTACGAAAGAAATTCCTGTACGTTCAACGTGCTGACACAGGAAGAGATGGCAGCACGTTAGCGCGGGTTCGTAGGGCGGTATGGCATCTGAAAATGCCTGCCGCCCGCTGGCAATTTCATGAAGTGCGCTCTGTGCGCTCCGCCAGCCGGATGAAACGCAGCATCGGCGCACTGCCATTTTCGAGAACACCACTGGCCTGAAGCTGTAAGATGATCTGCTGTGCCTCTGGCTCACCAATCCCGTAGATGTCACGCAGTGCTGCGACGCTTAGCCAGCCGAGATAGGCTGCCAGAACGCCCGCCCGCTGGCCGATCGCAGAGTCCGGCCCCAGTGTGACCGTCCGCACTTCGCCGGTTTCGCGTGTCTCGCGCACTAGTGTGGACAGGGTTTCTGATCCCCGGTGCGCCTGCGCACTCTGCCAGTAGGTAACAGCGGCTCGAAGTTCGGTCAGAGAGACGGCGGACAGCTCGAATGGGATCACCTCGCCATGATGTCCATCCACAAAGAAGGCGTCCGTGAACCGCTGAAGCGAATTGTGCCAGTTTCGGACCAGATTGACGAAGTCAGTCGGCGCGGCGGACCGCATATAAACCTGACTGGTGAACAGGTCCTTGAGCGATGCAGGCAGATCACTGCGTTTATCCACAGCGACCAGCAGATGAATACCGACCTGCGGCCCGTTCAGCAGCAGATCGCGCAGCAGTGGAGTGGTTTGTCCGGCGACGGATGCAAAATTCGGGTCGGTCAGGGCATCCAGGGCGATGACGATCCGCGCCAGACGGGGGTGCCCCAGATCACTGCGCTGTGAGTTGTAAGCCTCAAAATTCGGTGGCCGTCCCGTGGCCTGATCGTAACGGCTGTTCATCTCGGTCGTGATGGCTTGCAGCGTCTGCTCGAATAGATCCGGCTTGCGGCCAATACGCTGCATCATGTGGGGCAGTTCGTTGAGGGCGGAATAGTATTCTCCGGCGCTGCCCGCCGTTATCAGCAGTAGTTCTGACGGCGTGTTGTACAGGCTGAGTGTCAGCAGCAGACTGCTCATCAGATGCTGACGGGCGCTGCCTTCGCCCACAATGAGCAGATGAGGTGTCGTGTTGAGATTCCGCACGATGACCTGTTCTTCCAGTGTGGTCCCCAGTGCGAAGGAATGGGACGCCAGTGCATCACGGAATGCACTGCGGAACAGGACGCGGCGCAGGCTTAAAGGCCGGTGACGGTCGGTGCGGATCAGCAGGCCGACGGCATCAGCCGCTTCCTGCATCTGTGGCAGAAATCCGATTTTCCAGTCCTTACGCTTCTCCGCAATCTGGCCGGCGCTGCGTCGCAGTTCCAGCGGTGTGATGCGGCGTGTGCCGAGCCATCCGACGACATCCGGCTGTATCACAAACAGGGTATAAGAGGGGGTGGGGCGGATATTGATGACTTTGGCTGGTGTTTGCAGGGCGCTGAATTCATCCTGAAGCTGGCCGATCATCTCGCGCAGGGCGGTTTCGTTGTTGGGGGGCGGTGCGCTCTGATCGAGAATGTCCGCAATAGACGGCGTCAGCCATTTACTGGTGGCGTCAATGCGGCTGGAAGGTTGAGGCATAACACACCGCTCCTTATACGTGCGTCACTGTGACGGGTGAATATGCCCTTAATTGTAGAGGGAAACCGGAGAGAAACAAACAATTTCGGTGGGATGTGTGATGAAAACCGAAATTCGGGTGCTTTTTGACCTCTGAAGAGAGCCGATTGTGGTGATCTTCAAACAAAAAGCCAGTGAATAGTCACTGGCTTAACAGATGTGTGTGATGCGTGGGTTATTTTCGGTCTTTTGGGCGAAACTGCGACAGAAGCGGGTGATCTGTGCCCGGTTTTATGATCACGTCGAGCAGGTTCTGACGCAACTGCTCGCCAAACTGGGCGCTGAGCCTGCGGCGTGCGCTGGGATTAGTTGCCAACTCGAATAGAGACGGGCGATCCGTGGTGTTTCTGTTTCGATTTCTGTTCTGTTTGCTGCGTGATTTTGCCATCGTTATCCTCTTCCGTGATGGTCATCTCGTTACCCTAAGCTTAGAACAAAATTTCTAATTTGTGAAGTCCCCAATGATCAAATTGCTCTGTTTGCAGGGTAAGTGATCGGCGTAACAGCTTGTCAAGTCTAAATCGTGGACAACTGGCCTATTTTTTGACTATCCACCTGACCGGGTCTGATGTCATACGAAAAGCCACGCAAAATCAATGCCTGTGACCGATTGTTTACGCCGCAGGCTCCACCGACAATAAATATCAGAGTACGGGTGATTGGCAGCACATAAAGAGGTATGACATTTGCTGAGAGGTGAATGGATGACCGTAAGGGATTATTCGGAACAGATGCACAGGAAGAATAAGTACAAATCTTTGACGGAAGAGCGGAAAGCATATTTAAAACGCCTTTATGATCCCGAATTCCGGCGTTTGATTGAACAGATCAGGCAGGAAAAAAGGGTATCACGCCCCGTATAAAGAATGAGCAGAGCGCGGCCACAACAGCCGCGCTCTGTTGTTTTCAATGCAGAGTTCGTTAAGGTCTATCCGGATCAATCGGCGTGATGTCCATTACCCATACCTTACCTGAATAGAAGACAGCCAAACCTCTAGTGCGCTCCGCTTCATTTTCGAAACCCAGATCTGGTAATCTTCACCGGTGAAAAGGCTGCTATTCATCATCCGAATACGTTCGATCCGCGCCCAGAGGATCTCTTCGCGCTGGAAGTTACCGATGATCAGCGTGGCACCGACTGCGAATGATGCGCTCGACCTATATAACCTGTAAATGCATCAACTTCGCGGCCATGTTCAAAATGGGTTGCCTGAAGGCGTTCACCGTTGAGCATATACGTGTCACGACGCTGGAGAGCGGTATGCACGGCTTTCTTGTTTTCCGGGAATACGTCGTGATCCATGATGATTTCAGTAAAGGTCGTCATTATTCCCTCTCCGGTTTGACTGCAACTAAAAGCAAAAGGGGACAGTGAATTAAGCTCTCACTGTCCCCTTTGCGTTTACTGGTCGGGGTGCCGGGATTCGAACCCGGGGCCTCTTGCACCCCATGCAAGCGCGCTACCGGGCTGCGCCACACCCCGATTACATTCAGTATAGTCGATGCAGAGGGTGTTGGCAAGACTGGCCTTGCCTGAAATCTGCGACTTTCCCGGCGATTCTACGTAATGTATCAAAAGGGCTGATTTATCCCAACTATTTTCCAGTAATATCGCAGATTGACCGAGACTGCCGACTGCGGTTTACGCTCGAAAGCGTCCTAACCGGCTTGCAAAGTTTCTGAATGGACTTTATGCAACCGTTGGATCATGGGGAATTCTTCCAAATTATCTTGAGCGTCTGGAAGTGATAGGCCGTAAATCTGGCAAGGTTATTTCGTTACCGGTGGTGATTGCCATTGTTGGCGGCGAGCGTTATCTGGTCTCGATGCTTGGCGATAACGTCCAGTGGGTGCAGAATATCCGTGCGAATGCGGGGCGTGCTGTACCGCAAGGCCGTCAGCGTGAGGAAATCCGCCTTGAAGAGATCCCGATCGAAAAGCGCGCGCCGATTATAAAAGCCTATGTTCAGCGCGCACCCGGAGCGCGACCGCATATCCCTGTAAGTCAGGATGCACCAGTGAAAGAATTTGAAGCGCTTGCCAGCAGTTACCCTGTGTTTCGCATCGTTTCAGCTACTGGTTGAAAATCTGTGAAGATCAGGCAGGGCTGTAAGCAAAAAGAGCGACCTGTCAGCACAGTGCTGCGGGTCGCTCTTTTTATGAAGAAGCACGGATAAACCTAGAACAGGCCCCAGTCATCGGCTGCGCCGTCTTCCATCATCGACGGGTCCCACATCTCCAGCCCCATTTCAATGGTTGCTGGCACCTGAGCATATTCCTGTGCCGTGCGGCGTGTCTGTTCGAGAAGCTGCGGCGCATAAGGGCAGAAGGGCGTGGTCATGATCATTGTGACATGTGCCCGCTCGTCGCTGAGTTCAACATCCCGAACCAGCCCCAGCTCGACAACGTTCATACCGATTTCGGGGTCGATGACCACGCGCAGCGCTTCGAGCAGACCTTCCTCACTTTTATTGACCGTGTTGGGTGTTTGATTCGTCATTATGCAATCACTTTCACTTTATTGGAGTGCAGTTATGATAACACACCTGTGTCGGCGAATTCGATCTTGGAATGTATATTAGTCATTAGAGAGACGTAAGATCACGTTTCTTACCTCATCCGTTATATTGACAATCCCCGAACCCAGCCATTATACTAGGCTTGTTTTCTACATAGGGTGTGATTCAAATTTAACATGTGTAAAACTATGAGGAGGCTATAGCACGGCATGAGTGCTGTACTCGAAGTTCGCAATCTGCATGCTCGCGTTGCAGAAGACGCTGAAAAGCAAATCCTGCGTGGTGTGAATCTGACGCTCCGACAGGGCGAAATCCATGCACTGATGGGGCCGAATGGTTCTGGTAAAAGCACATTGGCGAATGTGCTGGTGGGCAATCCTGCTTATGAAGTTACCGACGGTGATATCCTGCTGAACGGTGAAAGCATTCTGGAATTGGAACCGGATGAACGCAGCCGCGCCGGGATGTTCCTCGCATTCCAGTATCCGGTGGCAATTTCCGGTGTGACGCTGGCGAATTTCCTGCGTCAGGCGATCAATGCGCGTATGAAGGCGGTTGATCCCGAGTCGAAGGGTATTTCGATCCCCGATTTCCGTCGTCTGCTGCGCAGTAAGATGGATGAGCTGAAGATCGATCACAGCTTCGCCGGTCGCTATCTGAATGAAGGCTTCAGCGGTGGCGAGAAGAAGCGCGCTGAAATCCTGCAGATGGCGACGCTTGAACCGACCATTGCCATTCTGGATGAAACCGACTCTGGTCTGGATATTGACGCGCTGCGGATCGTGGCGGAAGGTGTCAACAGCCTGATGGGGCCGGAGATGGGTGTGCTGGTGATTACCCACTATCAGCGTCTGCTGAATTACATCCGGCCACAGTACGTGCATGTGATGCATGAAGGCCAGATTGTCGAGAGCGGCGGCCCGGAACTCGCGCTGAAGCTGGAAGAAAGTGGTTACGATTGGATTCGCACTCGTCATGGCGCGGTTGTCGAGTAAGACTGCGTGCTGCCTGCGATGGACCATCCGCCTTTGTGATGGTTCATCCCACTGTTTCAATTCTGAGTTAAAGAAGGGTACTGCTAATGTCTGACCTGGACCTCATTTCGAGTGAAAAGCAGCTCACACAGGATGAAGAACAACTGCGCGATGTGCGTGGTTCCTACGACGAAACTTACGGCTTTCACGACGACGATGTGACCTATTCCTTCAAGGGTCAGAAGGGCCTGAACGCTGACGTCGTCCGGCAGATCAGCCAGATGAAAAACGAGCCGGAATGGATGACGGAAATCCGCCTCAAGGCTTACGAGATCTTCATGAGCAAGCCGACCCCGACATGGGGTAGTGATATGCTGCATGATATCGACTACGACGATATTTACTATTATGTGCGTGCTACTGACGAACGTGGCCGTGACTGGGATGATGTCCCGGCGGAGATCAAGCGCACGTTTGATCGCCTTGGCATCCCGGAAGCAGAGCAGAAGTTCCTTCAGGGTGTCAGCGCACAGTACGACTCGGAGTCGGTTTACCACAATATCCGCAAGGATCTGGAAGACAAGGGCGTTATCTTCCTTGATATGGATACGGCTCTGGCCCAGCATCCGGACATTGTGCGTGAATACTTCGGCACGGTGATTCCGTCTGCTGATAATAAGTATGCCGCGCTGAATACCGCTACATGGTCGGGTGGATCATTCATTTATGTGCCGCCGGGTGTCCATGTTGAGATGCCACTCCAGGCTTACTTCCGCATTAATACCAAGAATATGGGACAGTTCGAGCGTACCCTGATCATTGTTGATGAGGGGGCGTATGTCCACTATGTTGAAGGCTGTACCGCGCCGACTTACAGCTCGGACTCGCTGCACTGTGCGGTAGTCGAGATCCTCGTCAAGAAGGGTGGACGCTGCCGTTACACCACGATCCAGAACTGGTCCAACAATGTTTACAATCTGGTGACCAAGCGCGCCGTCGCGCATGAAAATGCGACGATGGAATGGGTGGACGGTAATCTCGGCAGTAAGCTGACGATGAAGTATCCGGCAGTCATTCTGGCGGGTGACGGCGCTCATGGTGAAGTGCTGTCGATCGCATTTGCCGGTCGCGGCCAGCACCAGGATGCCGGTGCGAAGATCACGCATCTGGCCCCCAATACCACCAGCCAGATCATCAGCAAGTCAATCAGCAAGGACGGCGGTCGCGCCAGTTATCGTGGTCTGCTGAAGATCGTCGATGGCGCTGAAAATGTCCGCAGTAATGTGGTTTGCGACGCGCTGCTGCTGGATGATGAGAGCCGTTCTGATACCTATCCGTCGATTGAAGTCGATGCGAAGAAGGTAACGATGGGGCATGAGGCATCTGTCAGCCGTATCGGTGAGGATCAGCTTTTCTATCTGATGTCTCGCGGTATGAATGAGGATGAGGCCAATGCGATGATCGTTAACGGCTTCCTTGAGCCGCTGGTGAAGGAACTGCCGATGGAATATGCCATCGAACTCAACCGACTGATCCAGATTCAGCTTGAAGGCTCCATCGGTTAAACATGCCCGGTACGGGTGATGTGATTGGAGTGATCGGACTGATCACGACGAAATTTCAGGATATGCCGTGTCTGAGTGCGCGGCATATCTGTATTACACAGAATCATCAATGCCGCAGACCGGCAAGGAGTGATGAACATTGGTTGTCATTAAAAGAAAGGCAGGCGCGACTGAGCCGGTGTTTTCGGCTGCCGATGTCGAAGCCCTGAGTAATGCCAATAATGAACCGCAGTGGCTGCGCGAGATGCGCCGTTCTGCGTGGGAACTGTATGAGACAGTGCCGATGCCAACCGTCAAGGATGAGGACTGGCGTCGTACGGATTACCGCAGCATCCACTGGGATGAAGCCAGCAAACGAGTTGAAGCCAACGGCGCGACCTTGCAGTCAGTGCCCGAAGAGAACCGCCAGCCGCTGGTAGGCTCCGAAGGTGGGACGCTGATATTCGTTGATGGTAAGGTCGTCGAATATCAGATGGCGGATGAGCTTCGCGAGCAGGGGATCATCTTCACCGATCTGCTGACCGCAGCGACTGAGCATGAGGATCTGGTCCGCCAGTACCTGATGACGCAGGCCGTGAAGCCGACCGATGGCAAGTTCGCCGCGCTGAACGCCGCGCTGTGGACACATGGCCTGTTCGTCTACGTACCGCGTGATCAGGTTGCGGAACTGCCGCTGCATGTCGTGATGTACAACAGCCACGACGGGGCCAGCATGGGGCATGTACTCGTCGTGCTGGAAGAAAACGCGCAGGCGACGATTCAGGTCGAATATGCTTCGGCAGAAGGAAAGTCACACTCGGCTTATATCGGCGCGACTGAACTGCTGGTGGGGGATAATGCGAACCTGCGTTATGTCTCACTTCAGGACTGGAACCGCGAAACCTACGAATTCAGCCATCAGCGCGGGCGTGTCGGTCAGGATGCACATCTTGACTGGATCCTTGGCGTGATGGGTACTCGGCTGACCAAGGCTTATATCGAACTCGAAGCGGATGGGAAGGGCGCATTTGGCCGTATCTCTGGCTTCTTCTTTGCGGATAAGAACCAGCACTTCGACCTTGATACACAGCAGAATCACAATGCGCCGCTGACGGTCACGGACCTGCTCTTTAAGGGGGCGGCCAAGGATCAGGCGCGCACGGTCTGGCAGGGGATGATTAAATCCCTGCCCAAGATGCAGAAGATCGACGGCTATCAGGTCAACCGTAATCTTGTGCTGAGTGATAATGCCCGGATGGACGGCATCCCCGGCCTTGAGATCGAAGCGGATGATGTGAAATGCAGCCATGCCGCGACCTTCGGCACGCTGGAAGAGGAACCGATCCACTATCTGATGAGCCGTGGTATCCCGCGCAATCAGGCGGAACTGATGGTGATCGACGGCTTCTTTGATGAGCTGTTACAGCGTGTGCCGTTCGAACTGGTGCGCGACCGTCTGATGGCCGCTATCGAAGAAAAGATTGTCGGCTAGCTGGTGCTGTCGCAGCCACGAAGCCGCAGCATTCGCTGATCTTCATATCGTGTGGTAGAAAAGAGACGTGCTGCTGAAGAAGCCGCGTCTCTTTTTTTGTCAGTTATCACTTGAACAGAGCGGAAACAACACCGAAAGCGGAGAGTGTAAAATGAGCGATGCCGAATTCGTGACCGTGGCCGAGATCGATGAAATCCAGCCCGGTGAACGTATGATTGTGGAAATAGATGGCAAGTGGATTGTTATTTTAAACGTGGATGGGACTTTTTACGCGATTGCCGACCTGTGCAGCCATGATGATGGCCCGCTGTCAGAGGGTGAGCTGTTCGGCTGCGAGATCGAATGCCCCCGGCACGGTGCGCGCTTCGATATTCGCAATGGTAAGGTCCTTTCTCCGCCTGCACTGGTGGACATCCCGGCGTATGATGTGCGTGTCGAGCAGAATGAACTTCAGATTTCCCGCAAGAGCCGCCCAAAATCCTGAGGTGTCACTATGCTGATGCAGTCATCCGAAACGCTGATCTTTGGTCATCGCGGTGCCAGCGCTGATGCGCCACAGAATACACTGCCCGCTTTTCAGCTTGCGATGGAGCAGGGGGCGGCGGGAATAGAGCTGGATGTGCATCTGACTGCGGATGGTCAGGTGGTCGTGATCCATGATTTTACGGTCGAGCGCACCACCAATGGCAGCGGCAGCGTGGCCGAGATGACGCTTGACCAGATCAGGGCGCTGGATGCCGGATTATGGTTTGGCGAAGCCTGTCGCGGTGTGCAGGTCCCGACACTGCGCGAAGTGTTTGAACTGCTGGAAGGCAGGCTGCTGATCAATATCGAGATCAAGGCGGCGACTGACGGGATCGAACTGGCGACGGCGGCGCTGATCCGGCAGTATGATCTGGTGGAAAAGGTGATTATCTCATCGTTCGATCACCTGATTTTACAGCGTTTTCAGCGTGTCATGCCGGAAGCCGCGACCGGCTGGCTGTATTCCGCGATGACTGCCGGTGATGTTGAAGGCATCCTCAATGACCTGAAGGTTGAGGCGGTCCATCCACATTATGAGCACATCAACAGCGATTATATGAACTGGGCACGTGAGCGCGGGTATTGTGTCAACACATGGACGGTGAATGATCCACAGCAGGCGCTACAGCTTCGTGATCTGGGTGTGAATGTTATCATCACGGATCAGCCAGCGCTGCTGCTGGACGCACTTAAGGCGAAACCGTCCACATGATGGCGGTGCTTCAGAACGCCTGGCGGCGGGTGGTGCAGTTTGGATTCCGCCTGCTCTATAACGAACTGGCGTTCATCTATGACTGGGTGAGCCGGATTGTCTCGCTGGGACAGTGGAAGTGCTGGCAGCGTGCGGTCTTTCGCTTCATCGGTGAAGAGCGCAGTCAATCGATTCTCGAACTGGCGCACGGCACAGGAGATCTTCAACTTGACCTGTATGAGCGCGGCTTTCAGGATGTGATCGGTGCGGACCTTTCACCTGCCATGGGATCGATTGCCAGCCGCAAGCTGCATGCAGCCGGTATCACACCGCGCCTTGTGCGCTGCCGGGCGCAGGCGCTTCCGTTTGCCTCTCGCCGGTTCGATACACTGCTCTGCACCTTTCCGACGCCGTTCATCTTCGAAGCAGAAACGCTGCGTGAAGTCCAGCGCGTGCTGCGAGACGGCGGTCAGATGGTGATCGTGCTGAATGGGATGTTTACCACGGGCGGCCTGCGTGTCCGTTTGCTGGAATGGCTGTATCGTATCACCGGCCAGCGCGGACAGGGCAGGCAGGCTGTCGAACCTTCCAGCGGAGAATCACCGCTGCCGCAGTATCAGCACTTACTGGATCACATGGCCGGGTTTGGCTTCACCGTCCGGCTGGAGCGTGTGCCATGCCTCCGCAGTGAAGCGCATGTGATCGTGGCGGTGGTGAACCGGGAACAGGGCGAAATTTAGCAGCGCTTAATAAATCTCTTGCCTTGTTACTATATTGCGGTGTTTTACTACACAGTATTTCATGTAAGGAGTTCGTAAAATGCCATTTGGCTTCTTTCAGTCTGACTATATGCTGCTGGTCTTCCTGCCCACGCTGATTCTGTCCGCCGTGGCGCAGTTGTTTGTCCGCAGTGCTTATAGTAAATGGAGCAATACGCGCAATTCCCGTGGTCTGACCGGCCCGCAGGTCGCGCAGGCGATCATCGGTTCGAACAGCGAACTGAACGCCGTCCGACTTGAAGGGACACCGGGCCAGCTCACCGATCACTTTGATCCCGGTGCCAATGTCGTCCGGCTTTCTGAAGGCGTGGCGACGCTGCCGTCGGTTGCTTCGATGGCGATTGTCGCGCATGAACTGGGACATGCGCAGCAGTATGCAGAAAAATCACTGCTGATCGCCGCGCGCAGCTTTTTGCTGCCTGCCGTGCGCTTCAGCCCAACGGTCTCCTATTTCCTGATCATGGTAGGGCTGTTTACCGGCGCAACCGGGATGCTGGAACTTGGGATTCTCTTTTTCGGTGTAACCGTGGTCTTTATGCTGCTGACCCTGCCGGTCGAGATCGATGCCAGTATGCGTGGGCTGCGTCTGCTGCGGAGCAGCGGCGTGATGGGAACTGAAGAGGATACAAGTGGGGCGCGTCAGATGCTGACGGCGGCTGCGATGACCTATCTGGCGGCAGCAGTGACGGCGGTGCTTCAGCTTCTGTATTATCTCAGTCTGGCACAGCGCCGGAATTAGTAAATCAGCGGTCAACCGACAGTGACGAGCAGGTCTGCAAGAGGAGTCTAAGGCTCCTCTTTATTTATTGTCGCGGTCAGCCTGCGATCCCAGAAACATTTCAACCGTCGTGGTCAGTTCGGTCCGGCTGACGGGTTTGGCGATGTAGCCTTCGCAGCCCATGCTTAGCAGGCGTTCGCGATCCCCATGCATGGCGTTGGCTGTCAGCGCGATAATCGGGATGTGTTTCAGGCGATCATCCGATTTTACGGCGCGGGCCACCTCTGTACCGTCGATGTCAGGCAGATTAATATCGAGCAGGATCAGATCGGGGACCTGTTCCTCTATCAGTGCCAGACCATCTTTTCCCGTCTGTGCTTCGAAGACGTCATACCCGGTATGACTCAACATACGCTTAATAAGCCGTAAATTCTGTGGGTTATCCTCAATATAGACAATTTTCGTCATTTACTGTCACTTTATGGCATGAAGCAGGTGAGGGCATGTTTCTCTATTCTACTCCAAACTACCCGTGTATGTGTGTTACAAAGTTGGTCTTGCGTTAAGGATTGCAGCCTAAAAGCGGTATTTAGTTTGTGACAACTTGCACTTATAATGAATTGTATGAACCCAACCTGTTATTGTTAGCCCATAATGTCATCAACGTCATCCACAAAGGAATCTCATCTCAATGCGTGCATTCTTTAATGCGTTAACGACGCTCTCGCTCAGATTCAGAGCATTTACACTGCTGCTGGTCGTACTTGTCCTCATCTTTGGTGGGGTCGCTGTGACGCAGTTAAATCAGGAACTGCTGCCCCCGATTGAATTTCCGCAGACGATCATCCTTGCTCAGGTCTCTGGGATGAGCAGTGAGCAGGTGCTGAACGTCGTCACCAACCGTCTGGAGAATGCACTCAACGAGATTGAGGCGATCGCCAATCTGGAGACCACCACAACCGGCGCATTTGGGGCGGTGATCATCGCCCGTAACGAATTCGGTGTCAATCAGGATCGCCTGCTGGACGAGATCCGCACGGTGATTGACAGCGTCTGGCTGCCGCTGCGCCGGATCACACCGCCGCAGGGCGAAGCGGGTGACGCCTTCGCCATCCGGCTGCTGGGCGATCTGACGCCGGAGGCCATGATCTATCTGGCGCAGCAGGACTCGAATTTCCTGTTCCAGCTTTCGCCTGAAGTATGGACCGCGTTACCGGATGAGACCGTGCGTGTGATGCTGGCGTATCTGGCGGATCAGACCGCCGCCACTGGCGCGAATGCCCTTCAGAGCCTTGTTGCACAGGAAATTGTCCCGCAGCTTGAACGGTTGGAACTTGTCTCGAATGTCGATGTGAGCGGCGGACAGGCGCTGCCGGGTGAAGAAGGGGCGAGCCAGATCGCTGATGAGCAGACCAGCACCGAAAGCCTGCTGTTTCAGCTTTCACCTGAAGTCTGGGGCATCGTCGCGCCGAAGGCCGGCGTTGGCGCACTGGATCAGGCCGCTGTCGATGCACTGGACGCCATTGAGTATGCTGTCCCTGAAGAAGCGCCTGAACTGCCTGCAAGCTGGCAGATGGATCGCTTTGCAACAGCAGATGATCTGCTGGAAATCCGCTCGCTGACGGTGACTGCGGCAGGGATTCTGAATAACTTCCCGGAAGCTGGCGAGATTGTCGGCCCGTTGGGGATGACCGATGACCTGACGCCTGAAGATGTGCAGCAGCTTCTCGCGATTGAGCCGACGCTGGTCGAATATCTTGAAGCCGATCAGCTTGTCGCGCTGGAACCGGAAGTTTTCGCGATCCTGCCCGATGAATTTGTCGATAATCTGGACGGATTCACCCGTGATGAACTGGCCGCTGCTGCCCTTGCCGAGAGCGTAACAGGGGAGGAAGCAGCCCATGCGCCGGTATCGCTGCCGTCGCCGTGGCGGATTTCACCGCCGACTCTGATTACTTTCAGCCTTGATCAGCTTCCACTGGCGACCTTCAGCGTCTCCACTGTGGAGGATGCCGCAGTGGTGGTTCCGGAAGTTTCTACCGAGACGCCTGAAGAAGAGACAACCGCCCCGACCACGGATGAGGGGCAGACTGATGCGGGTGATGCGGCTGCACAGGAGATCCCTGAAGGGCCAGCGCTGCCATTCCTGTTTTCAGCCATGGGCGGCCTGCTCGGTATCGAGCTGAATACCGCCGATGACCTGATCAATGTGCAGCTTCCGGAAGAGATGGCGGCGCAGTTCGGGGCATCCAGCCTGCGCGCTGCGGATCTGTTCAACTTCATGATCCTGCTCGGCAATCCCGATGAACTGCCTGCCGGGATTGAAATCCCCGCGATCCCGATTAACCCGGCGGCGCTGATTGGTGCACTTAGCCCGGATGCGGTGATGTTTATTGCCGAGTATGATCCGACCTTCCTGCCGAGCCTTTCCGATGAAGTGTACAACGCCTTCTCCGATACGGTGCTTTCAGAGCCGGAAGTGGCGCCGCTGCTGGCCGATGTCTGGAATGCACTGGCACAGCAGCCGCAGTTCACAGATACCACGCTTCAAAATGCGGCTGATCTGCTGGCGGTTGGAAATGGCAGCGCGGCAAGCGTGTTGAATACGATCAATACGGCGGTTCCTGAGCGGTTCGCCGGGTATGAAGTCCGCCTGTTCGACAGTCTGTCTCCTGCGACGTTGCGCTACATCGCCATTCAGGAACCGGACTTTTATCAGACAGTGGATGCCGATGTGCTCCAGAAACTGTCTGCTGAAGCGATTGCGACCATCCCGCAGGATGTGCTGGATGAACTGGACACCGAAACCGCCGCACGGCTGACAGCGATTGCGTCCGGTGAGCAAAACTCGGCCTTTGCCGATTTGCAGGAACTGTATGCGACGGATGTGCTGCCGGCTGATCCGAATGCGCCAGCACTGAACGCCGACTGGCAGTTCATCGGTGATTTCATTGGCGTCGAACTGGATACTGCGGATGACTTCTCGCGCTTCTTCCCGGATACCGCGACTTTCCTGAATAACATCTTTGATTCGGCACAGGGGGCCAGCTTTGCGCCGCCGCTGTTTGGTGGTTTGAGTGCGGAAGCGCTGGCGTATATGGTGGAGCAGTCGCCGAATCTGCTGTCCGAACTGCGGGTGGAAGCGCTGCGCCTGCTGAATCCGGATGTGCTGGCGACGCTTCCGACAGAAGTACAGGAACGCGCCGTCTCTGGTGGTGAAGCCTTTATCCCGACCAATACCGTAACTCGTGCTAATGGTGAACCCAGCCTGACGCTGACCGTCAATAAGGTAACTGGCGCGAATACCGTCAACGCCTATCATGCGGTTGAAGAAGCCATGCGTGAAATTCAGGCACGTGATCCGAACCTGCGTGTCAGCGTGGTCTTCGAACAGGCCAGCTTTATCGAAGAGTCGATCAACGGTGTGGCGCGTGAAGGTACACTTGGCGCACTGTTCGCGATGATCGTTATTCTGGTGTTCCTGAGCGTCGGCAACTGGGAGCGCCCATCACGGCGGGTGGTCGGTATCATCCTGCTGGTGGCCTCTGCTGTGCTGCTCGGGCTGCTGCTGTCGAATGAGGCGGCGGTTCAGGGTGTCGGCATTGGTGAGGTCTTCGGCGATCTGTCTGAAAACGCGCTGATCGCGACGGTGCTGCTTGGTATCAGTGTGATTGCCGGTCTGCTGATCGCGCTTGCACCGGTCAATCTGCCGTATCCGGCATGGCGTGCGACACTGGTGATCGGTGTCAGCATCCCGCTGTCGGTACTGGCGGCAATGGCCCTGATGCGCTGGGTGTCCCCGGCGATGCATGGCCTGCTGGAAGGTGGAGCGGAATCTTCGCCCATTATCGCCTTCCTGATCCGGCTGTTCCCTGAAAATCTGACGCTGAATATCATGACGCTGTCGGGCCTTACTGTGGCGATTGGCCGCGTAGTCGATGACTCGATTGTGGTGCTGGAGAATATCTTCCGCCAGATGCAGACCGGTATCAGCAAGCGCGAAGCCATTCTCTCCGGCACGCGGGATGTGTCGGTTGCGATCTTCGTCGCGACGCTGGTGACGGTGGTCGTCTTCCTGCCGCTGGGCCTGACGGGTGGGATCATCGGCGAGTTCTTCCTGCCGTTTGGTCTGGCGGTGACCTATTCACTGATGGCGTCGTTTGTGGTGGCGATTACGGTTGTGCCGGTGCTGGTCTACCTGTTTATCCCGCAGTCAGCGGAGACTGAACTGGAAGAAAATGGCCTGCTGGAACGTATTTACGAACCGACACTGCGCTGGGCACTCTCCAGCAATGCGACCAAATGGATTGTGATCGGCGCGGCGTTTGTCACGGCGCTGTTCGGATTTTTACTGTTCGCGGGGCGTCCGGCGGCCTTCCTGCCGAGCTTCGGTGAACCACAGATCGCGATCACGCTCAATCTGCCGTCAGGCACCAGCCTTGTTGAGACAAATGAAGCCGCGCTTCAGATTGAAGATGAGGTGCGCCGCCTGATCCCTGAAGACGAGATCGGCAGCATTCAGGCGGTTGTGGGCGGCGGCGGACAAAACCTTCAGTCCATACTCGGTGCGGGCGGTGGCGTGAGTGAAAATGCAGCGTCGATCACGGTCAGCCTGCGTGCCAGTGATGATGAACTCGACCGTTACGCGCAGCAGCTCCGCGAGGCCGCCGCTGCGATTGTCGGCACTGAAAGTGTCTCTGTCTCGGCGGCATCACTGAGCGAACAGGGCTTCGGTGGCTTCGCGGTGGTTCTTGCTGGCCCGCAGGAATCACTGGAAACAGTCAATCAGCGCGTGATTGATACAATCGAAGCAGTAGACGGTATCGCGAATGTGACCAGTAATCTGGCTGCGGTCGCGGCGGCGGGTGCTGGTAACGGTCCGCAGACCATTATCCGTATCGACGGCGAGACGGCAGTGCGTTATACCGGCGAACTGGAAACTGAAAACACGCTCGGCGTGACGCAGGAAGCGATTGCGGCGGTGCTTGCCATCCCGGATCTGCCATCGGATCTGACCGTCAGCCAGGGCTTTGAGACGGAAACCCAGACCGAAGGCTTTGCCAGCCTGTTCGTCGCGATGGGGATCGCCATTGTGCTGATGATCATCATCCTGATCTTCACCTTTGGCTCACCAGTCTACTGGATGGCGATTATCTTCAGCATCGTGGTGGCACCGGTCGGGGCGGCGATTGCCCTGACGCTGACTAACCGCGTACTTGGTATCTCGGCCATGATCGGTCTGCTGATGCTGATCGGTATCGTGGTGACGAATGCCGTCGTGCTGATTGACCGGGCGCATACCAACGACGTGAAGCGCAAGATGCCGGTGAAGGATGCACTGATGGAAGCTGGCGAACGTCGTCTGCGTCCGATTGTCATGACGGCGCTGGCGACCATCATGGCACTGCTGCCGCTGGCAATTGGTCTTTCACGTGGGGCGATCATCGCGGCGGAACTCGGTACAGTGGTAATCGGCGGTCTGTTCAGCAGTACACTGCTGACACTGCTGGTCGTGCCGGTGGCTTACAGCCTGTTCCACCCGCTGCACAATACGGTCATGAGTGCGTTCGGACGTGGTCATAAAGCGGCGGCGGTTAAGCCGCAGGAGTCAGGTGATTAACATCGTCATCGCCCACAGCGGGCGGCAAGAATGCCGCCCCTGCTAGGGTTGGGTGATAAAATGGGGTCAAACCAGAAGTAAAAAAAGCGGGAGATGTTTCGTTCATCTCCCGCTTTTGAGTCTCACTCAAACCTGTTCTTATTTAAACAGCGCCGGGACTGATTTACGCTCGATTTTGCCGGATGCGGTGAGCGGTAGTGCATCGACAAAGCGGATGATGCGCGGCACTTTGTATCCGGCCAGATGCTCACGGGCAAAGGCGATCACGGCATCCTGACTTAATACAGTGTCTGGCTTTAACACCACAGCAGCCGCGACGCGCTGGCCCCATTCAGCATCCGTCAGGCCGACCACGCATACATCCTCAATCTCCGGATGCTGGCGCAGCACGCTTTCCACTTCCGCCGGGTAGACGTTTTCACCACCGCTGATGATCAGATCACTGCGGCGCTGGACGATCCACAGATCACCATCGGCATCCAGATAGCCAAGATCGCCGGTGTGCAGCCAGCCGTCACGGAGTGTGTGCCGCGTGGCCTGTGGATTGCGATAATATTCGTGCATGACGGTCGGGCCGCTGACGATGATCTCGCCGATCTGCCCCGGTTCGAGTGCCTTGCCATCCTCACCCACTACGCGGATGGTCGAGAAGGGCAGGGCGCGGCCAACGCTGCCAGGTTTATGGCGTGTGGCGTCCGGTGTCTGGGTGGCGACCTGTGAATCGGTTTCGGTCATACCAAATGTGGTCGCAATCGGGATGCCAAGTGCCTGACTGCGCGTGACCAGTTCCGGTGTCGCGGCGGCCCCACCGAGCAGGATCAGGCGCAGATGGTGCGGCAGTGCGGCGGCGCTGTCTTCAATCGTACTTAGCAGCCGAAAAAGCTGTGTGGGAACCAGTGATGCGAGTGTGACCTGATCTTCCGCAAGTGACCGCTGGACATTTTCGACATCGAACCCGTTGTGCAGAACAACGGCGGTCCCGTACAGGCAGCACCGCATCAGGATGTTGAGTCCGCCAACATGATACAGCGGCAGGCAGCACAGCCAGCGATCTTCTGGCAGTGTGCCGATGCGAAAGGCTGAAGCCGTCGCGCCGTAGAAGTGATTGCCATACGTCAGCATGACGCCTTTCGGGTGACCGGTGGTGCCGGATGTAAACAGGATCGCGTGCGGGGCATCAAGGTCGATCGCACGGCTTTTAACTGGTTGAGCATCCCGCCATCTGATCTCATCGAACCTTAGCCGATGGACCGCGAGCGAATGGACTTTTTCACTGTAGGCCGCGTCGTAAATCAGGTGTGTACAGTCGGCCAGATCGACCTGATACGCCAGCTCATCCGCTGTCAGGCGGGTGTTGAGCGGGACCAGCACTGCGCCTAACCGGATCAGCGCGTGAATCAGCAGCACGGTGTCGGCGCTGTTGGGCATCAGCACGGCGATGTGCTGCCCCGGCTGGATGCCCTGCGCCAGCAGGCCGCTGCATAGCAGGCCGCTGCATAGGCCGCTGCATAACGCGCTCACATCGCGGTCAAGCTCATGATAGCGCCATGCCTGCCCCTGATAAAGTAAAGCCAGCGCGTGAGGGTTCGCGCTGGCCGAGATCGACAGCCAGTCTTTCATCAGAGGTGCTGCGGTTATGGCCGCCACGGAAACTTGTTGTATTCCGGACTGCGCTTCTCAAGGAAGGCATTTTTACCTTCACTACCTTCTTCCGTCATGTAGAAGAGCATGGTGGCATCACCGGCGAAGACCTGTCCGCCGGTCTGTCCATCGAGATCAGCGTTCATGGCGGCCTTCAGGAAGCGAATGGCAATCGGGCTTTTTTCCAGAATCTCTGAAGCCCACTGTACACCTTCTGCCTCAAGCTGCTCAACCGGGACGATGGTATTGACCAGCCCCATATCGAGCGCCTGCTGCGCGTCGTACTGGCGGCACAGATACCAGATCTCACGCGCTTTCTTCTGGCCGACAATCCGTGCGAGTGTCGATGAGCCGTAACCGGCATCAAAGCTGCCGACCTTCGGCCCGGTCTGCCCGAAGATGGCGTTATCAGCAGCAATCGTCAGGTCGCAGACGACATGCAGCACATGTCCGCCGCCAATTGCGTAACCGGCCACCAGCGCAATCACGACTTTCGGCATGGTGCGGATGATGCGCTGAAGTTCAAGTACGTTCAGACGCGGCACACCATCATCCCCGACATAACCGGCATGACCGCGCACGCGCTGATCACCACCGGAACAGAAGGCATATTTGCCATCTTCTGCCGGGCCGTTACCAGTCAGCAGGATGACACCGACTTCCTGATCCATCCACACATGGCGGAAGGCGTCGATCATCTCGTCGATAGTCTGCGGACGAAAGGCGTTGCGGACTTCAGGGCGGTTGAAAGCAATGCGTGCCATCCCCCCCGATTTATGATAGGTGATGTCTTCATACTGCTTTACTTCTACCCAGTCAACCATTGTGTCTCTCCTGTATGAATGATGGTGAATAATCGTCGGGTAATCAATGTAACTCGTGTGAGGCGAAGTGCTTTTGCAGTGCCGTGCGGACAAGCTGATTCAGCGCCGTGCGGCGGTCAAAATCATGTTGTGCATCGGTGCGGATCTCGATCACGGCGGATTTACCGGATACGCTGGATTTGGCTGCGCTGTCCGCGCTGCCGACCTGCGATGCGATCTCCCGTATAGCGTCCAGTGTTTCGGCACGCTGATAATCCAGCCCGTACATCTGTACAGCGGGTGCGAAGTCCAGCCCGTGCGGTGTGAGGAATAACTCCGTGAAGGGTGGTTCAAATTCCGCAATTGGCAGACGCTTGAAGATCCCGCCGCCGTCGTTGTTAAGCAGGAAGATCGTCAGATTGTGCAGGTCACTGCGCTTTGCCGCTAACAGCCCGTTCATATCGTGATAAAACGCCAGATCACCGGTGATCAGCACCGTGGGGCAGGTGCGGTCTGCCGCAGCGACACCGAAGGCGCTGGAAATCGTGCCATCGATGCCAGATGCGCCGCGATTGGAGAAAAAGCGCAGCGCTCTGGCCTGTGGTCTGGCGTACTGTTCGGCATGACGCACCGACAGACTGCTGGCGATGAAGACCTGTACATGATCTGGCAGGGTGCTGATGATCGCGGCAATGGCTGCGCCGTCGAAAAGCGATGCGCTCAAAGTCTCATCAAGCTGCTGCCATGTGATCTGTTCGGTTTCATGGATCTGCCGCGCCCACTGCTGCTGGAGTGATGAAGGCTTGATCTGGTCAGATAGAACGGCGGTGAGCAGGGCGGACTCGTCAGCCTGAATCAGATCGGTCAGGCGGTGATAGGCATCTGTCCAGATACCGTACGCGCTGATCAGGATGCGGCGCAGCGTTGGAACGCGGTTCAGCCACTGTTCCAGCGTGCCGGATGCAGGCATCGCGCCGATGTGCAAAATCAGGTCTGGCGGCTCGAAAGTCGGCTCATTCAGGAAGCTGTCATAGCCGCCAATGATCCTGTCTCCGGTATGAGGCGAGAAACGAACATTCGACAGCGGATCGGCGAAGATCGGGAAGCCGGTGCGCTCTGAAAATGCGGTCAGTACCTGCACGAAATCGTCACTGGCGGGTGTGCGCGGCCCGCAGATGATCAGCCCGCGCTGACTCTGTCCGATGGTATCGGTCAGCAGGGCGATCTGTGCCGCTGTCGGCTGGATGCTGCCGCGCAGGATCTGGGTAAATGGACGCGGCGCAGCAAACGGGTGCGGCTCGACATCGGTGTGATCGCTGGGGACCGGCGTCGGCTCCAGCGGTTTGCGGAACGGAAAATTCAGATGCACCGGCCCGGCTTCGAAGCCGGTGGATTTGGCGTAGGCGCGTGCCGCCAGTGTCCGCAGATTACGCACCGCTACCGCAGGCGGATCGGATTCTGGCAGGGCGACATCATAAAACCACAGCACCTGATCACCGAACAGCTTGACCTGATCGACGGTCTGATTCGCGCCGCTGTCGCGCAGTTCGTGCGGACGGTCGGCGGTCAGGACGATCAGCGGGACATGCGCATAACGGGCTTCAACCACTGCCGGGTGAAAATTGACGGTCGCCGTGCCAGATGAACACAGCACCGCCGCCGGTTTTCCGGTTGCAAGGCCGATGCCGAGCGCGAAAAAGGCTGCGCTGCGCTCGTCAATGATCGAATGGACCGTCACCTGTGGATTTTCGGCAAAGGCGATCACCAGCGGCGTTGAGCGGGAACCAGGGGCGATGCAGACATGTTCCAGCCCACAGCGCACCAGTTCATCCACAAAGGTCTTTGCCCAGAAGATGCTGCGATTTGCAGCCGTGCTGATGCCAGCGGTGGTCATGCCTCAATCCCAAAAGCATTCAGGATGGGGCGGAACTTGAGATTGGTTTCGTCCCACTCGCGGTCAGGGTCACTATCGGCCACAATCCCGACACCGGCGTACAACCGCGCCTGTTTCCCATCTGCGACTGCCGACCGCAGTGCTACGACGAACATACCGTCGCCCTGGGCATCGATCCAGCCGACGGGTGAGGCATACCAGCCCCGTGGGAACTGCTCGACATCGTCGATAAGCTGCACAGCCGTCTGGCGGGGATAACCCCCAACCGCCGGAGTCGGGTGTAACTGTTCGACCGCATCCAGCAACGTGCAGGAATCTTTCAGGGTGGCACTGATCGGCGTATACAGATGCTGGATGTTGCTCAACTTGAGGATTTCAGGCGAGTCGGGCACATTGAGTTTAGTGGTCAGCGGCAGCAGCGCGTCTTCAATCGCCAGTGATACAAGGTGATGCTCATGACGTTCCTTGGCGCTCTGATAAAGCTGGGCTGCCATCCGACTGTCATCCTCTGGGCTGTCACCACGCCGGATTGATCCGGCCACCGCTGCCGTCGTGAGCTGCCTGCCGTGTGTTTCAACCAGCAGTTCAGGTGTGGCGCCGAAGAAGAAGCGCTCCGGCTGGATTTCGATCAGGAAGCGATAGGTTTCTGCATAGTACTGTTTAAGCTGATGTAAGGCGGACAGTGGATCAATCGACTCGGAAAATTCCAGATCGCAGATCCGGGCCAGTACAACCTTATCGAGATCACCGGCTTTGATGCAGTCGGTTGCTTCTGAGATTTCGGCGTGCCAGCGGTCACGGGTCAGCGGATAGTTGAAGGCATTCAGATCGGGTGCAGCGGCGTCAATCTGTGGCTGCTGTGCCTGTGCCAGACGATTTGCCAGTTTGTCAGCACTGCGCCGAAGCTGATTCACAGCGGCTTCGACAGAGTGATCTGTGTAAACGGTGACGGTCAGCCATGTATCCTGTCCGCGTGTGGCGAGCAGGACCTGAGGCAGGGCAAAGCTGGCATCTGGAAAATCCTTCCAGATCGACCGTGTGGTCCGCTGCTGGCTTCCGGGCTGAAACGCGAAACCTCCGAAAACACGCGGCAGCGCTTCGGGTGGGGTCTGCGGGGGTGTGTTGAAGTGGGCATTGGCGAACAGTGCCCCGATCTGTGTCCTGATCTCTCCAAAGCGGCTGGCACCGGTGGCGGTCACTTCAGCAGTGATGCCAAAGCCCGCATAACGCCAGTCCTGCCGGTCATTTTCCCAGAAGAAGCGCCGTGTCCCTGCCGGGGCGTGACGCAGAAAAGTCAGGCCGTCAATGCAGGGGATAGGCATCGTCACGCTGATAAGCTGCATGACGGGTGTGGCGTGTGGAGTCTCTGTATCATCTTGATCCGATGTATGCGGCACATCCTGCGTGTGCGGCATATCCGACGTTTGCTGTATGTGATCGATCATCGAAGCTTCCAGTACTGATTTTGAAGATACCGCATAAGACAGCGCCATCATCTTCTACCTCTACCAACTCCAACCCGGTAATAACCTGTAAATCTGTCCCTGTTTACGAATTGAGCGTCACATCCTGCGGCGGGGCGGTGGGTTCCTCATAGCCGATACTCCGCAGCAGCATGGGCAGCATCGTCTCCAGTATGCGGTCCGGTGCAGGTGTGCCGGTATAGACCCAGTGGATCACCACTTCGTTAATGGCCCCCATCCATGCCCGTGCCACGACTTCGGTATCAACCGGTGCGATGTCACCGACAGCGACCGCCTGATCGATATAGGTCTGGATCAGGGCGACAAACCGGTTATGGACTTCCAGCCGTTTTTCCTCAAAAATGGTGCCAAGGCCGACCGCCTGCACCAGCATGATCTTGGCGAGACGGCGATATTTGCCGAAGGTATCGAGACAAGCCTGAAGGGCAGCCCGCACGCGTGCGATCCCTTCCGCTTCATGCTCAATCGATTCAGTAATCCGTCGTTCCAGCAGATTGGCGAATTTGTCCACCAGTGCGATAAAAAGCATTTGCTTGTTTGGAAAATGGAAGTAGACTGAACCCTTGGATGTTGACGATTCTTCTACAATTTCATCAACTGTGGCGGCGTGATAACCTTTGACCGAAAAGACCTCTAAGGCGGCATCCAGAATCCGGCCACGCGTACTTTCAGGATCTTTCGGATTTGCTTTCTTCTGTTCCATCATACGCAGGCTCTTAGCTGCAAGCTCTTAACTACAAACTCTCAAAACCGACTGGTCAGTCTAGTGCATTATACCTGACTTCGTGAAAAAGAACACAATTTTCAGCAGTTTCTTACCTTTCTTTTAAGGCGTCCCAATGGTGTTGCCAGAGCACCACTGAACAACATCTGACCGCGTACCAACATAGAAGACGGATGAGGTCATGTATCAATCAATCAGGGGCTTAAAATATCGCGTTGAGGTTTATGGTTCCGGCCAGCCGCTGCTGATGCTGCACGGTTTTACCGGACGTATTGAAAACTGGACGGAACAGATTTCGATGCTGGAAGGGCGTTTTCAGATCGTAGCGGTGGATCTGCTTGGGCACGGCCTGACGGCAAAACCTGCGGATGTCAGCCGCTATCGTATGGAACATGCTGCTGAAGATCTGATTGCGATCATCGACCGGATGCAGCTTGAAAAACCGATCATGCTTGGTTACTCGATGGGTGGACGGCTTGCCCTGTATACCGCGCTGCATTATCAGAATCGCTTCCGTGCGCTGCTGCTGGAGAGTGCATCACCGGGGCTGCGGACAGAACCCGAACGCGCCGCACGGGTCCAGAGTGATCATACACTGGCATCACAGCTTCAAAAGGCAGGTGTGGAGAAATTTGTTGAAGCGTGGGAATCACAGCCGCTGTTTGCTTCACAGCAGAAGCGTGTTCCGGATGATAAGCGCGACCAACTGCGCGCACTTCGCCTGAAAAACAGTGCCGATGGGTTGGCGAACAGCCTGCGCGGGATGGGGACGGGGGTTCAGCCGTCGCTCTGGTCACAGCTACCGGAACTTTACCTGCCAACATGTGTCATTGTCGGGGAAGAGGATCGCAAATTCTGGCGCATTGGCTGGGAGATGTTTTCTTCACTGCCTAATTCCCAACTGCATATCCTGACCCAGGCAGGGCATACCGCGCATCTTGAACAACCGGAAAGTTATTCGCAGGTGGTGCAGGGGTTTATCACCGCATTGGCTCTGACTTCATAAACGTGAATTCGAAGCAGTACAAACCACATCACTGGATGCCCCAAATGCGCCAGGGTTATGCCGCGCAGATCGGGGCCGGGGTGGTGCGGAAGGGTGTGATGTCGATCAGACCGAGCAGATCCCCCGGGGCCGCGCCGGTTGGACTGCCCCACCAGTTGTTTTCAAAGTTCAGCGAGACAATGGCGTTAATCGCTGCATAATGCACTGCCGCGCCGTTGAGTGCAGTATTGGCGGTAAAGCAGTTATTGGCACCGGATGAGGCCGGACTGTCGATCAGCAGACCACCGCCGCTGATCATCGCCTGATTTGCCTGTATATGAGACCCGGTGAGTGTTATCACGCCCAGAATCTGATTGCGAACAGCGCCGCCCTGACGGGCACTGTTGCGCGCAAGGGTGCTGCTGGTGACATTCAGTACGGCGCTGAAATTGAAAATCCCACCGCCGAAGTTCCCCGCCGTGTTATCGGTGATCTGGGTATTGGTGATATTGACCTGTGTCACCGTCCCGACACTGTAGACAGCACCGCCCAGAAGCGCATGATTCGTGCTTAGGGTCGAGTTCATCAGGGTGACGACGCCGTTGTTCACATACAGCGCACCACCATCACTGAGCGCGGTATTTCCGATGGCCCTGACCTGATTCAGAATCAGGACGCCGCTTGAGAAAATTGCCCCACCAAATGGCGCGATGCCACCGCTGAGAGTCAGGTTGTTGACCGTCAGATTGCCCGTTGACGCCACGCGCAGCAGACGGAACTGCGGTGCGGTGGATTGACGTGTCAGCGTCGCGTTATAGCCGCGAATGATGATTGGGCTGGTGATCTCGGGCAGGCCGTTATCAGCCCCTTGCAGCGTCGTTACGGTGTAACTTCCGTTGGGTGTGAGGCAGATAATATCCAGTGACGGGGATAAATTAGCCGTGTTAATTGCCTGTATCAGGCCGCCTGTCCCATAGACCAGCCCATTCGGGATACTGAAGGTGCAGTCCGGCGCGATAGGAGTTGGCGTCGCTGTCGGTGAACTTGTTGCTGTTGGCGTGTTGGTCGGCGTGTTAGTCGGTGGGATATTTGTCACCGTCGGCGTGTTGGTCGGTGTCTGTGTCGGTGGGATATTTGTCGCCGTCGGTGTTGCGGTGGCCGTGTTGGTTGACGGTGCTGATGTTGACGTCGCTGTACTGGTTGGCATGTCCGTCGGTGTAGCA
>CAYNDH010000002.1:35886-38881 GCA_964395665.1 uncultured Anaerolineaceae bacterium
TCGATGGTCGGCTCGACTGTTAGCTCAACGGTCGGTTCCGATGTTGGGGTGGGTGTCGGTGGTGTGGCTTCCTCTGTCGCCGAGTTCGTTGGTTCGATGGTTGGCTCTGGTGTGGCTTCGGAGGTCGAAGGGGCAGTGGGAACCGCCTCAGTAGGTTCTGAGGTAGGGGCTTCGGATGTTACCGGAGCGGTGGGTGTGATTTCGTCCGTAGCGGCACTGGTTTGCTGTGTGATTACATCAGATGAGCTGCCGGAGCGTGCGGTGCTGGTGTATGCGATAAGACTCACCTGACCGACGAGGGTTCCGAACAGCAGTATTGTACCCAACAGTCGGCGCAGTGGACTCATTGAATTCCAGATCCCCAGAAAAACGGCAGATGGTCTGAGCTATGTTTCATTTATGTTTGATAGACGAGTATAACATATCGTATTTAGTGACGGACGTCGCTGGGAAAAATTTACCAATTTCAAAGTGTAAAGATTATGTTGGGATCATGTGGACAGGTGCGGCATCAACATTTGTGCAGGTCGCTAAAAACGCTATAGTTATCTGCCTGAGAGGTGTCCACAGTGACGCCTGTAACGTCTATGGCGACATTGTCGGAGAGCATGGGCTAGGAACGGCCTGAATATGGATGAACTGATTGGAAAGACGCTGCGAAGTTACGATATCCGCAGTGTGATCGGTGTTGGCGGGTTTGGTGTCGTTTACCGCGCCTACCAGAGCAGTGTCTCGCGTGATGTGGCGATTAAGGTGATTTCGTCTCAAAACGCCAGCAGTGAACGCTTTATTCAGAATTTTGAGCGTGAGGCGAAGCTGGTCGCACGGTTGGCGCATCCCTATATTGTCCCGATTATTGACTTCTGGCGTGATCCCAGCGGTGCCTATATCGTGATGCGGTATCTGGGCGGCGGCAGTGCTGAAAGCTCGGTGATTCAGAATGGGCCGTGGTCACTGGAAAAGACTGCGCTCATGCTCGATCAGATTGCAGAGGCGTTGGCGGCAGCCCACCGCAATAATGTCGTCCATCAGGACATCAAGGCGGCCAATATCCTGCTTGATGAGCAGGGAAATGCCTATCTGAGTGATTTTGGTATCGCCAAGGAACTCGATCAGCTCGATGATCCGGTCGATGAAGAAGGTATTCTTGCTGGCAGTAAGGAAAGTGCCAGCGGTACACAGCCGACGGTCCACGGCTCCCCGGAATATATGGCCCCGGAACAGATTCTGCGTATGTCGGTTGATGCGCGCACCGATATTTACAGCTTTGGCGTCGTGCTGTATGAGATCCTGACAGGCGAAAAAGCCTTTTATGCTGTGAATGATGAAGCCCTGCTGCGTAAACAGCTTTATGAAAAAGTCCCTTCTCTGAGAACGAAGCGACCGGATATCCCCCCGCAGATTGATCGGATTATCCAGCGTGCCACCAGCAAACACCCACGGAATCGCTATGCTGATGTGCTTGAGATGGCACGGGAATTTCATCAGGTGGTATTTGTTCCATCGGTATCTACTTCTACCGAACCGCTGCCCGTCGAATCCACAGCCGAACCGGAAGCGGTAAAAGCCGAACCGGCGAACCCGTATAAAGGGCTGCTGGCTTTTCAGGAAGCGGATGCTGAAAACTTCTTCGGGCGCGAAAAGCTGGTCGAGAACCTCTATCTGAACCTGCTGAGGCCGGTTGAAGGCGCACGTTTTCTGGCTGTGGTAGGGGCAAGCGGCAGTGGCAAGAGTAGTGTGATCCGTGCCGGCCTGATCCCCATGCTGCGGAAAAATGCGCCGCGCTGGTTTATCGTCGATATGACACCAGATACTGATCCTTTCGCACAGCTTACCGATGCGATCCTGCGGGTGGCCGTCAAAGCGGATTACCCGTATGACGAAGTGGTACGGCGCGGGGCGGATGGCCTGCATACCGCGCTGCGTCATGCCCTTGACGAACCTAAACGCCAGCTCGTGCTGCTGATCGATCAGTTTGAGGAACTTTTCACCCTTACTTCAGATGAGACCATCCGCAGGCTGTTTATTGACAGCCTGCTGTATGCACTAAACGCACCAGACAGCCAGCTTTGGGTGATTATCACGCTGCGGGCGGACTTTTTTGACCGTCCACTGGCGTACAGCGGATTGAGTGAGCTTCTCTCCAGGCGGAATATCGTCATCCCAAGAATGGACAAGGGCGAACTTCAGCGTGCTATTGAAAAACCGGCTGAACAGGTCGGCTATACATTTGAGGATGGGCTTTCCGCGCAGATCGTGCTTGATGTTGCAGACCATATAAATGCGCTGCCCCTGATGCAGTTTGCCCTGGCACATCTGTTTGAACATCGTGACCGAGAGACACGTCGTCTGCGAACAGAATCCTATACGGGTATCGGCGGGATTGTCGGCGCACTGACCGCCCAGATCAATGAGACCTTCAGGCAGCTCTCGCCAGATGAACAGCTTACCACCCAGCAGCTATTTCTGCGCCTTGTCCGGATGGGTGAAGGTCAGGAAGATACGCGGCGGCGTGTGACATTGGCCTCGCTGAAAGCCGCACAGCTCAATCAGCAGCATCTGCAAACGGTGCTCGATCTGTTTATCAGCGAACGTGTGCTGGTACTGGATAGCGATCGCGAGACACGTGAACCCACCGTTGAAATCGCGCATGAGGCGGTCCTGAAAAACTGGGATACGCTGAAAGGATGGATTGACGCTAATCGTGAAATGCTGCGGGTTGAACAGCAGCTTAATCAGCAGACTGCCCAGTGGCTGGCGCATGACCGGGATCGCAGCTATCTGGCATCCGGGGCGCGGCTTCAGGGGTTTGAAGAGCTTCAACACAGCCCTTATATCCTGCTGGAGGAGGATGCAAAGGCCTATCTGGAAGCCAGTATCCAGCGCAGGCAGGCGGCTCAACGGCTGCGTACGATTGTGTTTGCTGGCGTGGCGGCTGCGGCAGTGATTTTCGCCATTCTGTTCGTGTTCGCCTTGTCTGAAAGCCAGCGAGCTA
>CAYNDH010000002.1:38981-57779 GCA_964395665.1 uncultured Anaerolineaceae bacterium
TGAAAGCCAGCGAGCTAACCTTGCACTGGATGATCTGGAGATTGCACAGGCGACGACCGTTGCAGAGCGCAACCGGGCCGATGATGAAAGCCGAATTGCGTTTTCTCGTGAACTCGCAATTCGGGCGCTGTTAGACATCCCGGC
Organism: uncultured Anaerolineaceae bacterium; assembly: GCA_964395665.1. Classification (GTDB taxonomy): domain Bacteria; phylum Chloroflexota; class Anaerolineae; order Aggregatilineales; family Phototrophicaceae; genus JAEZAF01. The sequence goes on from CAYNDH010000002.1 coordinate 39,126, forward strand.
AAAGGATCTTGGTCTGCTGATCAGCGCTGCGGCAGTGCAGGTGGAAGATACCGATGCCGCGCGGAACACCCTGTTTATGAACCTGCAAAATCTGTTCTGGCTGGATCGTCTGCTGCATGGCCCGCTGACCGATCTGCGGACGGTGGCTTACAGTCCGGACGGGCGCTGGATTGCCGGTGGTGGCAGCGATCAGCAGGTCTATCTGTGGGATGCGGCTTCGGGGATGCTGACGACAAGTGGGATGGAACATCCGACCGAGATCAGCAGTCTTACGTTTGACAGTACTGCGGCGCGGCTTCTGTCTGGCGGTGAAGACGGAACGGTGCGGCTGTGGTCGCTGCCAGATGGCGAACTGCTGTACGATGTGTCGGTCGGAAGTGAAATCTCACGGGTGGCGTTCAACTCTGATGATGCGCTGATCGCTGTGGTGGATGACGGTGGTCGGATTCATCTGCTGGATGGTGAAACACTGGAAGTGCGGGCGCAGATTGAAGCCCATGCCAGCGCTGTCACTGCACTGGCCTTCAGCCCGGATGGTCGTACACTGGTATCAGGTGGAGAGGATGACGTGATCCGAGTGTGGTCAGTGGATGCGCTGCTTGAGCAAGATGCGGCGGAGCCGCAGGTGCTGACCGAACACAGTAACTGGGTTTATGCACTGGCATACAGTCCGGATGGGCGGTATCTGGCTTCGGGCGGTTTCGATCATTCGATCATCGTGTGGGATGTCAATAATGACTATGTGCCGGTGCAGCGCCTGACAGGACATGGAGATGTGGTGCGGACGGTGCAGTTCAGCCCTGATGGTTTAAGGTTAGCAAGCGGCGGCGATGATGCTCGTGTGATCGTGTGGGATATGCGGACGATGAGAGCGGTGTTCGTCTCGCCATTTGAAAGCCTGAGTGCTGTATTCTCGGTGGCATTTAAGCCGGATGATGCGTCATCGTCTTCACTTGTCATTGGCGGTCGGTCCCCTCAGGCGCAGGTCTGGAATCTGGCGGGTGACGGGCTGACGGACGCGGTGGAGACTTTGCCGCAAGCCGTTCGCTATCTGCAATTTGATCCGCAGGCTGACAGTCTGTGGGTCTTTGGAAATATGAATGATGATGTGGAAACTGTCGATATTGGCTGGCGCTGGTCGTTTGGTGAACAGACTTACACCACCAAAGCCATCTACCGTGAACCGATTGTTCGCCGTACCACAGCGGCGGCGGTGTCCGGTGATGGTCGGTGGTGGGCCAATGCCGATGCCAGCGGAAAAATCACCCTGTTTGATGCCGTCGAAGGGCAGCAGACTGATGATGCGCTGCAAGGTGAGGCGCTGGGCATCTATGCGCTGGCTTTCAGCGATGATCGTCAGTGGCTGGCAGTGGGTTATAGCAGCGGCCAGATTCGCCTGTGGCGCCGGAACAGCGAAGACAGCGCATGGGAATTGCAGGATGTGGTGCTTGAAGCGCATGTAGATCGTGTGATGGCCCTGACTTTCAGCCCGGATGGACGTTATCTGGCATCGGGCAGCCGCGATTCGACGGTTATTTTATGGACATTCGGTGGTGAGTCGATCACACATAATGTCCTGAGCGCCCATACCAGTGCTGTGATCAGCCTTGCCTTCAGCCCGGATGCATCGCGGCTGATTTCTGGTGGACGTGATGGACTGCTGGCGTTATGGGATGTGGCCGCTGGCTCACTTCAGCAGCAGATACGATCACATACCAATTGGGTGGGTGCGCTGACGTTCAGCCATAATGGCGAGATGTTTGTTTCCGGCAGCGATGATCATACCGCTATCCTGTGGAGTATCCGTGAAGGGGTGGTGAATCAGATTGGGAAACCGATCCTGCTAGGCGAAACGGTTTCTGCTGTGACATTCAGCCCGGATGACCGTTATCTGGCCTTGGGTGGGGAGGGCGGTCGCATCCGCATCTGGCGGGCTGCGCCTGAAGACTGGGTGGCGACCGCGTGTAAAATCGCGAACCGCAGCCTGACTGAAGGGGAAATTGGAACGTATCTGCACGGGTTTGCCCCGCCAGAACTTTGTCTCGATAATGAACCTGAACTTTAAATACCCGAAGTGGACACGAGTTTAAAGAATACGCTGATGAATGCTTTCCGCTACAGACTGCTGTTCACTGACTGGAGAATTCACATGAGAAAACTGCGCCTGCCGGTACTGATGATCTTCAGTATGCTGATGGTTACACTGAGTTTACAGGCTCAAACGGGTACACCTGATATGACCCCGACCGCAGGGATATCCACAGAAGAAGCCGATGCGGAGATCTCCGTGAATGAAACTGCCGAAGTGACTGGTGAACCCGCTGAGGGGACACCACTCGGAACGGCGGCCCCAACCCTTTCTCCACAGGAAGCAGAAGACTGTCCGGTACTGGTACAGCGGGCGCTGGATGTCACGAAAACGACCTGTGACTCGCTGGCGAATAATGAGGTGTGTTACGGGCATTCGACTCTGGAAGCTGCTTCTCGCCCCGGATTTGCCGATTTCAAGTTCGATGAACCGGGTGACATCGAGCAGGTGATCGAGATGCAGAGCCTGAGCCTCAGCCCGATGAATCTGACGGAAGAGGAATGGGGCGTCATCCTGATGCGTGTACGCACAGCGCTGGCACAGTCTCAGCAGATACCGGGTGGCAGGACATTTGATAATTCAGTCACCAGTTTGCCGCAGGCTCCGGTGACATTTGTCGTCTTCGGTGATACCAAGTTGAGCGCGCCAACGACCATTCTGGAAGGCAAACTGACTGAGAACGCCCGAATGCGTGCGCTGCCAAATGGCTCTGGCGATGTTCTGCAGGTGCTGGAAGCAGGCGCTGATGTGGTGCTGGATGGGCGCACACCCGGCGCAGACTGGCTGCGAACCCGCGTGATCAATGAGGCGGGCGGTGTTATCTATGGCTGGATCGCTGCCAGTCTGATCGAGCTGGATGCTGAGAGCGACCTGACCACACTGGATGAAATCAATGAGACTGAACTGACGAATGCATCACCTTTGAACTATGGCCCGATGCAGGCGTTTTACTTCCAGAGCGGTGCTGGGGATGCGCCGTGTGAGGCCGCGCCAAACAGCGGGATGCTGATTCAGACACCTGAAGGGCAGGTCAAAGTGACGCTGTGGATCGATGAAGTGATCATCGAGCTGAGCGGGACGACATATGTCCAGACCGACAGCAGCGGTAACCTCACCCTTAGTCCACTGGATGGTGCTGTCAGCGTGACCGCTGGCGGCGATACCCGCACCGCGATTTCGGGGTTACAGGTGGCTGTGCCGCTCACTGATGACCTGACCGTCGCGGGGATTCCGCAAGATCCACGGGTGGTTAATCCGGCGGATTTGCAAAGCCTGCCGGTTGACCTGCTGGATACGCCGGTGACGATCCCGGCCCCGCTGGTGCTGGCGGCTGGGTCCCCTGCGCCGGGGCTTTGGTCTTTCCGCTGGGATGTGAGCGAAGCCGTCTGCCCGGGTGGCAAAGTGGTTGAGTTCGAAGCCTCTGGTCTGCCATCCGGGTTGAATGTGAACGTGGATGGAACTGCTATCGAATACGGGAACAGTGTCTATCAGCGGGTTGATGAGGGCGTCTATGAGGCCGAATACTTCGATCTGGAAGGCAATAAGCACCGTGACAGGCTGGATGTGCTGGCGCTCGACCGTATTCAGGGCGAATCGGTGATTGAGGTTTTCAGTGAGAATCCGGAGTGTACGCTGACAGTCCCGTTTACGCTGACGCTGGTGGCCGAATCGCCATAGCATAGAACGCTGGCCGGGTGTGCTGTTTGTCATTCACCCGGCCAGACCTTATCACCTGCTCTGACGTTTCAGCATGGCCGCGCCGATGAACCCCGTAATCAACACCAGTGCAGCCGCTATCCCGACAATCACCCACTGAAGCGGCGATCCTTCACCGGTCGCGGGTAGGGCATTGGCGCGGATAAATCCGGCAACTGCACACCGTGGCCGGGTGATGGTTGAAGTCGTCAGGCAGGCACGGTTCGCGATCTGGGAACCGATGGCATCCGTCCGAAGCTGTCCGGTGATTGTGAGTGTCACGCGGTCACCGGCGGCCAGTGATGCCTGCTGATAACGGATGTCCTGACCGTCCACGACAATCTGACCGCTGCCACGTGTGACCACTGCATTCTCAATCGTTACCGCTTCCGGCATGGTATCGAAGACAGTCAGGCCGCTTACGGTGCGCGATGTTGGGTTGATGACGCCGATGGTATAAGTGATGTCCTGTCCGGGCGCGGCAAACGGCGGCTGGCTGGACTTGACGATATAGACATCATCCACACGGGTGCTGAACTGGTCGCTCCGCAGTGTTGTCTGGCCGGATACGATGTCCACACCTTCAGCGTCTACCTGAATATCCACGCGGAAGGATTCGTTATCCCCTAGTGTGCCGATATTACATGAGATCACACCGGCCTGTTCCCGGCACAGGGGCGAACCGGGCGATGAGGATACGTAAATCACACCCGGACGCAGCGCTTCTTCAAGCACGACATTGGTCAGCACCTGACCGCCGTTCTGGATCTCGATGATCAGAGTATCGTTATCGACCGGGTCCTTGTTGATCGTGATATCCTGTGTCGGGGTGATGGAAGGTTCAAGTGTAGGCACTAACGTCGGTGTGAGTGTTGGCGGCGGTGTCGGGCTGGCAGTCAGCGATGGTGTGAGACTGGGCGTCACCGTAAAGGTGGCCGTAAAAGTCGCGGTCAGTGTGGGCGTTAGCGTACTGGTGGCGGATGGTGTAAACGTGGCTGTCTGCGACGGTGTGAGGGTGGGCGTCAGTGATGGCGTGAATGTACTGGTTGGTGTGACGCTGGCGGTAAACGTCGGTGTGAAGGTGCCTGTTGCGGTATGGGTAGCTGATGCCGTCAGCGATGGAGTGACTGACGGCGTCGATGTTGCAGGTAAGATGAGTGTCGGCGGGACTGGCGTGTTGGTTTCGACCGGGGGAACCGGTGTGTTAGTGGCCGTCTGCGTGACGATGATGTCGATCTCGGCAGTATCTGACAGCGAAATCACACCATTGGAAACCGTAACGGTCAGGGTGACGGTGTAGGTTCCGGGTAAGGTAAACGTGTGATTCGGGTTCACGGCAGTGCTGATCGGTGAACCGTCATCGAAATCCCATTGATAGCTAACCGGTGTCGATGCCGGTTGGACGATTGTCTGGTTGGTAAAACTGACGTTTAACGGCGCCTCTCCGGTGGTCGGCACGGCGGTAAAGGCGGCCTGTATGGTGATAATCTCCACCGGTGGCGAAAATTCTGAGGTGTTCCCGCTGCTGTCGGTCGCTGTGAAGGTCAGTACACGCGGTGCGATGCCGGTTGGCAGTGTCATCTGGAACTGACCATTCGGCGTATCGGATGTGCCAATAAACAGATCACCTTCAATGCCGAGTGGGTTGGGTGATGCATTCGAGAAGGCTTCGATATGGAATGGCTCGCCGGTGCCGCCGTCCATCATGCCACCGACAAGTGTATTGTCACCGGTATCAATGGCGAGCAGGTTTGCGGGGTAATTCTGAAGGTTATTCGGCCCGGTATCGGCGTCACCTGCATCATTGGGGGTTGGACCATCACCGAGCAGGTCGATGCCCTCTCCGATATTATCGGTAATGCTGTTTTCGGAAATCGTATTCTGGACGGCGTTGTCCGTGATCACTACACCTGCTGCCTGATTGCCGGTGATCGTGTTCTGATCGATCTGATTGTTATTCGAGCTGTTATCGGAAATCGCGATACCGGATGCATTGTTATTCTGCACCGTGTTCGTGCTGATGATGTTGGCATTCGATCCCTGACGGACCAGAATACCGTTTTGCTGGTTGGTGCTGATGGTATTGCTGGCGATGGTATTGGCGGTGGTCGCTGCACCAGCAAGCTCAATACCGTTTCCCGCATTGGCTGTGATGGTATTCTGATTGGTGATGGTGTTGCTGGACGCGCCGTTCACGATGAAGATCCCACTGCCACCGTTCATCTGAATCACGTTGCTGTTGGTGATGGTGTTCCCCTGTACGCCATCCAGCAGGATGCCGACACTCGTATTTGAAATGATGAAGTTGCCGTTGCCGATGACATTCGTATGGGCACCGTTGACCACCTGTACGCCGATGGTGTTGGGGAAGGCGGATGCCACGGTCAGGTCCACACCGATACGCGCTTCGATGATCTGATTGCGATGCGTCTGCGGGCCATTGATCTGCACGCCGGAGCCGGTATTGCCACTGATGACATTGGCGGTCAGGATGTCTTCACCCGCGATGCCGATGATATTGTTATTGGCTCCGTTGGAGATCAGGATTCCATGCTGGCCGTTCGGCAGCGCGGAGCCAAAGTCTGGACGGATGCCGATATTGGATGCGATTACGCGATTATTGCGGGTGTCATCGTCAGGGACTGGGGCATTCGTCCCACGGATTTCGATCCCGTTGAGGCCGTTGCTGCCAATCGTCAGACGATCTTCTGCTAAAGCGGTCACGACACCGATGAGGTTGTCATGTGCGCCGTCAGTGATCAGGATGCCGTTGGCGCTGTTGCCAAGGCCGGGATTAGATGCGATGTCGGTGCCGATGTACAGACCGCGCAGGGTGTTCGCCTCGGCGCTCGCCCCGTTGATGACAATGCCATTTTCCGGAAAGCTGACAATTGCCAGATTTTGCAGGGTGTTACCGGCTGACTGAATGCTCAGGCCGCTGCCTGCACCGGGCGTGCCGGTCAGTGTGACGATCTGCACGCCGTTGATGAAGCCATCGATTGTGATGCCATCGGCAGTCAGTGGGGGCAGGGGAGTCAGTACCGTGATTGAGGTAATCCCTGCGGCAAAGGTGATGTTGGTCCCTGCGGCACAGTCGGGATTGGCGGGTGTCCCGTTGGCAGTCAGAATCGCTTCGCGAAGCGTGCAAAAACCGTCTGTGACGATATTATCCAGCGGAGTGTTGACAAGAGGGGGAGCAGCCTGAAGTGTCTGACTGGACATCAGCAGGGCGATCAGCAGAATGAGGATGCTGACCACTGCGGGCCACGACATGGTCAGTCGTTGGAGTGGATGTTGAGAAGCATGGCTCTGACGCACGTTTCCCCTCACTTAGGGCGGTTGTTGGATCGTCAATGGCCTAAGTATAGACGAAACTCGCCAATTTCCCTATGAAGGTTTTAGTTCGGACGGGTAAACGTGTGTGATGATTCTCAGTTTCAACTTACCATGTGGCATAGGGTCCCCGGCAGATGCTGATACAAATACTGCTACTGCTGCCGTATAGTCTGTGTCGGATGTCAGCGGCTGGACAATCCAGGGGATGACCTTTCCCTGCTGATCGAGCGCGGTCATCGGCTCGGATGGCTGATCCCATTGGAGCTGATAGCGCAGCATGGCCTGAAAACCTTCACCTGTGGCTTTGACCAGCGCTTCCTTGCAGGTCCACAGGTGCAGCAGCAGGCGGTTTTGTTCATCGCCGCTCCACTGTTTCAGCCGATGCTGTTCTTCAGGCGTCAGGATGGTGGCTTCCATGCTGGCAAGCGCTGACATAGAGCGCTGCTGTTCCACATCCACACCGACCGGCACGTCTGCAACCGCCAGCAGTGCCAGCCCGCCGCTGTGACTGAAGTTAAAGTGCAGGGGCATCCCTGTCAGATGCGGTTTTCCCTCAACAGTGTATTCAAAAAGCAGTTCTGCCGGGTTGATCTGTAATTGTGAGGCTAAAATCCGGCGCAGCGCCAGCCGTCCGGCGATAAAGCGCTGCCTCACCTGAGGGATTTTCAGGCGGTTTGCGCGTGCCAGTTCATCCGGGGAAAGCACTGCGGCGGCTTCACCCGGATCAATGGCATCCAGATGAACCCGCCACAGGGTGACAGACAGAATGTTTGCACCGCGTTCAGAGCGTTCGGTCATCTGCGGCGCGATTTTGAATTCGAGTTTGATGCCTTCAGCAGCGCTGTGACCTGCCGGACCAGCCATGAAAGAACCTGCTTCCATAACACGGGCTGCGGATCGTCTTCGCCGCGCACCCATGTTGATTTGATCAGCCATTCGCTGTTGGTCAGCGGCTTGGCGATCACATGGACCCTGCGTCCGTTCAGCGTGCGGATGAACTCGGTATCGCCGTCTTCTTCGATCTGTGTCCGGTCTGGATTGGCGAGTGTGTCCGCGATCATGGATTTCGTAATCCGACGCAGATGCATCCGCTCTTCGGCGTGCCGGGTATAGGTGATTTTGTTAACCCTTGCAGCCATCAGGCATTCATCATCCCGGTTGAGATCGGCGTCCGTGGGATATAGGTGCTGTATTGCGGCGGGTAGATCAGCCCCTGTAAGCGCAGGCTCTGCATCCGGTACAGGTAGGCTGCGCCGCGCATGATCTGATGTGCGACATCGGCCACACGGCGATTTTCTGGCGCTTCCAGATAGGTCCCGGCAGCCCAGTTATTGAATGCGCCCATCGAAGGCCCGCACCAGATCTGATAATCCGCTTCACGGCCTTTTTCGCCGGTGTTGGACCAGCGCGAAGACAGCCCCAGATACCAGCGGAAGATCAGCGCCATCTTACGCTTGGGATTATCGGCGGCGCGGTGAATCTGATCCGGGTCGCGTTCCATGAAATAATTGACGGTATCGGCCCAGATGTCTTCCATCGGGCGCTTGAGCACCTGCTTTTCGAGCTTTTCGCGCTCATCTGTCGGGATCTGGTCGATGCTGTCGTACTGACGATACAGCTCATAGAGCCGTTGAGCGCGCATCGGGAACATCGTCCCGCGCTTGAGAAGCTGCACTTTAACGCCCATCTCAAACATATCAGCGGCAGGGGCCATCATCACATCGGCAATATCGGCCTGACTAAGCAGCTTTCTCGTGTGGGCTGATGCGCCTGCTTCAATACATGCCTGATTGATGGAGCCGGTGACGACATAGGCCGCGCCCATCATGAAGGCGGCCAGTGCGGACGCTGGGGTGCTGATGCCACCCGCCGCGCCGACTCGGACCGGTGTCTGGAACTGATACTGCGCCTGAATCTCGTCGCGCAGGCTGATCAGTGCAGGCAGGATGCTGACCAAAGGCCGGTTATCGGTATGCCCGCCGGAGTCGGCTTCGACGGTCACATCGTCGGCCACGGGAACCTGTCTGGCAAGTTCAGCCTGTTCGGGTGTGATCCAGCCGTTTTCAAGCAGGGTGTTCAGGAGGCGATCCGGTGCGGGTTCCATGAACTTTTTAGCGACTTCGCGGCGGGAGACCTTGGCAATCACCCGATTCGCGATCTGGATGCTGCCATCAGCCCCGCGTGACAGCCCAGCGACGCGGTAGCGCACGACGTGCGGAGTCAGGTCGATAAAGGCAGACGCTTCCACCACGCGGATGCTGTACTGTAAAAACAGTTCAACAGCGCGGCGTTCCATTGCTTCTTCGCTGGGGCTGTGGATCAGGTTAAAGGCATATGGCCCATTGGGCAGCGCCGCCTGAATGCGCTGGATGGCTTCTTCCAACCGTGGGCCGACCACACCCGCCGCACCGAACGAACTCAGCAATTTTTCCTGCCCCATGGCTGTGACCAGTTCGACTGACGCAATCGCATTTGCCATTGCGCCCGCTGCGTAACTGTAACGCACACCGTAGTCACGGCGGAAGGTGGCATCACCAAGCTGTTCCGGGTCCAGTGGACCGGTCATCGCCGCCAGCGGCGTGGAGTCGGCATAGGCCGGGTCTGGCTGGCCTTCACTTGTCACGCCGATTCTGCCGTTGTAGCGGACAAAGTACAGCGGGCGCGAGAGGTCATTTAACAGGGCCTGAATGCGGTCCGGGTCAAACTGGAGCGTTTCGACTGGCCCATTCCAGCCGCGTCGTTCAACGGATACCGCCTGAAATTCGTCGCGTGTCGTCTGTGAGCTTGTCATGCGTTGTTATCCTTATTGATTGTCTGCGCCTTCGACAATCGCGACGGCGACCTGATTAAACTGGTAAATCCGCAGACTGCCTTTCCATAAGCTGGCATCGGCAATGATCGCCAGCCGGTTCCCCTGACGCTCAATGGATTTGATGCTGACTTCGACGTTGATCTCTTTACTGTCGGAGAGGACCTGTCCGCGATACTTCCAGATCATCTCATGATGTTCGACATGCCCGAAACGCGGGTTCGAGAAGGATTTGTGCAGGCCGGCTTCGATGGCATACGCCTGAATCGCCTGTGTGATCGTTTCCAGCCCCAGTGAACCGGGCATCACCGGGTCCTGATGGAAGTGACATTTGAAGAACCAGTCCGACGGCGTGACGGTGCTCGTCCCCCAGATGTAACCCAGCCCGTGCGCGCCGCCGTTGAAGACGATCTCGGCACGGTTGAGGAAAGCAAGCTGACCAAGAGGCAGTTCGATTGCGGACTGACCGGCAGGTGCGGCGGTTCTGCTGCCCGGAATAGCCGTCAGCAGGGCGTTGGGATTGGCTTCGTGCCATTTGGCTGGCGGCTTGCCCATATCCAGCCCTGCCTGACTGGAAAGCGCCTGTAATGTGAAATAGCCGAAGGTCGAATTGCCTGTGAAGAACGGCTGACCGTCGAGAATCATCTCGAAGCTGTACTTCTGGATGATGATCCCCTGCAGGGTGGTGGACGAAAGAAGCTGGACGCGGTTGGTCAGGGTGCGCCCACGCAGATCGACTTCGCGCAGCAGGTTGGCATTGCCATCGAGATTACGGAAGTAAAAGTCGATGTCGGGATAATCCAGCGTCGGCCCCATATACGCGGAGAGGAAGCCGCACGGCTGAAGTGCCATCTCCATCAGGACGGAGTAGGGCGTGAAGGGCGTGCTGTTATCGCGATAGAACCAGATGTCAGTTGGGACATCGTATTCCATGACCAGTGCGCTGCCGTTACGGGTAACGAGCCGTTCCGCTTCCAGTTCGACCACACGCGAGACGAACATCAGATCCGTGTTCGGGATGCGCGGCGCACGCTTGTTATCATAAATGGCGTATTCCGGCCCGAAGCAGTTCGCGATCCGGCCCCGTGCGAATTCGTCGATGCGGAGGGTGTCGAAGATCGCGGGACGTTCCACAAAGCGGTTCGTGACAGGCGGGAAGATGTCATGCTTTACCGGCGCTGCTGGTACAGCAGGTGCTGTTGGTGCGGTGGCCTGTGATACTGCCGGGGCTGTCTGCCCGGATGAGCCAGACGCGGCAGTCTGCCTGATCTGCTGCTGAATATCTGCTTCAAAACTGCGGAGCGCATTCAGGCGGGCATCCGGTGAATTGTCCATGCGGGTTTCCGTTCGGGTTTCAGGATGTGATGCTGATACAGCGGTGGGTGTGACTATTACCGGGGCAGCCTCTGCTGCGGTGACGGTGCTGAAGCGGCGGCGGTTGGCTTCTGTCAGCACGACATCCGCGATACGTTCACCGCCGAGTGTGATGGTTTTGATCGAACCCTTGCCACGGGCTGGCACTTCTTCGACTGTCTTTGGGAACAGTACCGACAGGTTCATCGGTACACGGTGTGATGCCAGCCGCGCCAGCATCTTGACAAGGCCGGTGTAATCATCGGCGCGCAGGGTGTCAACTGACACGGCCAGATGCTCCTGTTCACCCAGTGTTTCGTGAATCCAGCGGGTACAGGTGCTGCCGGGGCCAAGCTCGATGAAGATGCGCGCCCCTGCCTCATAAGCGCGATGCACCAGACGTGGGAAATCGACTGGCTTACAGATCATGCGTGCCATGCTGCGGGCGACGCTGTCTGATGTGAGTGTGACCGGTGCGTAGTCTGCTGCCGAGTAGAAGCTGACGTCAGCATAGGGGCTGACCGGGTTGTGATGGAGATGATAGAACGCCTCATACTCCGAGAGCATGGCGTCGTTATGGATCACGACTTCAAAAGGCGCTTTGATGCTGCTGGCCTGAAGGCGCTCAATGACGCGCTGGCAGGCCGCGCTGTCTCCGCCGATCACCGTCTCGTTTGGCGTGTTGATATGGGTGATATAAACACGGCTTTCCTGTTCGACAGCACGTGCTACCTCTGCTGGAGACGCCATCACGACATAGGATGCCCAGAAATTATCCGGTGTGCTCTCCGGCAGTGCCCACGCTTCGCGGATGGCCTGTTTAGGGCCGAACAGACGGGTCTGGAACAGGTCACCGTGGCGGAAGCGCTCGTTGGCCTCATCCGCGCCGTTCCATACGCCCAGTGACCAGTACATGCTGCCTTCACCAAGGCTGTACCCGAAGGCTGTCTGCGGTTTGATGCCAAATGTGTCTTTCATCACGTGTGTGAACAGCACCGAGAACGTGGTGCCGGAACCCATCATCGAGATCGGGTCATCCTGAAGTGCAGCGCGGAAAGCCTTGATATCGGCCCGTTCTGGTGCATTGAGACTGCGCTGATACAGCGCTCGATCCGCCAGATTTGTAGCTGGATCGGCGGTCATCGTCAGCAGATACTCATAGGCATTCGGGAACAGATGCAGCCAGTCCTGTCCGAGACCGGGATAGGAATTGAATGCACCGGGATAGACAAAGGCGATCTGTCCGTTTTTGCCGATAGGGCGCGCCGTGAAGTAGCTTCCAGACGGAGTCTGCCATTCGCCATGCTGCTCGATTACACCCGACAGCGCAGACTTCGCGGCGGTGATTTCCTTATGCAGCGCATCATAATCTTTGGCGACCAGTGCCAGTACCAGCGCCTTGTTCTGATAGACATTGAAGGCACGGACCGCAATGGTTTCAAGCGGTGTGCCGTCGGACAGCGCGGTTTCGAGCTGGCCGAGCCGTCCCATGAGGCCGGGTTTTGTATCGGCATCAATCAGGATCAGCTTCGGTGTGCGCCGCTGGAGATAGCGCGGCTCCTGATTGTGGCTGGCTTCGGTCAGGATGACATGGGCGGCGGTGCCGTCTGCGGCGATACTGCTGATGGCGGCGCGGCGCGGTTGCTGTGCCTGCGGAACCCATATGCGTGAGGTATCCGGTACATAGAACTGGCTGCTCTGCCAGTCGGCATCTGATTTCGGACGCTTCCACTGCGGCGTCATCGGGATCATCCGCTCATAAAGGCACAGCGCGGCCTTGATCAGGCTGAGCATCCCCGATGCGGCGAAGGTATGCCCCAGATTGGCCTTTACGCTGCCGAGTGCGGTGGAGTAGGGCATTTCGGCCTGATTGTAGACCTGTGTCAGTCCCTGCATTTCCAGCGCGTCCTGATCGGTAAAGCCGCTGGCATGGGCTTCGAGATAGCCGATGTCCTGTGGCTGTATGCTGGCCGTATTCAGGGCGATTCTGGCAGCTTCGGTGACGGTATTCGTCCCGGATGATGGCGCGACCAGTGCCACACTGTCGAGTACGGCATAGACACGCTCATTGGGGCGAATCCGGTCCGTGCGCTTCAGGACGACAGCGCCAGCACCTTCTCCGACACGCCAGCCGGTCGCTGACTGGTCAAAGCTCATCGTCGGGGCTTCGCGGCTGTCCAGCGGATGCTGATCGCGACGGGCCAGTACAGATTCCACGCCGCCAGCGAGATCAACCGCGCCGACAACGACTGCGTCCAGTGCGGTATCGCGCAGCAGAAGCTGTGCGACTTCCAGCGCGGCGAAGACCGAGTTTTCCAGCGCGGATAATGTGAAGGCGGGGCCGGAGAAATTCCAGTGGGAGGAAACACGGCTGGATGCGATATTGCCAATCGCACTGGTGTACTGATTGACCTGTGCCGGTGGGCTGATCGCATCCTTGACCAGATCCTGAAGCAGTTCCGTCTGCGATTCCGAGAAGCGGATGCTGGCATTTTCCAGCGCTTCGCGAATCTGCCATGACAGATTAAGCCGTTCACGGTACTGGTGCAGGCTGAGTTCCGTCTCCATCGCTACAATGACGGCGACGTTATCCCCTTCATGCAGGCCAGCATCACGGATCGCGCCATCAGCGACTTTCAGCAGCAGAAGCTGCTGCGGAATCGGCTGGTCGTCTTCCTTGGGAGGGAATTTGAAACGCATATAGTCGATGTCAAATGACTCGATATAGGCGCCATCCGGGGCTTCGCTGTCATGCAGGCCGCGCCAGCGGTTTGAGGGCAGGGGGCGGAAGTGCTGACGCCCTTCGTAAATGGTTTCCGAGAGATCGTCGAGATGATCGACATCGCTGAAGTGCAGATCCATGCCCACAATCGCGGTGCTGATGGGGGCTTCTGGCTGGTTTGGAAGCTGAGACAAGGTATCCTGCTCGATTTTATTGGTCAGGAGTAAGTGTGCGCTGACGCCACCGAATCCGAAGGCGTTGATGCCTGCGAATTTGGCTTGCGTCGTCCACGGTGTGTTGGCCTGCACGATGCTGTCAGCGCTTAAGGAAGTGCTGTTGGCGGTCAGCGGCTGTTCAACGCCGATTGTGGCCGGAAGCAGGTCATGCTGCATACTCAGGATCACCTTGAGCATACTTGCCATGCCTGCCACGGTCAGCAGATGGCCGACATTGGATTTCACAGCGCCGATGCGCGGGGCATGTGAACGCCCGCCGAAGAACTCATCGAGTGAGTTGATCTCGGTTTTGTCACCCAGAGGCGTACCACTGGCGTGGCATTCAACATATTGAATCTGGGCCGGGTCGATCTCACCATCAGTATAGGCACGCTTAAGCGCCAGAAGCTGACCACGTGGGTTCGGTGTCAGCGCGTGTTTGCCACGTCCGTCGTTCGCCAGCCCTACACCTGCGACCACCGCATAAATCCTGTCACCATCACGCACCGCATCGCTGTAGCGCTTGAGGACGAACATTGCCGCCCCTTCGCCCGCGATCAGCCCTTCAGAGGTGCTGTCCAGTGGACGGGATGCGCCTTTTGTCGGATACGCGCCGAAGTGGGTGAAGCCCATGTTGACGAACAGCGGATCGGCTGCGTTGACTGCACCGGCCAGCATCAGGTCGGCTTTGCAGGTCAGCAGATATTCACAGGCCAGCCCGACGGTGTGCAGCGAACCGGCACAGGCGGCATCCAGTGTGAAGGTCGCGCCGGTCAGCCCCAGATGCCTGGCGATGAGTGCCGCCGGACCGCCAAAGGTATAGCTGTCCCACAGTGTGCCGGATGCTTCAGACTGCTGCGGAAGTTCGGTCTCATTTTGCAGCAGTTCGCTGATGATCTCGCTGAGTTCGGTGTTATAAACGGACGAGATCTGCTGCTGTGATGTGCGTGTCGGGAAGGACAGATTCGCCAGAATCAGCCCGCAGCGCCTGAGGTCATCCGACTTTGGCTGATAACCCGCATCCCGCAGCGCCTGTGTGGTCACATAGTAGGACCACTGATAGGCGAAATCGAGATTTTTAATCAGCTCATCGTCGATTTCGACCGGTGTCTGAATGTAACCGCCGCGAAGAAAGTAAGTGGTATCGTGATGACTGCGCTGCGGATCATAGTAAACAGAAGGATCGACGCCGAACTGACTGACTGTCGCCTGAGATGTTGTATTACGCGCCTGGACCAGATTCTGCCAGAATTCTTCCGGGGTGGATGCCCCCGGAAACAGACAGCTTAGTCCAACAATCGCGATTTTATCCTGAGAACTGACCATTGACGTTCAGAGTGGCTCCGCTGGTTATAAGTCGCTTGCTGCCTGAGTTACGATAAACGGTTATTGAGGAACATCGCATTCAGGTTTTTGCTCATCGTGACGGCGATATCCGAGACGATCATAAACACGCTGCCTTCGTCGTTGTAAAGGATGATCTCAGCGGAAATGTCGGTTGAGGTACTCGAAAGCACGCGCATCGTCACATAGAACGTCTCGCCGAACTCGACGTTCATGAAATGTTCGCCATGCATCGCCCGCAGCGGAAGGCTGCCCGCATCATGGAAATGGCGTGCGTAGATGCCAATCGCCTGCAGGCCGATGTCCGCCATGAAGTAATTGAAGGCCTGTACCGGGAACTGCCCCTGATAGGCACGATCGATCTTTTCGAGGGCGCAGCGCATCGTCAGACCCTGACGGCTGATTGATATCACTTCCTGCACGCCCTGAAAGCTGTGCCGGTGGAACAGCGTGCCGTTTTCGTACAGCCGCTGGCCGGGGATCGGTGTCGTGTCTGCATCCGGATACTGCGGCGGTGTGTGGTGCGGCGCGGCAGGGATTTTATTCAGCAGTGTGAGTTGTGCGCTGTAATGAAAGCGTGGTTTGCCGTTCTGCTCACTGCGGATCATCCCATCAAGCACGATTTTTTCCGCACTACGGCTGACTTCCTTAAGCTGAAGCACGTATTCCGGCGCCAGTGTCTCATCGAAGATAATGCCCTTCAGCACCTTGTACTGATCGAAGCCGAAGTAACGGTATCCCGGATAAAGCTGCTCGGCTGTGCTTGCCATCCACGACATCCCGGCCACCATCGGCAGCACGGCCTTGCCATCGACGACATGATCCTGAAGGAACGGGTTATCCTGAAGCGAGAGCTGACGGCGGATCTGATAGGTTTTCGGTTCGCCCTTCGGTTCGACGGGTGGAGCCGTGATCGCACTGCCGATGACCACCTGAACCGCGCTGCGATCTGACGGTGATTCGAGTTCATTGATCAGCATCTGTGTGCCGACATCGACCGGGATGATCTTGATGTTCAACTGGTCGAAGTAATCGCGAAGCTGCTGCGTGACCATCCCGCCGTCCCACGGCCCCCAGTTGATCGTGATGACGCGGCACTGCGGATACAGGGCCTGAAAGCGGTGGGCGGTTTTGTTGAGGATCTCATTGGCGATGGCGTAATCGGCCTGACCGGTATTGCCATAAAATCCGGCGACCGATGAAAACAGGACCAGTGCCTTCAGATGCTGCGGATCGACCGCTGCCAGCATATTTTCCAGCCCATGGACCTTCGCTGCATAAACGTATTCGAAATCCGCTTCTGTCTTGTTTTCAATCAGTTTATCGGCCAGATTGCCTGCACCGTGGATCATCCCATCAACGCTGCTGAAGGGATTCCCGCTCGTCAGGGCCTGCGCGACGCTCTGCGCGTCGGTAATGTCTGCGCTAAGGTAGACAGCTTCGCCACCGACGGATCTGATCGCTTCCAGTGTGTCTGAAATCTCGCGCTCTGAAAGGACGGCATTAACGGCCTTGTTGACCAGCGGCGGCGTCGGCTTTTCCCCACGGCTCTGCATATCGGCCATAGCGTGTTTCTTGAGTTCGGTGCTATCTGCGATGCCCTGTGCCCATGCGGGTTCGCTTCCCTGATAACGGGACCGCCCCAGCAGGATGAATTTACAGCGGTAACGTTTGGCAAGTTCTATGACACAGCGAGCGGTGATGCCCTTGGCACCACCACTCACTGCGAAGACGGTCGAAGTTGTAATGTTATTGTTCAAGCGCTCGCTATCCTAGCGTTGATTGAAGTCGGCAGTCTGCGCCGCTAAAGTCACTCGTCCCTGACTGCTGTAACCGACCTCTGCAATCAGGCGATTGGGATCATGCAGTTCGGTGTTGATCAGTGCGGCGGCCTGTTCGTCTGTAATCTGTGGAGCCAGATCAACCGCCCGGCAGAAGACGTCATTCCATTCCAGCCGCAGTGTTTTCGTCAGGCCGAACAGCCCGCTGGCAATCGTCCCGAAGGGCTGATTTGCCTTGGTGCCAAGTGTGCCATCGAGCCGCGTAACCACGGTGAAGAATTTGCGCTGGCTGGTGTTGCTGTGCAGCGGGGCTTTCAGATGCTTTGCCATCAGGAAGGCGAACTTGACGATGTCTTTTTCCTGCGGAAGGAACATCGTGCCGTTGCTCAACCCCGCTGACGGGTTCAGATGGATGAAGCCACCGATCTGCTCGAACTGGCGGACAACCGCCGTGATCGTATTCTCGCTGAGGTCCGGCAGTGGGATGCGTTCAATGCTGCCGTTCGACGCCACAGATCCATTGGAAGGTGTCGTCGGTAAGCCCAGAATTACAGCACGCCACCCCGTCGCGCTGAGTTTCTGAGCAAGGAGACTCGCGGTCTGCGTCCCATCGTCGGTGATGAGGCAGACACTGCCGGGAGTCACGGTATAGTCAAGCTGATCCGGTGCCGGGATGGGTGTGAGTGTGGCGATGCTGCGATGGATGCCATGCTCGGTCGGATCAATTTCTGGGGTGGTTGGATTAAAATTTGAGGGTGCGGCCTCTGGTGTCGAGACGGTCTGACCGTTGTTCAGGCTGTCGCGCATGTAATCGACGATCTGGCCCAGAGTACGCAGTTCGGCCAGTTCTTCAGGGCTGAACTGTGGAAGCTGTGTGAATTCGTCACGCATTGCGCCGAGAATTTCCACGCGTTTGATGGAGTCGATGCCGAGATCGGCTTCCATATCCATCTCAAGGTCAAGCATCTCTGCCGGGTAGCCGGTTTTATCACCGACGATCCGCAGCATGGCATCAGACAGCGCGGCCACATCAACGCCGCTGGTGTTTGATGACTGCTCGATTGCGGGGGGCACAATGGCCGGTGGTTCGTTCATTTCTGCACCGGTCACCTGAATCGGTACTTCGATCTCAGGATTGGTGGACATGGCATTTGCTGCCGGTGCTGCTGCGCCGGTGGAGCCGTTAGATCCGCTCAGGCTGTCGCGCATATAATCGACGATCTGGCCCAGAGTACGCAGTTCGGCCAGTTCTTCGGGGCTGAACTGTGGAAGCTGTGTGAATTCGTCACGCATTGCGCCGAGAATTTCCA
>CAYNDH010000002.1:57879-88261 GCA_964395665.1 uncultured Anaerolineaceae bacterium
CGGCGGCGGGACAACCGCCTGCGCGGTATTCGCAGTCAACTGGCCGACACCTTCGACCTGATAACCATCATTCAGTGCCTGTGTATGGGCATCAAGGGTCTTGGGGCTGACATAATTTGCCCCGTTAAGCTGATATGACATGCCCTTCTTTTTCGGCGTTGTATCCACGGGTTTCGCATATGGGTCGATAGCACCCAATTCCAGGCCAAGGACCTGAAGCTGTACCACCGCTTCGCGGAACTGGCGGTCGCTGTCCTTCTGGCGGCTGCCATTGAAGGAAATGGCAACATGAGGACGGCTGCCCAGAATGTCCTTCACCAGATTGGTCAGGACATTGCGCGGGCCGAACTCGACAAAGATGCTGCCGCTTGCGTTGTAGATATTCTCGATTTCTTCACTGAAGCGCACCGACTGAAGCATCTGTTCCGAGATGATGCCTTTGATCACAGCCGGATCAGCAGGGTAGGGCTGTGCGCTGCTGTTGGAATAGACTCTGGCGTGCGGTGCGCTGATATTCACCTGTGCGACAGCCTGCGCAAAGGGCTGTTGGGCATGACGCACCAGCGGTGTATGGAAAGCGGCAGAGACCGACAGCGGAACAGCGCGATAGCCTTTGGCCTTCAGTGCGGGTTCAGCGGCGCGGATAGCATCCGTTGCACCGGCCAGCACGACCTGCGTCGGTGAGTTGCGGTTGGCAATCTGGATGCCGGACAGCGCTGCTACATCCTGCTCGATATTCGTCAGGTCGCCGGTGATGGCCAGCATGGTCCCTGCGTCAAAACCGGGATTATCCGGCTTTGCCATTGCTGCGCCGCGTGCCTTGATCAGACGGTAGTAATCCTGATCACTGATGGCACCGGCGGCCCACAGTGCGCTGACTTCGCCGAAGCTGTGACCAGCGGTGAAATCCGGTTTGAAGCCTGCATCGCGCAGAAGGCGGTACATGCCTGCGGTCAGTGCGCCGATGGCGGGCTGGGCATAGCGGGTATCCTGAAGCGCGTTTTCCTGTGACTGCTTTTCAGCATCATTGAAGGTCGGACGCGGATAGACAACTTCAGACAGTGTTGGCTGCCCATCGGCGGTCATGAGCGCATCCACCTGTGCAAAGGCGTCACGGATCTCCGGGAAGTTCAGGGCGAGTTCACGTCCCATATTGAGGTACTGCGAACCCTGTCCAGCGAACAGGCCGACGACCTTACCCGTCGTATCAAGGCCGCTGCGGCGGTAGTAAATCCCCTTGGGATGCTGCCATTCTTCGGCCTGCGGCTGATTTTGCAGCATGGTCGCTGCAAGCTGTAACAGGCTGGCTGCTTCTTCAGGTGTCGTGGCGACAAATCCCAGCCGGGCCTGATGATTCTGGATCGGTTCAGTGCTGGCCTGTGCCAGATTGAGGAAAAAATTGGTGGCGTCTGTTCCGGCCAGCGACTGAAGTGCAGTCTGGACGCGCTCGCTCAACTGAGCAGGGGAGTCGGCTGAAAGGATGACCGAACGGGCCGTGTTCTGCAAACGGTATCCGCTGCGGGCTTCCCGGTCATATTCTTCCATCACGACATGGAAGTTCGTACCACCGAAGCCGAATGAGCTGATACCAGCGCGGCGCGGTGTGTCTTCTTTTGTCAGCCACGGACGGGATACGGTGTTCACATAGAATGCCGAGTTCTCCAGATCGAACTTGGGATTCGGCTGTTCCACATTAATCGTCGGTGGCAGTACCTTGTGATGGAGAGCCAGCGCGGTCTTGATCATCCCCGCGACACCGGCGGCGGCCTTTGCGTGACCGATCTGTGATTTCACACTGCCAAGCGCAATATGCTGCTTCTGTGGGTCTACATTGTTGAAGTAGCGCACTGCTGTGGTGACTTCTGTGGTATCCCCGGCGACGGTGCCCGTACCGTGTGCTTCGAACAGGCTGACGGTCGCAGCGGGGAAACCGGCATCATCATAGGCGCGTTGAAGGGCTTTTTCCTGGCCTTCACCACGCGGGGCATAGATGCTCTTGAAGCGGCCATCGCTGGAAGCGCCAAGGCCCCTGATGACCGCGTAAATGCGGTCGCCGTCGCGTTCAGCATCTTCCAGACGCTTGAGGATCATCATGCCGATGCCTTCGCCGACCATCATTCCATCGGAGTCAACATCGAACGGGCGCGGGACATCTCCCCTGGTAAACGCCGGTGTTTTGCTGAAATTCATGTACATGACGATGGAGTTATCCGTATCAACCCCACCAGTGATCATCATATCTGCGCGGCCTTCGACCAGTTCACTGATCGCCAGACGCAGTGCGCTCATCGAACTGGCGCAGGCAGCGTCGGTCACACAGTTGATGCCGCCGAGATCGAAGCGGTTGGCGATGCGACCGGCGATGACATTACCGAGCATCCCGGGGAAAGAATTTTCTTCCCAGCGGATATAGGCCAGCTTGATCTTTTCGATGATGACATCAGCATCGGTCTCCGAGAGGCCGCTGCTTAGCAGGGCTTCCCGCCAGACCGGGTACTGAAGGCGCGATGACAGCGGGACGATCAGCTTCTGTCCGCCACCAACACCGAGAACGATCCCGGTCCGGTCGCGGATTTCAGGCGCAGCATCAAGATAGCCCGCATCGAGCAGCGCTTCCTTGGCAACCAGCAGGCTGAGGATCTGCGAAACATCGGTCACCTCAAGGATATTGGGCGGAAGGCCGAACTCCATTGGGTCGAATTCGACATAAGGCAGAAAACCACCACGCTTACAGTAGGTCTTGTCAGGGGTGGTGGGGTCAGGGTCATAGTAATCTTCAATGCGCCAGTGAGTCTCCGGGACATCCGTAATACAATCGGCGCCTTCAATTACATTAGACCAAAACTCTCGGAGGTTTTTCGCCTGCGGCATGATGCCACCCATACCAACGATGGCGATTGGGCGATCTCCGAGACGAATGACTGAATTCTTTTCCACGAGAATACTCATTTCCTAAATCAGGGGATGTCTGGCTTCGTGTAACATCGGTCTGCTGCTGGGACGCACGATAAATAAAACGACGTTGGTGCAGCAGCGTCATCTGTAAAAACCAAAAATGAGTCTGTTGGTTACGATATAAGGTGGCATGATAATGCGCTGTAAGGTTAATGAGAAGACCATAATTGTTTATGGCTGCTCATGAAGACGGGTTTCATGCCCCAATATCTGCCCGGTGTCCGCTCATAAGATGCTCATCGATGAGATCAGGATGAGTCTTTATTACGGAAATTGACGAAACGATAGCCGACACCGCGCTCCGTCAGAATGTACTTCGGATTGGCTGGGTCCTGTTCGATCTTTTCGCGAAGGTAATTCACATACAGGCGTACATAGTGTGCCTCATCGCGATATTCATAGCCCCATACTTTCGCCAGAAGCTGATCGTGCGGAACTGTCCAGCCTGCGTTTTCAATCAGATGATACAGCAGGCGGTACTCGGTAGGGCGCAGCTTGATATGCCTGCCTTCAACGATGACTTCGCGGCGGTTGAAATCCACCTGTAAGCGGTCATCGATGGCGAGTATAGCCTGATCCGGTGATGAAGACGGCATATCGGAACGGCGAAGCACGGCCTTGACACGGCTTGAGAGTTCGCGCGGGCCAAATGGCTTGGTGACGTAGTCGTCTGCGCCCAGTTCAAGGCCATAGACCTTGTCGTTTTCTTCGCCTTTCGCCGTCAGCATGATAACCGGGATGCTCGAAAACTCGCGC
Organism: uncultured Anaerolineaceae bacterium; assembly: GCA_964395665.1. Taxonomy (GTDB): domain Bacteria; phylum Chloroflexota; class Anaerolineae; order Aggregatilineales; family Phototrophicaceae; genus JAEZAF01. The sequence continues at coordinate 61,591 of CAYNDH010000002.1, forward strand.
AGCATCCGCAGGGTTTCGAATCCGTCGAGTTCGGGCATCATGACATCCAGCAGGACGACATCCGGCAGTTTGGTACGGATCGCTTCCAGCGCTTCCAGCCCGTTATGGGCTTCGATCACCCGATGCCCCTCAAGTTCGAGATTCATGCGGATGAAGCCGATCATACGGGGTTCATCATCGACAACGAGGATTAATTTGCTATCGCGGGCATTCGCCTTGGGTAGTTTGGTCGCCATCCTCTGCTTCCTGACTGTAATTTATGAAGGCGCATACCCGTATGCGCCTTCCAACATTGTTCTATTTATACCATTTCAGGGCGTTTAAAAACAGTTCGAGCAGGTGAGAGGTTACAGAACACGTTGGTTGTCCGTTGAGCTGCTGTGTGCCTGATCGACAGGTGTGAACAGCAGCCGTTAGTCCCCACGGAATGGCAGCGGGAATTCCAGTTCTTCATCTGCGCCGGGGATGACCTGTACAAAGTTGATACGCCACCATGGAAGGATGATCGTATTCACGCCTTCGTCGATCCAGTTTACTTCCTTGTCGGCGCGGTCGCGGGGATTACGCCCAACGATCACGACATCGGTCGTGGTGGGCATTTCGTCACAGTCCACTTTGACCGGGTCCTGGTTTGCGATATGTATCAGTAAGGTAACTGCCATTAGTCTCAACCTCACGATCTGCGTGGCAGCAGGTTATCAGGTTCCATGAAAACAACTCGGTTAACGTTATCATCACTTTAACCGATAAATGTCAGCCTGAAACATAAGCTACTTGAAGTAAATATGTGCGACCAGTTTCCCTAAACGGATTTCATCACCATCGCGCAGCACTCTGGGCTGATCCGGGAAGAGGCGCTGCCCGTTCAGGTGAGTGCCGTTGGAACTGCCCATATCGACAATCGTCAGCGTGTCTTCGCTTCGCTCGACGGCGGCATGGATACGCGAGACACCCTTTTCAAGGGCGCCGTATGGGGATAGGTCGAAATCAGGCTGGACCGGGCTGGTGGCGTCGGCGCGGCCAAAGATCGTCCGTTTTGCAGGCTGGAGAAGGACAGGTTCAGGAGCATCGCGGAAGTGCAGCATAACACTTGATCCGACCGAGAAACGTGCGGTTCCCCAGGTTGCCTTGGCTGAGAGATCTGTCGGAAGCTGATCGAACTGACGTGTTGGCAGGGTAGCATTTACCCGGTCATCAACGTTCAGATCCTGACCGCATTCTTCGCAGAACAGAATCCCTTCAAGATTTTTTTCTCCACAATATGGGCAAAGCCTCATACGTTTACTCCTACAGGGATGCGGGATGTCGCTTGAACGATCCCGGATCAGACATCTTCACCCGATCCCAGCAATAAATGGCGCGTCTGATATTTAATGGTCATGCGGCCCTTGTCAGAAAACCCGCTGGTATGCGCGACACGCCGCGCTTCGGTCAGTGCCTGCGTTGCCAGTTCGTTCTGGCCGAGTGCAAGCAGACGAGTCGCAAGATTTTCCAGCCGACGGGTGGCTTCGGCAATATTCCCGGTGAGCAGGGCTTCCTGTGCTTTCTCCTGAAGGCGATACAGAGTCAGTTTACTGAGCGCATCAAGGATCGCGGTGGATGGTTTTTCGAGATCTGGCCGCTCCACAACTTCGACGGTGATGTCACTCACGCTCTGACGATGCTGCTGTTTGTTTTGCAACACGTCACCTTGAGCCACGAGACGTGCAACGGGGCGGAATCCCATCTCCATGCCAGGTGGAAGCTGAAGCTGAAGCAGAACTGATAATGAGCGCTCGAACTGTAGATTCCCAAGATGGAGTTCACCAGCTTCAAGATCCAGCGGCTGCGGGTTGGGATTGAGGCGAAAGGCCATCTCGATCTTGACATCAGCTTCCGGCGCGACGCTCATCCGCATCCGCTCGGCAAAGGCATTTGCCAGCCCGCGCACACGGTCATTCAGAAAGCGAACCACTGCACCCGCGGTATTGATATACTCGGAAGAGCCGCCGGTTTTACTCGCCAGTGCGTCAAGGAATTCATCATTCCATTCGTCGCCCAAGCCCATTGCGCTGATGCCGATCCCTTCCTTTGCGGCCTGTTGTGCCAGCTCAAGACACTGTTCCTGATCGCCAAAGGTACGGCCATCTGTCAGCAGGATAATGTGATTGACCAGCTTCGGCCCAAGGAACTGACGGTTCTGCTGAACACCGGCTGCCAGCCCGTGATAGATCTCTGTGCCGCCGGACGCCCCGAACATGCTGACACGGGCCTTGAGCGCCAGTTTATCGCGTACGGGTGTAGCCGGGATAATGACCTCTGCACGGTCGCTGAAGGTGACGACCGAGACAATATCATCGGTATTCAGACCGTCGATAATCTGATGGGCGGCGACTTTCACCTTTTCCAGACGTGGGCCGTTCATCGAGTTGCTGCGATCAAGAACCAGTGTCAGGTTCAGCCGTGCTTCGCGCTTGTCTTCAGAGGACAGGGCGGCACGATGGTCTGGATTGATCTCTGCCAGCAGATAGAGAACCTGCGGTTCAGGCAGCAGGGGCAATTTGCGACGACTGGGTGTGACACGCATCGTGAAGTTAAGGTCGCCTTGCTCGCGAAGCCGACGAACTTTTTCGTCGTACATGCGGCGCTTGATCGCATCGTTGAGCAGATCATGCGCCGCAGAGATATCGCGGAATTGCAGCGCTGCGCCCGGATGGTTTGGGTTAGTATCCGGATGCAGGCGTCGCGCAATTCGTCGATAGGCGTTCTTAATGTCTTCGGCGGTGGCAGAAGTCGCGACGCCCAATATTTCATAGGGGTCGAAATCAAGCGACATAATCTGACTGCTTACCTGGGTATTTTCAAGATGATCGCGGTGATATTATCTTTCCCGCCACGCGCATTTGCGAGCGCAAGGAGCTTGTCACAGGCTTCCTGGGGCGGGTTCGACATAACAACTTCGCTGAGTTCAGTTTTTGATATTTGACTCCAGAGGCCGTCACTACAGATCAGAACACGGGAGTCCGGTGGTAGTCGCCGCGTCAGGGTATCCACTTCCAGATTTTCACTCTGCCCGATAGCACGGTACAGCATGTGCGTCTGGGGATGATCCGGAGCCTCTGCCTCGCTGATATGATCGAGTTCGATCAGGCGCTGCACGAGTGAATGATCACGGGTAATCTGCTCTGCGCCGTCGGTGCCAGTGATGATATAGGCGCGGCTGTCTCCAACATGGGCGACATAGGCCAGATCGTTCACAACGGCCATCGCTGTGACCGTCGTGCCGCCTTCAGGCACATTCATCAGCACTTCGCTGTTGGCTTTTTCCACGGCTTTCGTCATGGTTTCAACCAGTGTAGGCCGGTCATCGTCGGGTTTAGCGTTGAGCAGTGGAAGATAAACATTGCTCAGGACATGCGATGCGACCACCCGGGCGGTGAGAGCCGAAGCCTTTTCGCCATCGTGATGACCGCCCATGCCATCGGCAACAATGAACAGGCCGAAGTCGGGCCGCTCGTCTACACTTCTGTTTGTCGAGAGGAACGAAAATGTTGAGTCCTGATTGTTGGTGCGGATCAGGCCGATATCAGAAGCCTGAGCGAAGATCATATGTTCGCTGTTATTGCTGATCGACCGCTCTGGCGCCAGGGGACGGGTGATATTATCCTGCATCATCGGCAGTGGGGCAGTCGCCCCGATACCGGTTCGCTGGGGTGGTGTAATCGGCGGCATGGTGTCCTCTGCATCGTCCGTGCTGGTCGGCTCAGACGGTGCTGTTTCGTTTTCTGTAGAATTCATCACTTCTTCAGTTTTTTTCTGAGGATCTGCGCTGTTGGAAGGCGGTTTGTAAGGCCCACCTGGCAAGGGCTTCGTTTTATCTTCCTCTTGCATCGCATCCATTTCTTCTTCGGTTTTGCCGAATAAACGACGAAACAAGTCCATAGAGACCCCACACTTCCTTCAGAAAATCAACCGGCGTTCGTGTATACATTCGCTGACAGACGCCACGAAATCGAACTCAATTATACGCTATCCCACTAAGGGGAGAGCATACAGGGTTCGATCCATCGACGCAATAAGAATAACATTCTCGACGACAAAGGGTGTCGATGTGATCTGACCTTTTGTCTCGAACTTCCACTGCTCTCTACCTGTTTTGGCTTCAAGGCAGTAGAAGAAACCGTCCGTTCCGCCGAAGTAGACCGAATGCTGAAAGACCGTTGGCGAACCGACAATAGGCTTATCGAGCTTGTACTTCCACTTTTCTCTGGCCGAGTCGGCGCTGAGGGCATAGAAGTAGCCATCTGTAGAGCCGAAGTAGACGATGCCATCGACCACGGTCGGCGAAGAGATGATCGGCCCCTGCGTGCGGTAGCGCCACACGATATAACCGCTGGACGCGTCCATGGCGTACATCGTGCCATCGAAAGAGCCAAAGTAGCATAAATTTTCTTTCGTGTCTACGAAGGGGGACGAATTGACCGATCGTTTGACACGGGCCGCCCACTTTCGCTTGCCTGAAAGCTCCAGTCCGACCAGATCACCTTCGTCAGATGCTGCGATGACCAGTTCATTGGATACAAATGGGCAGATGCGAACGGGTGCGCCCATATCGTATTCCCATAACATGCGGCCATTGCCGGCGAAGAGGGCATAGAGTTTCCCGTCGTCGCTTCCAAAGAAGACATGATCATGGGCCAGTCGTCCGCTGCTGCGGATGCGGCCTTTTGTCTCAAATGTCCAGCTTATGCGCCCGGTGCGGAAATCGACCGCACGAAAGACCATATCTTCGGAGCCAAATAACACGGTATTGTTCGGAGAGTCCACAACTGGTGTCGAGACGATCCCGCCCTCGGTGTGGAACTTCCAGAGCTGCTCACCATTTTCCAGTTTCAGCGCCCACATATTGGTGTCATATGACCCGATGAAGGCCATATTACGGTAGGCAGTGGGGCTTCCACGGATCTCGTCTTCCGTCGCGAACTTCCAGCGCGGCTGAATTGAACTGGCCGGTTCGAGATCATCGAAGAAGTTGGTCAGCGGTGGCGCGCCTTCCGACACAGGGATGCCTGTGCTGACAGGAATCTGCGGCGCATTCAGACGCATACGCGCCTGTTCAAGCGCTTCTTTCATCGCGCCTGCTGACGCATAGCGATTTTCCGGCTTGGCGTCGAGTGCCTTTTCGACAATCGTCACCAGGGTTGTGGGTACCGAGCTGTTAAGCACTGAGATCGGGCGCTCATTAAAGCTGAATGGTGGCTCCAGACGAGGATCGCTGCGCGTCAGGATATGATGCAGCGTTGCGCCCAGTGCATAGACATCGCTGAGCGGGCTGACTTCACCTCGATATTGCTCCGGGGCAGAGTAGCCTTCCGTGCCGATCATGGTATGTTTGCGGCCATCCTGAATGAACTGCTTCGCGATGCCGAAGTCGATCAGGCGGACTTTGCCCAGACTGTCGATCATGATATTGGCGGGCTTCATATCACGGAAGATGATCGGATCTGGCTTATGACTGTGCAGATAATCCAGCACGTCACACAGATCAATGGCCCATTCCATGATCTTGTTGACCGGCAGTTCACGGGTCTTGTTCAGCACCAGTTCCAGATCATTGCCGTTGACGTATTCCATAATGAGATAAGCACGCTCATTCTCGTCAAAGAAGTCATAGATCTTGGGAATGGCGGTATGTGTCAGCCCGGCAAGGATGTCAGCCTCACGCCGGAATGTTTTAAGCATACTGTCACGCTGGGCAGGTGTTGACCCGTGTGTCAGCATTTCCTTGATGGCGACCAGACGTTTTGCTTCTGCAAACCGCATATCTCGTGCCTGATACACGGTCCCCATGCCACCACCGCCGACGACTCCCAGAATCATATAACGATTCATCAGAAGGGTATTCGGCTTAAGAGAGCCTTCTACGTAATTGGCATCTCCCAAATCACCCAAATGCGCTGTTTCGGGCATGACGTGGTTTTCCTATAATTGATAATTCGCTATGAGAGGCGATTGAATGAGGTATAAGACCTTCTTGAATTATTATAGTGAACCTGCCACAATACTGCAATTAAGCAACCTTAACGAACTGGTTAACGGCGACCTGCCTGTATGTTTCCATTAGTGTCATCCGCTTCACTGCTTTCGCTTTACCTTCACATCCCATTCTGCACAACCAAATGCACCTACTGTGCCTTTAATACCTACACCCAACTGGAAAATCTGATCCCGGCGTTTGTTGATGCGCTGATCCATGAGATTCAGTTTCTGGCACAAGGGGCAGAGACACGTCAGCAGGTGGGGACGATTTTCGTCGGGGGCGGCACACCGACACTGTTGACCGCTGCACAATTCAGACTTATTTTCGCGGCGATTCATACCCATTTCGATGTGATACCGGATGCCGAGATCACGATTGAGGCCAATCCGAACGATCTTGTGCCTGAATATCTGCACGAGCTGCGTCAGATGGGGATTAATCGCCTGAGCATCGGGATGCAGTCTTCGAATCCCAACGAACTGCGGCTGTTCGCACGTCGCCATGATTACGCTGTTGTGCAGCAGGTGATGCCGCAGGTGCGTGCTGCCGGGTTCGATAATGTCAATCTGGATCTGATCTACGGCGTGCCGCATCAGACGCTGGATACATGGCGTGAGACGCTTCAGGCCGCGCTGGATTTTGATCCGGAGCATCTGTCACTGTATGCGCTGGGCCTTGAAGAAGGAACACCGCTGAAAGACTGGGTGGATAAAGGCAGTATCCCCGCGCCGGATGATGACCTTGCAGCAGATATGTATGATCTCGCTACCGAGATGCTGGGTGCAGCGGGACATGAGCAGTATGAAATCAGTAACTGGAGCAAACCCGGCAGAACATGTCGGCATAATCTACAGTACTGGCACAATCTGCCTTATGCCGGACTGGGGCCGGGCGCACATGGTTTTGCCGGTGGTGTGCGCTATGCGACGCTTTTGTCTCCACAGCGCTATATCAAGGCAGTGGAAGGAGCATGGGACGCGCAGCAGCAGTATGACTTCCCCTATACACCGGCCACAGTCGATGCTGTAGAGGTCGATCAGGATGCAGAAATCGCTGAAACCCTGATTATGAACCTGCGTCTTACACAGGAAGGCATCCAGCGCCAGGCCTTCGAGCAGCGCTTTGGTGTCGATCTGCTGGATCTGCATGGCGATGTGCTGCGGAAATATCAATCGTATGGCCTGATTGAACTGGACGCACAGCGTATCCGCCTGACATCGAAAGGGCGTTTGTTGAGCAATACGATCTTCCGGGAGCTGGTGTAGATGTTATCAATTCTGAAGCGCTGGACACTGCTGCTCACTGGCCTGATTGTGAGCATGGCGGGAATAGTCACAGCACAGGACAGTCAGCCGCTGACGGGTGTCATCAACGAGAGGATCGGCCTGTTCGATGGACCCGGCAACACCTATAAACCGGTGGCGACGCTGGCCGCTGGCACTGAAGTCAACGTGCGTGGGCGTACCCTTGCGGGGAACTGGCTTTACGTCACGCTTGACCGGGCAGAATCGCTGGAAGGCTGGGCGATGACGGGTTATGTCACCCTGCCTGAAGACGCTGTATTCAGCCGTGTACCGGTTATCCGTGCTTATCTGGATGCCGAAGTGGACAATGTCTTTGATCCGCTGCTGAAAGAGCTGTACGGTGTACCAATTCTGCCGGAAATTGATGAGGATGTCTGTGCGCTGTATCAAACGGCGGTAGAGGCGGGGCGTGAGCCGTTTGTGATCTCGAAAGTAGGGGATTCCAACAGCGCGGCGGCGGGTTATCTCACACCGATCGGGCAGGGCAAGGTTGAATTGGGGCCGTATGATTACCTGACTGATGCGGTCGATGCGTTTGGCCCGTCGATGGCGATCGAGAGTGCAGCGACGCGGGTGGGTATGAGCAGCACCGCGATTTTTGACCCGATGTGGAGCAATCGCGAAGTGTGTGAGGCCGGAGAAACACCGCTGGCCTGCGAGTACCGGCGGACTAATCCCGCGATTGCTGTGATCATGTTCGGGGCGAATGATGTTCGCATACTGAACAGTGAAGGCTATGAGGCGCAGCTGCGGCGTGTGATCGAAGCGACACTCGACGCCGATATTCTCCCTTTGATCATCTCATTCAGCACGAATCCGCAGGTCGATAATTATTATCAGACACTGGTGTTTAACCAGATCACGCTGCACCTGGCACAGGAATATGAGGTGCCGTATGTCAACTTCTGGTCGGCAGGCCGTAATCTGCTGAATGGTGGCGTTGGTCCTGATAACGTGCATCTGACTGATCCGGGTGCGAGCTTTCGCCTTGGCAGTAATGAGTCGCGCTATGGGATGACGCTGCATAATCTGATGGTCCTCAATACGCTCGATCAACTGCTGCAAAAATGCACAGATGACATGCTGGTGCCAACACCTGAAGTTACTCAGGAAGGAGATCAGTAACCTGTGTCCCTGTCTCAAAAACTGCAAATCCCCGGCGCCGGCCTCAACCGCTGGTATGCGTTTCTGGCTGCGTTGTGTCTGATCGCTATGGTTTCCGGGCCGATGGAGATGACAGCCGCTGCGCCGCCGATTCAAGGGATTGCCGGCGTGATCCTGCTGGAAGGGGGGCAGCCGCTTTATCAGTTCCCGGATCGGCAGAGCACTATTAACGGTTTTTACGATGCGCGTGCTGCCTTCCATGGGCTGTCTGTTTATACGGATGGTGACTGGATTTACGTCCGTATGGATGATGATGGAGCAGAGGGCTGGCTGCCTCAGAATATCGTAACGCTGGCCGGGGATGCTGACACACTGCCGTTACGGTCGGTGGAACCGATTGAGATTCTGCTCAATGCCGAATACTGGAATTTCTCCGACCAGTCACATGATATTTTTCTTCAGGGGCAGGAACTGGGGAATTATCCCGACACCTTCAGCAAGGTAGGGGACAGTATCACCGTGAACCGGGCATTTCTTCAGCCGTTCGGTAAAGGCGTGTATGACATCAGCGCCTATCCGGAATTACAGAGCGCACTGGATTTCTTCAACATCGATGAAAATCACCCGATCACTTCCTACATACAGCCGACGCGGGCTGCCGGTGTTGGTTGGACGACGCGTCATCTGCTTGAACCAGATACGGATTTCCTGTGTGCGCGTGGTGATCTGCGTCTGACGTGTGAATATCGCAATACAAAACCGGCTTTTGCGCTTATTATGATCGGCACGAATGATGTGGTGAGCATACCCATCGAACGTTATGAGCAGAACCTGCGGCGGATTGTTGATATTTCGGTGGCGTATGGTGTGGTGCCGGTTTTAAGCACCATCCCACCGCAGCGGCGTCAGGATGATGCCGTCCGGGCGTTTAACCTGAAGATCATTGAAGTTGCACAGGATTATCACATCCCGGTATGGAATTACTGGTTAGGCTTGCAGGCACTGCCAGGTAATGGGATGAGTCAGGATGGGATTCACCCGTCCATGCCGCCTAACAACGCCGGGACGACAAATTTTACCGATGAATTTCTGCGGTACGGGTACACCCTGCGTAACCTGATGGCGCTGAACGTTCTGCATCTGATGTTGTATCAGGTGATGTATATCGAATAATGGGCTATCCCATAATCGCGTAACAAAAACGGGCTGATCCATATACGATCAGCCCGTTTTGCGTTAATCAGCACTCAGCTAGAATGTACGCTTGAGAAGCTGGGTCATCAGGTCGTGCAGCCCCTCGGCGGCATCCCCAGTTGGGCCAGCGGATTCCAGTGCATGGGCGGCCCGTTCATAGAAGACCAGTTCGCGCTCTTCGGCATCTGCTCGTGCGCCGACTGTATCCAGTTCTGTGACGATTTCCTCAATATCAGAAGCCGTCAGGCTCTGTGACTGATAGAGTTCACGCATACGTGGACTGCGTTCAAGCCCATACAGCACCGGCAGTGATTTCTTCTGATCGCGGATGTCGGTTGCAGCCGATTTGCCGGTGACATCCGGGTCGCCCCAGATGCCGAGAATGTCATCATGAAGCTGGAACGCGAGGCCGAGATTCAGGCCGAATTCAGCGTAATACCGGCTGATCTCTTCATTTCTGGAACCGATGAGCGCCCCAAGCTGTGCGCTGCCCCCGACCAGTGAAGCGGTCTTCCCCAGGATCATCGAGAGATAGTCATCGACCGAGACGACCGGGCGCGTCTCAAAGGCGATGTCCAGATGCTGGCCGCGTGTCAGGTCCAGAGTGGTGTGATTGAACACCTGCCAGCAGCGCAGCACGATGTCATCGGAGACGCCATACTGTGTCAGGCGGGAAAGGGCTTCATAGGACAGGGTGAACATCGCATCACCGGTGTTAATTCCCTGACTTAGTCCCCACACGCTCCAGACGGTCGGGCGACCGTGCCGGATCTGGCTGTTGTCTTCAATATCGTCATGGATCAGCGAGAAGTTGTGCAGGAGTTCCACCGCTGCGGCGGCGGGTAGTGCCTGCTGCCAGTCACCACCTGCCGCCTGACAGCACATCAGGAGCAGGGTGGGGCGGATGCGCTTGCCGGTTTTCCCCTGATGCGGCTGGTTGTCCGCATCAACCCAGCCCATCGGATAGCGGAGCATGGTGGTCAGCTCGTTGGGGATCTCGTTAAGCTCGAAGATTTCATCGAGAAAGCTTTGCAGGGTAGTTTCAAGCTGTTGCAGATAAATCGGTATGAGGCTCGTCAGCAAGAGTATTACACCTTCAGTAGTGGAGTGCGCTGCAAGGATTCAATATCAGATGCACCAGAGCATAACATGGCAATGCGGATTTGCGCCTTAATCTCGCGGATCGCCTGATCAACGGCTTCGGCTGATTCGTTGGCGGCCTTCAGGAACACGCCGGCCAGTCCACCTGTTTTAGCGCCGAGTGCGATACTTTTCGCAATATCAATGCCGTCCTTCAGGCCGCCGCTGGCGATGATATCGAGATCCGGAGCGCCTTTTGCGGCATACTGGATCGCGTCGGCGGTCGGGATACCCCAATCTGCAAAGCTGCGGGCGACACGGGCATGAAAGGCAGTCGGAGCGCGATGATATTCGACCTCACTCCATGATGTCCCGCCGGAGCCTGCGACATCAATCGCAGCGCAGCCAGCGTCGGCAAGCTGCCGCGCATTCTGTTCGGAGAATCCCCAGCCGACTTCCTTGGCAATCACCGGAACACCGATCTGCTTGCAGACTGCTTCGACTTTTTTCAGCAGGCCGGAGAAGTTCGTGTCACCTTCCGGCTGGACGGCTTCCTGAAGCACGTTAAAATGCAGGATGAGCGCATCAGCCTCAATCATCTCGACGGCTTTGCGACACGCATCAACACCGTAACCGTAATTGAGCTGGACGGCCCCCACATTCGCCAGCAGCAGAATATCCGGCGCAACATCACGCACCTGATAGGACGCAGCCAGCGTCGGGTCCTCGATGGCTGCGCGTTGAGAGCCAACGCCCATCGCGATATTCTGTGCCTGTGCTGCCTCTGCCAGATTGCGATTAAGGCGCTGCGCCAGTCCGGTCCCGCCGGTCATCGACGAGATCAGAATCGGGGCGTCAAGGGTTTTGGTCAGAAGGTGGACACGGGTGTCAATCTCATTCAGATCAAGTTCTGGTAGTGCATTGTGCAGAAAGCGGTAGCGTTCCAGCCCGGAGGTGAGGGTGGGGAACTGTACATCACGTTCAAGATTGATTTTGATGTGATCGACTTTCCGGCTTTCGGTGGTTACTGGTTCCGTGACTTGTGACATCGGCAGGTGTTCCTTCTGGATGATAAGGCTGAATCGTACCGATGAAGTGTACCGCTGTCAATAACAGTACTAGCGGGGAGGATGTTTATCGGTATAATGTGCAAAGCTTTCTAACTTGCTTATACAGGGGAATGGTGATTATGGAAGACACGATTGAAGAGCGCGTGAAAAATATCGTGGTTGAACTGCTCGGCGTCGACCGCGACCGCGTGATTCCGGAAGCCCACTTCCGCGATGATCTCGAAGCCGACTCGTTGGATCTGGTTGAGTTGATTATGGCGTTTGAAACAGAATTCGGTGGCGAGATCACCGATGAGGACGCCCAGAAAATTGAGACCGTTGGCCAGGCTATCGGTTACATCAAGAGCAACATGGGCTAACCTGTAAACCTGATAAGCTCGGTTGTAAGCTCAATCTGCTGAACTTTCTTGAGACTTCTCCATACAGGGGAAGTCTCTTTCTGTTTTACAGCTCCACTGCACTGATCGTTTGTGCCGTGCTGACCGGACGCGCTGACTGAACAAGTTTCAATGTGCGTGGCAGCGCGGCGATGCAAAGTATGAGGGACGCGGCGACCAGTACGAATGGCCCCAGGCCGATCTGCGGGGTGAGGCCAAGATCGACCATCATCGGCCAGATCTGAGACAGGCCGAGCAGGGTGAGGGCGATGATCCCTACACCGATGATCAGCATAAGCAGCGCGTCAATGCGGCGCAGCAGGCCAGTCAGCGCGAACAGCCCCATGACAAGCGCAGCGCCAGCCAGTTGAAACTGCTGAGAGTAATTCATATCCCCGCGCTGATTCGAGTCCAGAAAGAATTCAAACGGTGGCAGCAGCGCGATGGCGAACAGGATGACAGCCCCCGCCGACAGCCACCAGTTCACGCTCCAGCGCCGGAAGTGTGATCCGTTCAACCCGATCAGTACTGCCATCAGCACTGGGATGGCGCGCACCAGCAGCACGGTATCCATCGGACGGACGGGCAGGCGCAGGCTGATCCACTCGGCGAGATCATAGGCGCCAAGTGTCAGGCTGATACTTCCGCTGATCAGCCACGGCAGAAAATATCCGAGAACTGCTGCGGTAATCAGGCCGTTAGTGAGCTTTGAGTTATGTTGTAAGTCGATCAAGGGTTTCCTGTATCTGTTGATCTTCCTGTGTTTGCTGTTCAAGATAGCTGCTCATGAATTCGCTCCGGCGCTGGCGCAGGGCCATCGGTGCGACCGCACGGACATCGGCCACGGTCGCCTGCGTCCGTCCATCGGCTGCGGCATAAGCCCGTGCGGATTCAAACAGGGCATAATCCGCACGATGTGAATCAATTTCGAGCGCCTGAATCACGGCCATTCCCGCATTCAGTGCCTGTTGGTCGAGTGTGGTCTGCTTCAGACGCTGGCGGGCTTCGACGACTTCCAGCAGCGTTTCTTCGGTGGACAGTATCCACTGCTCAAGAAATGCCATCGGATTCAGCCGATAAGCCTGTGTCCGCCGGTAGACTTCCAGTCGTTCTTCATGGGTGGTCAGCCCGCGAACATGAACGCGCAGGCCGAAACGGTCAAGGATCTGTGGACGAAGTCGGCCTTCTTCCGGGTTCATTGAGCCGATCAGGATAAAGCGCGATCGATAGGTGCCGACCATTGCGCCGCGCCTGACCGTATAGCTGCCTTGCGCCGCCGCATCCAGAATGGCATCGGTGATGTGATCATCCAGCAGGTTGATTTCGTCGATATACAGGATATGGCGATCTGCCCGCGCCAGAATACCTTTTTCCAGCCGCACCAGATTGCGCTGCACGGCGACACGTTCATTGATCCCGCCGACGACATCTTCCAGACGGGCATTAAGCGGCAGCTCGATCAGCTTGACCGGCTCGAAATGCGAAATCGGCTGACCCGCCTTGTATTTCTCGTAGCAGTCGGGATAGAGATACTGTGCTGCTTCGGTCTGAAGATCTTCGGCAAAGACCTCTTCTTCACAGTCGCTGACTTCCACATCCGGCAGGATACCGGACAGGCTGCGGACAATTGTCGTTTTGCCAGTGCCGCGTGGACCGATCAGCAGGGTTCCGCCGATATTGGGGTTGATGACCGATAGCAGCAGGGCAATCCGTATCTCCATCTGGCCGACGACAGCCATGAAAGGATAGGGAAAATGTTCGGCAAGACCGAGATCCGGCGCTTCTGTCTGAAGAATGCGCTGTGCCCCTGACTGGTGCAGCAGTTGCAGCAGTGCAGATGTACGGGGCGATGTCTCATCGGCTGCGGCCTCAGGGTTTTCAGAGAGATCGGCGTCATCCATTGTGTTTCGGTTCGCTGCGGGCTGCCTGAAGCTTGCGGAATTCCTGTCTTTCCCTGGCCTGTGATGCGTGGAGATGCTCTTCTTCGCTTATGAATTCCAGCTTTGGCACAGGGTAGGGGCGTCCGTTAGGATCGAGCGCGACGTAGACCAGATAGGCTGTATTGGTAATTCCGCCTTGCCCGGTGATCGGATTCTCGGCGCGGACCTGTACGCATACTTCCATTGAGGTCCTGCCGACATAGGTCAGTGAAGCTGAACACTGAACGACATCCCCAACCCGAATCGGTTCATCGAAAGTCATGGTATCAATGGCGACGGTCACAACCGGGGCACTGGCATGACGCATCGCGGCCAGTGCGCCTGCTTCGTCCACCATTTTCATGATGACGCCGCCGTGTACATTGCCGAAGCCATTGGTATCCTGTGGACCCATCAGCGCACTCAACGTCACGCGGGACTCGTCAATCCGTTTGGTTTCGTGTGTGATTTCCATGCATTAATCCTGTACCGGCTCTGGCAGAAGTAACCTATATAATTCACCTGCCGGTAAACGTTATCTACGGATAAACGCCGCCGATTATAGCACAGCCGCATGTGCAGGTCTGTAATATGCAGATAGGGGTGTGATTATCCGTTCAGAAGCTGCTGATAGACCTCAAGCAGATGCTGCGCGGAGCGATCCCATGTAAAACCTGCTGCACGGGTAAAACCGCGCTCGATGAGCTGCTGGCGGAGTGCGTCTTCAGTGATGAGACGTGCCAGCGCGTGAGTCAGTTCCTCAATGTTGTAGGGATCAATCAGCAGCGCGGCATCCCCGGCTACTTCCGGCAGTGATGAAAGGTTTGACGTCACGACTGGCGTCCCGCAGGCCATGGCTTCCAGCACCGGGATGCCAAAACCCTCATACAGTGAGGGCAGTGCGAAGCAGACCGCGCCGCTGTAAAGTGCAGGCAGATCGGCTTCATCCGCAAAGCCGGTGATATGTACATGATCTTCAAGATGTAACTGTGCAATCGTCTGATAGAGAGGGCCATCCAGCCAGCCTTTGCCACCGACGATCACGAGATCAATATCCATGCCATTATCACGAAGCAGACCAAGAGACTGCACGAGCCGTTCGTAATTTTTTCTCGGCTGTACGGTTCCCAGCGAAAGAATATAGGGCCGCATCCCTAATTCATATTTGGTTCGCATAGTCATTAAAGAAACAGGATTTGTGACCGGCTTAAACCTTGTCTCCACTCCACTAAGCAGCACCGTAATCTTTTCCGGCGGCGTGTTATACAACGTGATCAGATCATCCTTTGTCGCCTGTGAATCCGCCAGAATGTGAGTAGCTGCCCGTACTGAACGCGGCACCACCACATCAAGATATGCTTTTAATGATGGGGCGGCGGCATCCGGGACGCGGACAAATGACAGATCATGGACTGTCAGCAGGGTGCGAACGCCGGGAAGGGTAGGGAGCAGGACGAAATCAGTCGCATGGTAGAGTGCCATGCGACCGGTAAAAATCTCAAGCGGTACGGGCATCTGCAGACGATGCCAGAGGCGCGCAAACCAGCGCGGCGTGATACGAGTCGGCACCCACTGAAAATGTGCAGCAGGCGGTGGGGGAAGCTGATTGCGAGATGCGCCAGCGACAAACAGTTTGTAATCAAACCCGCCGACCGGCTGGTGCGCTACTGCCGCGACCAGTTCCCGGACATAACGGCCAATCCCGCCGCCCTGTTCTGCTGCGGGGGTGTAATCAATGGTGATCGTCGATCGCACGATAGTCGTCTGCTGTGTTGACCTGCCTGTAGAATATTTACCGCTTACTGGATGTCGTTATAAGTCCAATAGCGATTGGCAAAGAAGTTCCATAACATCACCATGACCAGCGCAATCATCAGTGCAACCAGCGTCCCGAATTTCTCGGTTGCCAATGGGCCGGGGATGTAATTCGGACGGACAATCTGGATGAACGGCAGCGCCGCTGGCAGTAGTGTTTCACCAAGGAAGCTGTGCGTTACCGAAATCCAGATCGTGCGGGTGACGCCGCCGATCACGCTGATCGTGGTAAAGGTCGCAAGCTGCCGCCTCACCGACTTGGAGCGCGAGTCCGGGTATACCCATAGACGGGTCCACGTAAAATTGCTGATGACGGCGGTGATAAAGGCGATGCCGGTCGCCAGAATGACATTGGGTGTCCCCGGCAGCGGGGGAAGGATGGTCGCCTGCAGGATGTATACAAGGCTGATGTCGATCACAGCGCCGCTTGCGCCGACGATGGCGAACCGCAGGAAGCGCTCGACCTCTTTCTGGCGTCTGGGGCCGCCGACTCTGGATGCAATGACACTGATAATATAATCCAGCGGGTTGTGAAAGCGACGCGGCTGGCGTTTCTGTTTGGGTGAGTCCAAGGATGTCTCTAATACATCAGATACAAGGTAAGAGTCTGTCGATGAGCTGTTATTCATTTGATCTTCAAGGTCTCTGTCGGCCATAACTGCTGATAAAGGTAGCTTGCAATCCCAATCATAATACCGAGATGCAAAAATAGATTGTTAACGAATAGGTTGTCAGTCAGGCTGTGAACGAGCAGATAGATCCACGTCCCAATCAGACCTATAGCAACCATCCGAATCAGGAGATCAGGGTGACGACACGCATACAGCGTTATGAAGAGTGTCCAGAGCCATAAGACCAGAAAGGCTACGGTGCCAATAATGCCAGTCTCTCCAAGAACATTCAAGTAGTAGTTGTGTGCATGTCCCAGCGGTTCAGGCCAGTTCAACAGGCGATGTTGAGGGTAGGCGATTTCATAATTTCCGAACCCAATCCCCATCCACCAGTTTTCGCGGCTCATATTCAGTGCGGCCTGCCAGTGTGCCAGTCGTTCGACAATGGCATAGTTCACCGGTGTAATATCGACGCCCCGCACATCGTTAAAGGTAAAGATTTCCTGTGTGGCGCTCTGAACGCGATCAACAATCGTGGCTGGCAGTCGCCCTGAGAACCAAAGGATGCTGCTAACGGTGATGAGAAGGATGAAGAGTGCAAGCTTACGATACCAGCGGCGCGGCAGGATGACTGTGGCCGCCACCAGTGCGACGATGATGCCCAACCATGCACCGCGACTCCATGACATCACCAGTGCGGCTAATGCTAAACCACCACACGAAAGGTAATAACCCGCGATGAGGAGGGATGTTACGTTTATGCGCCGATTCCGTCGGAAATCCGCCAGTGCGCGTGCGCTATAGCCTAATCCTGTGAACAGGATGGTCGGCGCAAGAAGCCCCATAAACCCGCCAAACGGGTTGGGCTGTCCAAAGGTGCCAAAAGCGCGGAAGTAGCGGTCATTGATCAGCAGATGGAGTGCGCCGCTGCCTCCGAAGAAGATATAAATACCGATCACGGCATGAGCAGCAGCAGTCAGTGCGAGAACGGCCAGCAGCCACTGCCAGTGTCCCATATTGAGCACCAGCAGGGCGAGAATGTAAATGATCACCCACTTGAGCCATTCACTTAACCACGCGCTGACGGAAAGGGCGTTAAAAACCGTCAGACCTGACACCAGGATGAAGACGATCAGCGGCAGCAGAAAGGGGAGACCGGTATTTGTCAGCAGGCGGCGGCGCTGGCCGACATTCCAGACGAAATAGGCGAAGAGACTGAGTAAAACCATTGCCTGACCGATGTCGAGCGGCAAATTCAGCGGTGATTCGGTCGCAATCAGATTTCGCAGCGGCGATGTAATCAGCAGCACGGTGATCGCGCAGAGAGGGTGAATAAATGCCAGCAGGCCGATCACCGGAAGCGCGATCAATACGGCTGTGTATGACAGAGGTAGTAGGGCAATCACCAGGCCAGCGCCGACTGCTGCCAGCAGCCACACCAGGTTATAGGGCAGATGTCCCGG
This sequence comes from uncultured Anaerolineaceae bacterium, assembly GCA_964395665.1. Lineage (GTDB taxonomy): Bacteria > Chloroflexota > Anaerolineae > Aggregatilineales > Phototrophicaceae > JAEZAF01. Next base: position 79,547 of record CAYNDH010000002.1, read on the forward strand.
AGCATCGCGAAGCGTAGTGCTTCTCAAGCGGGATTATGCCTTTTCTCGCAGTTTAATGAAATAATCGACCGTGCGTCCAATCCCTTCTTCAAGACTGACATTCGGTTCCCATCCGAGTACCTCTTTCGCCAGCGAGATATCCGGGCAGCGTGTCTGCGGGTCACCGACGATGCGCTGATCCTTCTGGAAGATAATCCCTGCCGGATTATCGGTGAAGCGGTTGATCATCTCCGCAAATTCCAGAATCGTCATTTCCTGCGGGTTGCCAATATTGACCGGGTTGTGATAATCGGAGAAGATCAGCTTCATCAGCCCCTCAACCAGATCATCGACATACTGGAAGCTGCGCGTCTGGTCGCCGTCACCGTAGACGGTCAGAGGCAGTTTGTTAATGGCCTGCGAGATGAAGTTCGGCACGACGCGCCCGTCAATCAGGGTCATGCGCGGCCCATAAGTATTGAAGATCCGCACGATATAAGTACGCAGGCTGAATTTACGATGATAGGCCATAGTCAGTGCTTCGGCATAGCGCTTGCCCTCATCGTATACTCCGCGAAGGCCGATGGCATCCACATTGCCGAAATAACTTTCACTCTGCGGGTGTTCCAGTGGGTCCCCATAAATCTCTGAAGTGGACGCCAGCAGATAGCGCGCACTCTTCTCCAGCGCGAGATCCAGCGTGTTATGGGTGCCATAAGAGCCAACCTTCAGAGTTTCGATAGGGTAACGCAGATAATGCGGGGGGCTGGCGAGCGATGCAAAGTGTAAAACCGCTTCCAGGCTGCCCTCTATTTTCAGAGGGGTAGAGATATCATGATGGATGAACTGAAACTGTGGGTGATCTTTAAGATGCTCAAGATTGCGGAGATCGCCGGTGATCAGATTATCAACAACAATAACACTATAACCTTTTGCAAGAAATCGGTCACACAAATGTGAACCGATAAAACCGGCTCCCCCTGTTATCAGTATGCGCAACTTCTCGCTCCCATGTTCTAAGTCGTGTCCAGTCAGTATGCAAGAAGTCTACCACAAACTTAGTAGTGGTAAATGCTGCTAATCAGTTTATGCATCAATTTCAGCTGGTCGGACAAGAAGTCAGGTTGGTGGCTGGCAGGTAGGGGCGTGGATTTCGCTAAACATAGACCTGACCTTCACCGGTGGCGCGCAGGGCTTCAAGCTGCTCTGCAAATTCTTTCTCAAAAGTCTGAAGTGCGCGGGGTGTCTGATCGACGCAGATGGTAATCTGGCGTAGATAGCGCAGCTTTTCAAAGGTGAAGTCGATGATCTGTTCCAGCATGGTCTTGGCGCAGTTCTCAAGCGGATAACCCATGGCACCGGTTGAAATGGGGGGCAGGGCGATGGACTTCAGCTTGTGTCGCTCGGCCAGTTCCAGGCTATGCCATGTGCAGAGCGCGAGATTGGCACGGGCAGCGAATTCGCCCCAGTGCGGCCCAACAGTGTGGATAATGTGGCTGGCGTTGGTCATGGCACCGGCGCTGGTGATCACAGAGGTGCCGATATCGCTCCAGTGGATGGCCTGTGTTTGCAGATAGAGGGCTGGCCCGGCGCGGTGGAGTAATTCCGGGTCGACGGTCAGGTTGGGGGTTGTGACCGTTACAATCGCGGCAGCATTCAGGGAATAGATATCCCCCTGAACGATCTCAATATTCACTTTATTAATTTTTGCCCTCATGACTGCGCCGCCTTAAACCATGGTGAACATTATTACACCATTTTTTTAAGCAGAGCGTCAATAGATCAGGTGTTCTTAATGCTGTTATGCACATTACAGTGAAGACGACGGTGGCTCTGTTGTGTTGAGTTCCGAGCGTTCAGCGAGATACACGGCGCCGCCACATAACAGCATAAAAACATAAACCAGATCGAGTACATAAATGCTGTTATCGATCAATCCATGCGCCAGCGTATTACCCATGCTGCCTGCGATACCGACCCCAACAGCCAGCAGCAACGGGTAACGCTCACGCCGTGATCGCAGCCAATACAGCCCACGGCCCATCAGTGCCCAGAAGGCAACCTGAGTGATGATCAGGATGATCACGCCACCGATCCCGAGTCGCAGCCAGTAATCCAGCAGCATATTGTGCGGATGCGAGAGATCCGGTTCTTCTTTTGCGTCCGGCAGAATGTATTCGCCCCGATAAGCGTACAGGAACTGATCGAGACCGAGGCCGGTCAAAGGATGATCCTGAAGCATATTCAGGGAACTTTCCCACAGACGCAGGCGGATAAAATTTGTGCCTTCAGTAAATGTGAAGACACGGGCGATGCGCGGTGAGACCGCTGCGCCGATAAACAGTGCCGCGATAAGTACACCGGTGGTGATCAGCAGGGGCAGGGCGGCCCGCCGACCGTAAAGCAGGATGAGGATCACGACGATGCTGGCTGGAATACCGATAAACAGCCCACCGACGCTTTGTGTCAGTATAACAGCGGGCAGCATGACCAGTAATGCAAGCCCTGCGAAGATCCGCCGCCGGTCTCTGGCAAGCAGGGCAAAAGTGATGGCAAACGGGATGCAGCGCCCTAGAAACAGTGCGACATTATTCGGCGAACCGTAGACACTTGCCAACCGCCGTGCTGCGCCTTCTGCCGTGATGATGGCTTCACCACGGGTATAGAGAAACAATCCAATCACGGCAACTGTTATGCCTGAGAGCAGCAGGGCATCAAACAGCCGTTGAAAATCAGCCTGTCGATGGATAGTGGTTCTGAAGATCAGATAAAACAGCGCCGGTTCCAGAAACAGCGTCCGAAAATCGGTCAGGGCCAGCCCGCGCTGCGCTGACCAGAAGACTGCTGCAAGCCCACATAACAGCCAGAGGATGATCGCGATATCCATGATATTCCAGTGCGGCCAGAGAATGGCTGGCGTGTGATCGCGCTTCTGTCGGGCGTTGGCCCAGTCCACAGCCACCCGCAGAAGCCATGTCACAGCCGTCAGGATGATCAGCAGTTCGGACACAGGAAACGCGAAGCGGTAAAGTTCCACGGGAAACAGGAAGAACGGGGCGAAGAAGATGACCATCGCCAGTCCAAGCGGCGGACGATGATAGAAGATGAATGCCAGCACCAGAAGGCTGATCAGCGATAGGATGACGTTCAGGTTCAGATAGAGCAGCCCGGCAGAGAGAACTGCCAGACCGAGCTGGACGGGTTCCCGGCGGAGCAGTGCCGGTTCTTCGCGGCCAAAGGTCAGCAGCATCCCGATCATCAGCAGGGTGGACGCGGCAGCCGTGATACTGAGCTGTACGACTTCGGAAAGCGGTGACCATAGACGGTTCAGCGGCCTGAAGATCGGTCGCCAGTCTACCTTTACACCGACAATGAAGACGGCAAATGCCGAGATCATGGCAGTGAACAGTGCAAGGTTGAACTGACGTCGATATGGCTCACTGAGATCACCGTCGCTGACTGCGTAACCGACCAGCGCATACTGGTCACGCCCTTCGTCGGCGACTGCGCTGAGGATGTGCGGCCCCGGCCTGAGATCGCGCGCTACCGGGATGAGGTTAATCTCACTTTGGCGCGAATTACTGGTCAGCAGGATATACGGATTGCCGTCGGCGTCGCGTTGCAGTGCATTTGCAGCGCCAGATGAACCATCAACGAGTGGATAGAGATGCGCGACATAATCCCCTTCACGCAGCAGCAGCCCCACCTCGCGACCTTTGAAGCGGAAAGCGAAACGGCTGTCTTTCAACCAGCCAATGTCCGCACCGAGATCACTGAACGTCCAGACACCACTGAATTCGGTAAACGGATTTGCCGCCGGATACAGGCCGTTAGAGGCGAGTGACATATCCCTTTCGCCAGCAGCGTTCACCAATGCCTGATACAGCGCGGTTGGTGTGTTTTCCTGATCAATCAGTGCGAATCCCCAGATCGGGTCATCAATCGGGGCGTTGGGCTGCCAGTGATAGAGGATCAGTGCGCCGAGCCACGGCCATTCACGCTCCGCACGCTTCAGTGCATCGAGTGTATAAGCCACGCGATCATCGACACTGACGCTGCCCCAGATTGAGGCGTCTCCGGTCCAATTCTCCGGCAGGCTGTTCCAGCCCCAACTGCTGCCCCAGAGCGCGGTGTGGCCGTCGTTATGCCGCTGCATGATCTCACGCAGGCCGATCAGCCGTGAAAAGTTCAGTGAATCGGCATGAACTGTGCGATCAAGCGGCGAAAAATCAAACCCGTAAGGTTTACCGGCTGCGGCGTCCATTACATCCGCTGCGCCAAGCTGATAAAGCGACTCCAGATACTGCCAGTCACTGATATTCCGTGGGCCGGTTTCAGTTGTAGGGGCCAGCGCTGCCGCCATCACGCTGGCCCGTGGATCACTGGCCTTAATCCCATGATAGGCGCTGGTCAGCAGGGCCAGATACTGCGCGGGCTGTGGGTCACGCCCGCCCCATGCATGGGCCAGATTTGGCTCGTCCCAGATCTGATAGACATCGACACTATCACCATAGCGTTCGGCGAAGGCCGCTGCAAATGCACCGAAGGCCGCCGGATCAGTGGGTGGAGATGTCGGATCAGATGTGCCCTCACGCGCCCAGTCTGGTGTTTGATAGAGGACCGGTACCAGTCTTATAGTCTCATGGCTGGAAAGTACACCGATGATGCGATCCCATTTATCCCATGACCATGTCGCGGCATCGTCAGGCTGGATCTGATCCCAGTAGACGAACTGGCGCACCCAGACAATACCCGCCTGCTGCATGAGGACGAGATTCGCTTCAAGCTCCTGATCAGTATACTGGGTCAGATCGGCATTGATGCCCAATCGCGGGACGCGAAATGGAAGCGCGGCATCCTGTATCGGGTCGATATATCCGCGAAGCTGCTCACGCTGCTGCTGGTGGGTGCCGAGAAGCGTAACCAGACTGCCCGACAATGTCCCCAGCGCGCAGATCAGTAAGAAGATGCGGCGTAAGTTGCTCATGGGCAATGGGTCACGGACTCCGTTTCCACAGAGGGTGTGACACGGTGCCGTCCAGTGTGACCTGCTTCGCCAGTTCCACCTCAACATCGACCAGCCACAGATTATTCTGATAGATCAGGGCGATCTGCCGCCCATCCATACTCCATGTGTATTCACGGCTCAGAACGCCGCGCTGATTCTCCGGCGGGAACACCTTTCGGGCGTTGCTGCCGTCCATATCAGCCACATACAGGTCATATTCGGCGCTGTCATTGACGTTATCGAGCGGTCTGCGTGCGACCATGTAGGCCAGTGATGCCGTTGGATACAGGCTGCCTTCGCGGGTGATCATCGGCGAAAACGTGGGATTGGCCCAGATACCTGCCTGTTGAACCATATCCGCGCTGAAATCGCCATTTACAGCGGTAAAGGCGACGTTAAAGACGGGGCTGCGGGTCGGATCGGACTGGAATGCACCGGCTGGCGGCGGCCCATGGACGATGCCGACCAGAATTGCTCCGTCTGGCGACCATGCGATACTGCTGCGCCACGACCAGTCACCCCGGACGAAGAAGTAAGGATAGGTCATGCGGCGAATACGTTCTTTTGTTTCCAGATCGATAATTCCGAAGCCGTCGGCCTCGACCCATGCCAACTGCTGGCCGTCTGGTGACCAGAGGTAGTGTGTTCCCCACCAACCTGAGCTGCCACCGTTATATTCTTTGATGACTTCTTCGATGCTGATCTCTGCCCCGGTATTAGGGTCTACGACCGATTTCCACAGGTCATTTCGGGCATCCCATCCGGGTGCGGTGTCGCGTGGATCTGCGCGAGAATAGGTGATGGTATTGGCTTCTCCCGGATACCAGTCTGCAAACAGCACATTTTCAGGGCGAAGCTTGACAGCCTGCGGGTTTTCAACACCGATATCCGGAATCATCCAGAGCTGATTGCCGAATTTGGTCGGATCAGAGCCGGTGCGCCGTGTGAAAAGTAACTGTCGGCCATCATCAGACAGGCTGAAGACGCGGCCATCAAGATCCCCGTCAGAGGTTACGGGCCTGCGGCTGCCGATCTGACTGCTGCCACGCATGATCCATGCATTGCCCTTGCTGAGATAGGCAATTGTGCCGCTGACATCGACAGGATCGAGCGAAGAAGGCGGCGCAACCGCGACCACTTCGTCTTCAGCAGGTTCGACGATGACACCATCATCAATCTGGCTGGGCTGCTGGCGGACACCGTCGCGTATTTCGGCGCGGAAGCAGACTTCCTTACTGCCGTTTTTACCGGATTTCACCAGTACGTCCGGGCTGCCTGGTGGGATCGTTTCATCGATAGTGGTGCGCCGCTCGTAGGGGATTACCTGCGTTTCGCAGTATGTTTCTTCTTCAACCCGGACGATCGTGATCACCATGCCGTTTGTGATCTGGGTAAACGGGCGGGGATTGACGTTATCCAGCGGCCCCAGGGTGATCTCTGTCTGTTCCAGCAGTTCGCCGACGGTGATCGGCTCCGGAAGCTCGTAGCTCCGGTTCAGGTTGTCGGCGATGATCGAAACAAGGATTTTGGGCGCGGGCGTCTGTGGCGTACATGCGGCAATAAACATGACCACAGCCAGTAGGGCTGTAAAGGGCCGGATTGTAAAGATCTGGGCTGCGGAAAGCGGGTTTCGCCGCGCAGCAGGGTATTTCAGACATGCCATATGACTCGGTGACTTTCATAAATCGGTTAAATCAGCAGTTCTTTAAGTTGTGACGCCTTTACGCAGGATGTAGATCCGTGGGTGCAGGCCGTTGAGCGTTATTTTATAGACATTTTGCAGACTTAGGGAATGTTGACTTTGCTTCGCCTCGATATTCAGCAGTGATTCAAACAGACGGATCTCGTGGGTAATGACTACTGCGATGCTATCCGGATGCAGAACGCGCTGCATTTCACCCAGCACGGCAGGATAAAGCTGCCGATTCTGCTGGTGCGATCCGACAAGCTGACCGAATGGCAGATCGATCACGATTTTATCAATGCTGTCGGCAGGAAGAGGGAGTCGTCCGGCATCGGCCTGAAATAGTGAGATGCGAGGGGCAGCCTGTGCGGTATCGATGTTGAGACGGGCTAATGCCAGCGGTGTTTCTGCGATATCACATCCGGCGATCAGTGCGGCGGGACCGGCTGCAGCCCGTTCGATCAGCAGTGTCCCGGAGCCTGCACACAGATTGAGAAAGAAATCATGATCAGTGGGGACGGTCAGGCGGATCATCGCATGAGCGACTGCTGCATTCAGTGCGCCTTCGAAGTTAGCAGTGCGCCAGTCCCGGGTGGCGAGTGGACGAGGGGAAAGCCTGAGCAGCACTTCCCATCCTTTTCGCTGAGCAGTTGGGCGAACTCGGATGACGAAATCGCCACGCTCTGAAGATGGCGTCAATCCTACGGCATCTGCCAGTTCGGTGCGAAGCCGCTGCATGATGCTTGAGTCGGAGCCAGCAGCGTCAATGCTGAGGGTCTGAAAAGCACCTTTTGGATAGACGCGCAGGATGTCGGATGCGGCCTGAGTGATCCGCTGAAAATGCTGATGGCCGAGCAGTGCTTTTGGCCGGGGGACATCGAATGTCAGGACATAGTACAGCGCATTAACTGTGAGCAGGTCCAGCAAGGGCCTGAGATCCGATGGATGTTGAAAACGGACCGCACCTTTGAGGCTCTCCAGATCAGCAGCCTGAGGAAGTTTTGTCTGTATTTCATCTCTGGAAACCGATTCGAGGCCGGGTGCGATCTCGGCCTCAAACAGATAAAGCTGTGCATTTTTATGATGGGTAGATGCCATAACGTCTCATGAGTGTGGAGTTCACCTCTTTGAAAAGGTGAACTCCACATTTGCTGCGATTTTACCTCAACCGGAGCAGGATGATTCTGCGCAGTTGATGCAGGAATTCCAGTGTCTGGTAATTGCGTGCATTCTCTCCGAACTGTGTGATGGTTTCACCCGTCAGGATGTCTGCACTGCCACCGCCAACGCTTGGGTTATTCCCGTCGAAGGCTGCTGCGCCGATCTCGTTGAAGGCACGCCACAGATTGATCACCGGGATGTCGTTCTCGTCGGCCACTTCGATGATCACCTTATTGAGGCGCTTGATTGCGTCAAGGTTATCGGGGCGCGGATAAAGGGTCATGGCGACCGGGATGACATTCTGATCAATCACGGCCTTGATCAACTGATCGTACTCGGCGCGGAATGTCTCCGGATCGGTGCCATTCTGTGCATCACGCAGGCCGATGCTGATCAGCGCGACCGACGCATTACTCTGTGTCAGTTCACAGATCAGGATCGTTTCACCATTGGTGCATTCGGCTGCCGGATCGTTGAGGATGCTGCTGATGGTCAGATCATTACCCGTGGTGAACCAGGTGCGGGTAAATGCGCCACTTGCGGCATAGGTATCGATAGCCTCGCGTAAGGCTTCACGGTCGGCGTCAAGCTGATAATCTCCATCACCAAACGGTTTCAGGAAACCTTCCTGCCGGATGCTGTTATCACCAATGACGGTGAATACAGAGGCATCGCGCTCGGCACTGGCGATTGTGCGCAGATTGATCTCAAGCAGTTCGAGATTCGGCTGAATCGGAGTTTCATCCACGATCGCGAGATCCTCGCCGCCGGGTGTCTCTTCACTTAAGCCAGTGACGGAGATGGTCTGTTCGGTAGTGGCTGAACCGGCGTCATTGGTCACGGTCAGGCGGACGACATAATCACCGTTCGCTGTGTAGGTATA
>CAYNDH010000003.1:0-50034 GCA_964395665.1 uncultured Anaerolineaceae bacterium
CCCTACACAAAACCGGCTTGCAGAGGCGCATTATGATCGAAACGTCAACAGAATCTAGCAGCTCATAGCAGGCGCGATTCGACTATTCAGCGTGATCACCGCGCCTTTTGACCCGGCGCAATTTTCCTTCGATGTTCTGCAACGCGGGGCATAAGCCAATCGTCAGTATGTCTCACTGACCATGCGCCGCGTGCTGCACTGGATTGCTTCGCTGATATGTTACACGGGCAATCAATCTTCAACCAATCCCCATACGTAGTGTAAAATGCTGTCTGCGTTTGGACATCGTTTGCTAATTTAAGCCTTGCCTGAACCTTATTGCCTCTGAACGGAGTTTCCCAATTCATGCGTAAATTGCTGCGTTTGGCATGTATCTGCCAGATGTTCATCTTCACCTTCACGGGTTTTGCACAGTCCACCGACACGCCGCCTGATCAGATGAGTCACTGGCGCTTTGCCCATTTTGGCACACGCGATCTGATGCTGGATGTGTATGTTCAGGATCAGATTTCGCCTGTGCAGGACGTCACCTTTGGGGGCATCAGTGAATGGCAGACGATCTCAGCCGGGGTCTATCGCTTTGCCGCTTATGAGGCCGCAGACAGCACGAACCCGCAGTTTGTGGTCGAAGAGATCGTGCTTGAGGGCGGCGAGTGGCTCACACTGGCGGCGGTTACCAGGGAAGGCCAGATGCGGGGCTATGTGGTTGAAGAAGATTTCAGCCCGCTGCCCGTCAATGAGAGCCGCCTGACCGTGTTCTATGCAATCGAAGATTCGCCTTCAGTTGAAGTCCGTGTCAACGGTGTATCGGTGATTCAGGCTTCACAGCTTGAAGACAATCCGAGGCAGATCACAATCCCCAGCGTAGATCTGGCTTCCGATACCTATAACCTTGACATCATCGAAAGCGGCGAATCGCAGAATGTGATTCTGGATGCGACGCAGGTGGAACTACTGCCGAATCGCACCTACCTGGCGGCGGCAGTCAATACCAGTGAAGATCCGCGCTTTGTACTGGTCGGGACTGAACTTCAGACCATGAGTCAAACTGACGGCGACGACCGGGCACTGGTACGGGCGGCGCATCTGTCATCGGGTACATCGTCGCTGGATATCGCCTTCGATGGCGAGATTATCGAGAGCTTCAGCCAGCTTTACTTCCCGGAATTCACCGGCTGGTTTGAAGTCGATGCCGGACCGATTGAAGTCAAGCTAAGCCTGAACAGCACGGGCGAAGAGATCCTGCCCCCGACCACAATCGACATATCAGGTGGCAGTTTTACCACCCTGTTGATCATCGGCTCGCCGCAGAATGACACCCTCGAAATTCAGCCGGTACAAGAGGATTTCACACCGGTACCGCCTAATTTCGTCCGCGTCAATATATTCAATGCCTATCCGGGCATTGGCGCATTGGATTTCGCCGATGCAGACGGCGAAGCCTATATCGAACGCCTTGGATATCCGGGCTTTTTCGGTGGGAATAACGGCTTCAGCACCTTCAGTCTGGAAGCTGGGACCTATGACCTTCAGATCCGGCTCAACGCGACCGGGGAAAGCCTTGTCGATCTGACTGGCACCAGCTTTTACTCTGGTCGCAGTTATTTCATCGCCCCCATCGATGCCGATCCCCCCTACGTGCTGACCTTCAGCGACGTGCAGGAAACGCAGCATCTGCTGCGGGAAGAAGATGCGCAGTAGCAGATGATCGATCAAGTGATCTCTGGGGAATATTGCGGATATCTAAATCATAGGGCGGCATGGCGCCCTCTATGGGATGTGCAGGGGCCGGATTCTTCCGGCCCTGTTGATACACATCCCGAACATGCAAAGTACCAGGCGACGGACAAGCCCCGTCGGGCGTCCTACAGGATACGACAGCGGCGGCTTAAGCGCCTGACACCAGTCTGACGAATTTGCGCTTGCCCACCTGAAGCACCGCAGGCAGCATCTGGGGCGTGATCATCAGATTCGCATCCTCTACGACCTGATCATTCAGCCGGACGCCGTTCTGCTCGATCAACCGCTTACCTTCCTTGCCGCTGCTGACCATGTTCAGGCGGCGCAGGATATCCAGTACCCGTTCTTCAGATGCCAGCGCCTCTTCTGCAATATCCTGCGGGATGCCGCTGCCCCCACGGAAGACTTCATCCCAGTTGGCCTGTGCCGCCTGTGATGCTTCTTCCCCATGGAAGATAGTGACGATTTCCCGCGCAAGCTGCATTTTCGTCTCGTTCGGGTGAAGTTCACCGGAATCGAGCTTGCGCTGAAGTTCGTCCACCTGAACAGGAAGCCAGCCCAGCAGCAGCTTGAAGAAAATCGGCATCGCCTTATCCGGCAGGCTCATCACCTTGCCGAACATATCATTCGGGTGCGACAGCAGCGGGATATGGTTGCCGAGGCTCTTACTCATCTTGATCTCGCCATCAGTCCCCGGCAGGCTCTCGCCCATGATGATCGCGATCTGCGGCTTCTGTCCAAGGCCCTGCTGAAGCTTGCGGCCAGCCACAAGGATATTGAATAACTGATCCTGCCCGCCGACCTGCACATCCGCTTCCTGCGCGACCGCGTCGTAAGCCTGCATCAGCGCGTAGAAGAACTCGTGCAGGTAGATCGGTGCATTTTCGCTCACACGCTTGGCGAAATTGTCACGCACCAGAAACTGCTGGACGGTGAAGTTGCTGGCAAGGCGGATGATGTCAGCGAAATCGAGTGTCGATAGCCATTCATCGTTGCGTCGTACACGGGTCAGATCAGGGTCAAGGATTTTGAAGGCCTGTTCTGCATAGGTCTGCGCGTTGCGGTCCACTTCTTCCGGCGTCAGTTGATTGCGCGCCTTGTCCTTGTCGGACGGATCACCGATCAGACTGGTAAACGTACCGATCAGGAAGGTGACATCATGCCCGAATTCCTGAAACTGGCGCAGCTTCCGCATCGTGATCGTATGACCGAGATGCAGATCCGCCGTGCGTGGATCGTAGCCGCAGTACACCCGCAGCGGACGCCCCTGCTGCTGGCATTCGATCAGCCGTTCGCGCAGTTCTTTCGTCATCGCTGCTTTGGTTTCGGGGTCGCCGTATTCCGCCCCGGACATCAACACTTCGACCTGTTCGTCAATGCTGGTGGTCGGGGTTGAGGTTTTAGAGGGTGTTGTCATTTGAGAGATCCATATCCATTATCATCAGGTCAGAATTGCGCGTAGTGTAGCATAGATTACCGGATTTCAACAAGAGAAGCTTTTCCGTTATGAACCCTATTGACCTATAGTGACCCTTTATGATTAAATACAGGATAACGTTTTCCGGCCAGGCGAAAGTGTCTTGTGGCACTTCTGCTCGCCTACTATAATCAAGGCAGGTTTTCGGTGAAATACAATCAGGGACTCCCACAGATGAAAATGATGACCAGCGCGGAGATTCGCGCGGCATTTCTGGATTTTTTTGAAGAATTCGGGCATAAGCAGGTTCCATCCTCTTCGCTTGTGCCAGCCAATGACCCTACCCTGCTGTTTGCCAACTCTGGCATGGTACAGTTCAAGGATGTCTTTTTAGGAACCGACAAGCGCGATTACAGGCGTGCTACCACGTCGCAGAAGTGTATGCGTGTCTCCGGCAAGCACAATGACCTTGAAAACGTCGGGCCGTCGCCGCGCCATCACACCTTTTTTGAGATGCTCGGCAACTTCAGCTTCGGCGATTACTTCAAGCAGGATGCGATCCGTTATGCCTATATCCTGCTGACAGAGGTCTATCAGCTTCCGACCGACCGTCTGGTATTCACGGTATATGAGAACGACAACGAAGCATACAACATCTGGGTGAATGAAATCGGTGTCGATCCGAAACGTGTGGCGCGCATGGGGCCGAAGACCAACTTCTGGCAGATGGCCGAGACCGGTCCCTGCGGCCCGACTTCAGAGATTCACTGGGACAAAGATCCTGATCAGGGTGTGGACAGCATTATCCCGATGCTTCAGGAAGAGGATGATCGCTTCCTTGAAATCTGGAATCTGGTGTTCATGCAGTACAACCGCAAACAGGCAGATCCAGCGCACACCGGCCAGTTTGATGAGCCGCTGCCTGCGCCCGGTGTCGATACCGGCATGGGGCTGGAACGGATTGTCAGCGTGGTGCAGGGTGTGACCGCGAATTATGAAACTGATCTGTTTATGCCGATTGTCGAAGCGACACAGGCACTTACCGGCCACAGCGACGCCGAACGCGACGCCAATATCATCCCGTACCGCGTGATCGCGGATCATACCCGTGCGGCAGTCTTTTTGATCGCCGACGGTGTGCGCCCCGGCGCAAAGGGACGGGACTCGGTCTGCCGTCTGGTGATCCGGCGTGCGGCGCGCTTTGGCAGCAAAATCGGATTCAACGAGCCATTTCTCGCCAAAGTCGCGGATGCGGTCATCAGCGTGATGGGGGATCATTACACCGAACTGACCGAACGCGCCGAAGCAATCAAGCGCACCATCACCAAGGAAGAAGTCGCGTTTCGTCGGACACTGGATCGCGGTGTCGGTGAACTGAACGCGATGCTCGACGAGTTACCACAGAACGGCACGCTTTCCGGTGAACAGGCTTTTTACCTTAAGGCTACACTGGGGCTGCCGCTGGAAGTGATCAAGGACATCGGTGAAGAGCGCGGTTATCACGTCGATGAGGCGGGATTCGCGAAGGCCGAAGAAGCGCACTCACTCGTCAGCGGCGGTGGGCAGGCCATGGGACAGATCGCGACCGCCGAAAGCTATAAGGAACTGCTGGATCAATTGAAGGCATCCGGCCAGCTTGGGGATAACGGCGTCAATTATCTGCCGTATGGCGAGACCCGCATTGATACGCGGCTGGTGTCCCTGCTGATCAACGGCCAGACGGTCGAGAGCGCCATTGTCGGCGATCAGGTCGAAGTCGTGCTTCAGGATACGCCCTTCTATGTGGAAGCGGGTGGACAGGTCAGCGACACCGGCTGGATTTACGGTAATGGCTGGACAATCGAAGTAGATGACACGCGCCGCCCCACCAGCGGGTTGATCGTCATCAGTGGTGAAGTGATCGAAGGCACACCGCGTCCCGACCAGCCTGTGACAGCCGAAGTCGATCACGAGCGGCGGGCGGACGTCACCCGCAATCACACCGCCACACATCTGCTCCATGCTGCGCTGCGTAACCATCTGGGGACGCATGTCCAGCAGCGTGGGTCACTGGTCGCGCCGGAACGCCTGCGCTTTGACTTTTCACATGATGCCAAAGTGACAGCGGATGAGCTGCGCCAGATCGAAGCCGAAGTCAATCAGCATATTTTGCAGAATGAAGCCGTCATCGCCGCAGAAAAATCGCTGAATGAAGCACGGGCTGAAGGCGCGATGGCGCTGTTCGGCGAGAAGTACGGCGATCACGTGCGAACCATCAGCATTGGCAGCAATGACAGCAGGAGCAATAACGGCAGCAGTAACAGCCGCTACAGCTATGAACTCTGCGGCGGCGTCCATGTGAAGGAAACCGGACAGATCGGCACCTTTGTGATCGTCGGGGAAGGCAGCACCAGCGCAGGAGTACGCCGTATTGAAGCGCTGACCGGACATGAAGCGCTGAATTACCTTCAGCACACGCTTGACTCGCTGCATGGGATTGCCGACCGGTTGAACACCACACCAGACGGCGTTTATGACCGCGTGGCCGCTTTACAGGATGAGCTGGCCGAATCCCGCCGTCAGATCGCCCGTCTGCGCCGTGATCTGGCGAAGATCGAGTTCGAGAAGGCATTAGATGCGGTCGAAGAGATCAACGGCGTACCCACACTGATCGCACAGTTCGATGGTGTGACGGCGGAGACGCTCCGCGAGATGTCGGACTGGTTCCGTGGCAAGGTGAAAAGCGGAGTCTTCGTCGGGGCCAGTGTCATAGACGACAAGCCGCAGCTTCTGGCCGTTGTCAGCGATGACCTGACGAAAAAGGGCCTGCACGCGGGCAATCTGATCAAGGCAGCGGCGGCAGTGGTCGGCGGCGGCGGCGGCGGACGTCCCAATATGGCGCAGGCCGGTGGCAAGGATGTGGATCGCGTCCCTGATGCGCTGGGAACAGCGCGCCAGTGGATCGCTGAACACTACCAGACATAAAAGCCATGCCGAACGAAATCACATTCGTCCAGATTGAGCATGGTGAAGACGCGGTCTCGGTAAAGGATCGCCTCTCGTTTCTGCGTGGACAGAATGTCCTGCTCATCTGGCCGGAAGAAGGGACAGCACTCACCCGTAAACTCGATCTGGTGCTGGTACAGCGTGAAGCGATGCGCCGCGCGATCCGTATGGCACTCGTCACGCATGATGAAAAGATCATGGAACACGCCCGTGACCTGAACATCAGCACGTTTGAGACGATTGGTGCTGCCCAGAAAGGCCGCTGGAAACGCGGACGCAGCAAGGTCTTCACTTCACGCGATGACAAACCAGGGGAAACACCACTGCCTGAAGACCTGATGGATGTCGCCAGCCGGGTGCGCGGATCACCGGCGCTGTCGGCATCCCGCTGGGTCACATCCCTGATCCTGCTGACACTGCTCGGCGCGGCGGCGGTGTTCGCCGTGCTGATTGTGCCGGGTGCGACGGTGACACTTGTGCTTGCCGAAGAGACGATAGAAGTCAGCCAGCAGATTATCGCGTCGGCCAGCGCGACCACCACCGACGTGGATGAGGGCATCATCCCGGCACGTACACGTAAAATCGAAATTGAGGAAAATGCGAGCCGTTCCACCAGCGGCGCACAGAGCCTGCCACCCTCTACTGCAACCGGCACGATCCGTTTCGTCAATCAGAGTGATGAGGCGATCACCATCCCAGCCGGGACGGTGGTCAGCACCACCACCAGCGACCCAGTCCGCTTTGCAACCACCATTAACGCGACCCTGACGGCGGGTGCCAATCAGATTGTTGAAGTCGGCATTCAGGCTTTAAGCAGCAGTGCCGGGGCGCAGGGAAATGTCGATGCTGGCCTGATCACCACTGTTGAAGCTGAATGGAGTGATCAGGTCACGGTGATCAACCTCATCGCGACGACGGGCGGACAGGATAACACCGTGCGGATTGTCACACAGGAAGATCAGGATCGTCTGCTGGCGGCGCTGCGCCAGCAGTTGCAGGCGCGGGCGCTGATGGAATTCGAAGCGCAGCTTGTCGAAAATGAGATCGTGATCGCAGACTCTATCAGCATCCTGCCGGATGGTGAGCGCGAAGACTGGAAGACCTTCAGCCATGAAGTCGGGCAGCCAGCCGATACAGTGCGGCTGTCGATGCGGGCCATTGTGCAGGTGATCGTCGTCGATCAGCGGCGTGGAGAGGAAATCGTTTTTGCGCGCATGGGACAACAGATCCCGCGCGGACGCCAGATCGTGCCGGAGAGCGTGGAATATCTCATCGGGCCAGTGACGGAAGTGCGCGACAACGGTGATGTGGTCTTCAGCGTCACGGGCCGGGGACGTGTGACCGGGCGTGTCAGCCCAGCGCAAGTGCAGGAAGGGCTGGTCGGTAAAACGATTGAAGAAGCCCGCGCCTATCTGGTCAGTGCGGTCGATTTAAAGTCAGGGACTGTGCCGGATATTATCATCCAGCCCGATCTGCTGGGACGGCTGCCGCTGCTTCCCATGCGCATTCAGGTCAACCTGGTCGAGGCCGGCGCATGACATTTCCGACACAGGGCAGGCTCCTTGGTATTGATCACGGTTTGCAGCGTATCGGCCTTGCCACCAGCGACGGCTCGCAGTTCATCGCCCGTGAGCTGATGGTGATCCAGCGCAAATCACGGGCAGAGGATTTCGCACGCATTCAGCAGATCATCCAGCGTGAACAGGTCGTCGGGATCGTCCTTGGGATGCCGTATAACGATTCGATTGATGAAGGTCTCCACCAGCAGGCTGATACCGTCCGGTTGTGGGCAGAACGCCTGACAGACACGGTTCCGCTGCCTGTCCTGCTGTGGGATGAGCAGTACAGCAGCGCCGATGCGCAGGAGCTGGCCCGTCAGAAGCGGCGCAAGCCCCGCGATCCGATCGATGATCTGGCGGCGCGTGTGGTCCTGCAGTGCTATCTTGACGCCCGACGTGATGGACTGGTAGAGCCATCCACACTAACGATTCTTAATCCCCTTTCGAATACAAACAGAACAGTCACGGATGACCCATCAGATCATCCGGATGAGGAGCGCAGCACTTGAGAAATCGGTCTATCGCTATTGTAATGACCCTTTTCGCCATCGGTGTTACCCTGCTGATCTGTGCCGGTGTCGTATATCTGCTGGCTGGAGATCAGATCATTGATGGCGTTCGCACTACCCTGTTGAGGATGGCGCTGGCAGGCCGGGAAGAAGATCTGGCGCGGTCTTTCAGTACGAATACCGATCCGGTGCGGTTCACAGTCGCATCCGGTGAGGCCCCGGCCACCATCGCCGGACGACTGCAAAGCGCAAACCTGATACTCGATGCCGACCTGTTTTTTGATTACATCCGCGCCGAAAAACTTGATATTGAACTTGAGGCCGGGACGTACTTCCTCAATCAGGCCCAGACCATCCCGCAGATCGCCCTGGCGCTGACGGATTCCCGCTTCAGCCAGATCACCTTCTCGATCCTTCCCGGCTGGCGCATCGAGGAAGTGGCCGCAGCCGTCGATGCAAACAGTCTGTTCGCGTTTACCGGCAGTGATTTCCTGCAAATCGTGCAGCATGATGCGGTGGTCGATCCGGCATTTGCAGCACGGGTTCAGCTTCCGGAAAGGGCCTCACTGGAAGGCTTCCTGTATCCGGATACCTACCAGTTCGCGCCGGAGGTGACCGCCGTGCAGGTGCGGGATGAGCTGCTGGAAGCCTTTAACAACGCGGTCACGATCGAGATGGAAAACGACGCCGCACTGCGCGGTTATAACCTGTTCGAGATCGTGACGATGGCTTCGATTGTCGAACGTGAGGCCGTGCGCAACGACGAAAAAGCCAAGATCGCCGGTGTATATTTCAACCGGCTGACGCAGAATATGAATATGGATGCCGATCCAACCGTGCAGTATGCGCTTGGTAATTCACGCGGGACATGGTGGGCGCGGATCACCGGCGCGGATTACTCGGCGGTACGTTCAGAATACAATACCTATCTGAATTTGGGGCTGCCGCCGGGACCGATTGCCAATCCCGGACGCGATGCGATTATGGCCGCTATCTACCCGGAAGCATCGGATTTCCTGTACTTCCGGGCGGACTGCCGCGATGATGGTTATCATGAATTCGCCTACACATATGAAGAACATCTGCGGAACGGCTGCTCCAGTCGATGAGCCTGACATCCCGCCGCCAACGATTGATCCACCGCTGGCCGATCTGCTGGCAGGTGACAGCCCTTTGTCTCTGTCTGATTCTTGTCAGCGGATGCGCTGTAAATCCGAGCGCGGCGCCGGTCAAGCTGGTGCTGTTCGCGCCATTTGAGGGCCGCTATCGCGAGATCGGTTACGAGATGCTGTATGCGGCGCGTCTGGCACTGGCGGAGTCAGGTGATGCTGCTGCACAGGTCAGGCTGATTCCAATTGACGACGGCGGCGCACAGGTCACGGCACAGCAGCACGCGGCGGCTATCGCGCTTGATCCGCAGGTGCAGCTTGTGATCACCGCCGGTGTGGTCGCCACCCATCCCGATGTACTGGCCGCGTTTGGCGATGTTCCGGTGATGGTCGCTGGAAACTGGCAGCCGACAGACCATGATCCTGCAGTCCAGACCGCTGACAGCCGTCCCCGCTTCTATCTCACAGCAGAGAGCGTAGCAACGCCCGTCATCATGAGTGATACCGATTTTGTGGCGTCGGTCGTCACAGCAGATGTATCCGGTGAGTTATTTGCGCTGAAACAGTTCAGACGGCTGGCCGATAACCTGGACGATGTGACGATCTTCAGCAGCGCATCGCTCCCCACGGCTGATTTTGCAGCACGGTATCAGGCCAGTGATATGTTCACCCCGGAAGCGGGCCTGCTCTCCACCCTGACGTATGATGCCGCCGCATTAGCCCTGATCGCGATCTCGGACATGCAATCAGGCACACGGTCAGGCAGACAGAGCCGACAGGCAGTCACTGACCGCCTGTCCGGGATCGATTATCAGGGTATCAACGGCCAGATCATCTTCAATGATCAGGGTTACTGGCATGATGCCCCACGACATGCCTATCGGTACAATGCTGACGGCGCGTTGATCGAAGTCACGACAGCGCTGACTGCGCCGTGATATTTCCGTCTGCGGCACTGCCAAAGATGGTGTCATAGAACAGCGGCAGCGGCTCTACCTGTCCCTGTGTCAGGCTGACTGCACCTTCAAAATAGGTCTTGCTGCGCTTCAGGCGCTCGGCGTCATTGGCGTAGAGTGTCACCAGCGGCTGACCTTCTGTCACCGTTTGTCCAACTTTGACATGTACACGGCATCCGACTGCCAGATCAATGGTATCGGTTTTCTTTTCACGTCCAGCGCCCAGTTCAAAGGCGATCTGTGCGATCTTATAGGCATCGACGCGCTGGACTGTGCCCGATTCAGCCGCGTTCAGTGTTTCCACTATTTCAGCCTGCGGCAGACGTGATGGATCATCAATCACGCGGGCATCTCCACCCTGTGCGATGACCATTTCCCGGAATTTATCAAAGGCCGCACCGCTGCGAAGCTGATCTCGCAGCAGCGCTCTGACTTCGGTTTCATCCGTCCAGCGCTGGCCGCGCCCCGCCAGCCGCAGCATATAGGCTGCAATCTGCAAACAGTGTTCACGCAGGTCTTCAGCGCCGCCGTCCTTCAGGACTTCGACCGCTTCAGCCACTTCGAGCGCATTTCCGACGGCCTCACCCAACGGCTGATTCATGTCGGAGACGACCGCGATCATATCGCGACCGGCGCTGACACCGATCTCGACCATGCTGTGCGCCAGTTCAGCCGCCTTCTCGACGGTGTCCATAAACGCGCCGCTGCCTGCCTTCACATCCAGCACAATGCCATCTGCCCCGGCTGCGATTTTCTTGCTCATGATGCTGCTGACGATCAGTGGCAGGCTCGGCACGGTCGCGGTGACATCCCGCAGAGCATAGAATTTACCGTCCGCAGGGGCAAGGTCTTTGGACTGTCCGCCCAAGACCAGCCCATGCTCACGTGCCATACGGCGGAATTCGTCTTCGGCCAGTTCGGTGCGAAAACCGGGGATCGCATCGAGCTTGTCCAGTGTCCCACCGCTTAAACCAAGTCCGCGACCGCTCATCTTGGCAACGGTCACACCACAGGATGCCACCAGCGGCAGGACGATCAGCGATGTTTTGTCGCCCACCCCGCCTGACGAATGTTTATCGACGGCGTAATCGGTGATGTCGTTCAGGTCAAGCGTATCGCCAGAGTCGGCCATTGCAAGCGTCAGCGCGACCGTCTCTTCACGGCTCATCCCATTGATAAAGATCGCCATCAGCAGCGCCGAAACCTGATAATCGGTGATCTGCTCCCGGATATATTCATCGACAAACCAGCGGATTTCGGCTTCGGTCAGGGTCTCCCCGTCACGCTTCTTTGCAATAATATCGACAGCACGCATGAGATCTGCTCGTTTCGTTTCAGCCCAGTATCATAAAGGTCCTCTGATGATACCTGTTTTACCGGCGATCTTCAGCTACCAGTTGCGATAGAGTGGCGTGAATTAACGCACAGAGAAGCAGACATCCAACTTCAGACGGCGGGTAAATCCATTATAAATTTAACGGAAGTCAGCGTTGACACGCCCAATCCCCTATGCTATTATTCATCTCGCGGGGTAGAGCAGAGGCAGCTCGTCAGGCTCATAACCTGAAGGTCGTGTGGTTCGAATCCCACCCCCGCAACTTTTTTTTCCCACCTTGGCACACCAACCCAACATCAGGCGATGTAGCTCAGCTGGTTAGAGCGTTCGACTCATAATCGAAAGGTCACAGGTTCGAGTCCTGTCATCGCCAAAACACGAACCTGAAACCAAAACCTACGCATAATGCGCAGGTTTTTTTGTTTCTCTTCAGCCTGTCTCCCGCTTTACAGTTCCAGCCGGACCAGATCGTCCCATGTCTCGCGCTGACGTGCAATCCGCCATGACTGGCCGTCTGGCTCTACTACGATTTCCAGTGGACGTGGACGCGCATTATAATTACTCGCCATCACCATTCCGTAAGCGCCAGCCGTCAGAATCGCCAGCAGATCCCCCGGGCGGACATCCGGAAGCATGACATTCATGCCCAGCACATCCGACGACTCGCAGACCGGCCCGACCACATGCACCGGCTGACGATCATCGCTGATCCCTGCAACCGTCACAATCTCATGATGCGCTTCATACAGTGCAGGACGCAGCAGTTCGGCCATGCTGGCATCGACGATGACCAGTTTCTGCCCCGCCTGCCGCTTGAGATACAGCACCCGTGTCAGCAGCAGTCCGGCATCAGCAATGATCGAGCGTCCCGGCTCTAAGATCACCTCATAATCCGCCAGCAGCGGCGCAAGTGCATCCGCAAATGCACCGAAATCCGGCAGGACGGTTTCAGCATCATAGGCCACCGGCAGCCCGCCCCCCATATTGACGGTGCGGATATTCGGGTAAGGCTGGATGATCTCCAAGGCCGTTTTCACCGCCTGCACAGTTGCATCGACATCATGAAGCTGACTGCCGATGTGCAGGTGAATCCCGGCGAAATCCAGATGGGGATAATCAGCCTGTGAAGCCAGCACCGACCGGACAACCTCACCTGTCAGACCGAACTTGGCCGCGCCATGTCCGGTTGCGATGTAGGGATGGGTGTTGGCCGTCACATCCGGGTTGAGCCGCAGCGCGATGCGTACTCTGTGTCCCTGCTGCTGCGCGTACTGATTCAGCAGCGTGCATTCGTCCACATTTTCGACATTGAACCAGCCTACACCCTGCTGGACGGCATAACGCAGTTCGTCCGGTGTTTTGCCGACACCGGCAAAGACGATATGCTGGGCATCGGCTCCGGCACGCAGAGCGCGATAAATCTCGCCTGCACTGACGGCATCAATCCCCACACCGGCCTTAACCAGCGTTTGCAGCAGTGTCAGGTTGGCATTTGCCTTCGCGCTGTAGTGAATATGCGGCTTCAGTGCTGCGAATGCCGTGCGGATACGGTGGACATTTTCCAGTACCCGTTTCAGGCTATAAACATAAGTTGGTGTACCGACTTCAGACGCGATCTGTGTCAGCGGGACTGCATCACAGTGCAGCCCACCATGGTGATAGTTGATTGAGTCGTTGATCATCCGATTTCCGTTAATCCAAGCAGGCGATAATACGGCACAGCGCCGATTCCCTTTAGTTTTACCTCATTCCCCGGCTCGGCTTCAATCTGATTGCGGATCTGCTCATAGGTATTGGCGCTGATGCAGATCTCACCCGGCCCAGCGACGCCGCATAACCGTGATCCCAGGTTCATCGCACGGCCAATCGCAGTGAAATCACTGCGAACGGGGGAACCCAGTTCACCGGCGATAACCTCACCGGTACTGATGCCGATCCCCATCGGCGGCAGTTCAATGCCCTGATCCGCCAGTTCCACCATAACGCGCTGGTGTGCTTTCTGCATGGCAAGCGCAGCACGCGCCGCCAGAAAAGCATGATCATCCATATGAACCGGCGCACCGAACAGCGCAATCACTTCATCACCGACGAATTTGTCGAGTGTGCCGCCGTACTCAAAGAGCATATCTGTCATGCGGCCCAGAAAGATATTCAGGGTTTGAACCAACTGTTCCGGACGCGTGCGCTCAACCCACTCGGTCGAGCCGCGCAGATCGGCAAACAGGACCGACAGCGTGACGCGCTCACCCATGAGCACGGTATCATCTGCCCGCTGAAGCAGATGCTCCAGCACTTTAGGATCAACCGAACGGCTCATCACCCGGCGCATCCGCCGCCGCTCCAGACGTTCAAAGACGGCGGTATCCACCTGACTGGTGATGGCAGTCAGCATCCGCCGCTCTTCCTCACTGAAACCGCGTGAGTTAGTGGAATTGATCGTGCCGAAAACGCCGATGATCGTGTCATTCAGGATGAGGGGAATCGCCACAATCGAGCGGATTGGGCCTTCCGGTGAGTTGGAGTACACCAGACAGCCTTCTTCCAGCGCACGCTTTGCAAAGCGTTTGATCACCTCATAATAAATTGGCGATGTCAGCAGCCCTTCAACGGTCGTCGCTTTAAGCTGAAGCGGGTTCTCGCTTTCGGCGTGATACAGCATCAGGAAGCCGACCTCACTCATGACCGTCTGCGTAATCTCCGAAAGCACCTGATACAGCATGGTATCGAAATCGGGTTCCTGATCGCGGATGTGGTCGATTTTATAGATGACTTCCAGTTCACGGCTGCGCCGCGCAAGATGCTGCATCAGCCGGGCGTGGACGACAGCCGAGTCCATCTGCGTCATCATGGCGTAAATCAGGCGCTGGTCGGCCATGGTGAAGGGCTTGCGCCGCCCAACCACTACTGCCCCCAGTCTTTCCTCCGCGACAATAAACGGGGCTGCCATCAGGCGCAGTTGATCCAGCCCAGCCGGAGTCGGCAGGACCTGCGGCATGTGAAGCTGCTCAACCGATGACCGGAGCGTGTCAAGGATGTCCACCGGCAGCCCATAGCGGTCTACCATCGCCCGCAGCAGCATCTCGCCGGTATCGATGTGCGTTACCATCACCATGCAGACATCAGCATGGAAGTATTCTTCCAGCACCGACGTAAATTTATTGATCAGATCGCCCTCGGTGGTCAGGGCATCGCGCATCCTGTCGATCTGGTAGATCGCTTCGAGTTCGCGGTTGCGCTGCGCCAGTTTCCATAAGTTACGCGCCTGAATGATGGCGGAGTCAAGCTGGCTTTCTGCGATAATCAGCAGCGACCGCTCATTCTGATCAAAGGGCTGTTCCTGCCGGGTGAGGATAATGCTGCCCAGCACGCGCTGCTCCATCGCGATCTGCATCCCGAGCGTATGGGTTGAGGTGACCTCTGGCAGTTCCCCAGGTTTAACCAACTGCATCGCCTGATAACAGTGATAGGTGGCCTGCTCTTCGGCCATGCCCTGACTGACGACCAGTTCTACAGACTGGTGATTTTCTTCAGTCAGCATGATCGCACAGGCATCTGCACGGAACTGATTTTTGAGAAGCCGCGTCAGCGCATGGAACATCGCTTCCGGTTCTGCATTTTCCTGTAGCGAATCGCGGGCTTTATCCAGTTCAAGGAGCATTTTTAGCTGGCGGTTGCGCTCGTCCAGTTTTTCTTCAGACACTTCAGGCATAGGTTTCTATCCCCAATCAGGATGACAGCGATTGTCATCATTGCACATCACTAAACCAAATGGGACAAAGACAGCTCGGTTTCAGGGTGGCGCCTGGTCAATGCGCTGTCTTCATTCATTCTTCCAGTATAGCGCCTTTAGACGGTGCAGACCGTAAATGGCCGGAAACCCTTTCCCTCATTTTCTCGTATCAACCATCATCGTTAACAGCATCGTGAGCGGTTGGTGGGTATGGGTAACTGTGTATTGTTTGCACGCATAAGCCGCGCTATGCTTCTAATCTCAACTATCAGATTTTCAGAGGTGTCTTTTGTCTGTTGAAACCTCGGATCAAGCGCTCGTCAGCGATTATGAAGCCATTCGCCGACGCGAATACACACTTATCACCGATATGCTGAACGTGCTGCCACGGGTGAACAATCTGCCGGAAGCCTTTCTGGGGCAGGCCCGTGACGCCCTGTTTCATGCGGATCACCCCTTCCTGATGGTCTTTGTCGGCCCGTTCAGCTCTGGCAAATCCAGCATCATCAACGCACTCATGGGAAGCACAGAGCTGCTGGAAGTCGGACCGGTGCCAACCACAGACCGGATCGGCATCCTGCGCTATGGAGAAGAACCGCAGCGCATGGACTCCGGCGGTGAGGTGGATACCGTTTTCTATCCCAATCCCCTGCTGCGGAAGGTCAGCTTTGTCGATACGCCGGGGCTGGAATCGGTCTTCCAGAAGCATGAAGACACAACGCGCAGTTTCCTGCATCGCAGCGATGTCGTGCTGCTGGTTATGCTGGCAACACAGGCGATGACCTCACGCAATCTGGAATATATCCAGATGCTGCGCGAATATGGCAAAAAGGTCATCATCCTGATCAATCAGGCGGACCTGCTGACACCAGAAGAGGCCGAGACCGTCCGCAGTTATGTGACCGATCAGAGTCAGGATCGTCTGGGCTATAAGCCGCTGGTCTGGCTGGTATCAGCCAAACTCGGCAAGGCGGCCCATGCGGATGGCGAACGGGATGAAACCCTGTGGCGACAAAGCGGCCTGCACCAGATCGAAGGATATATCGATACCCAGCTTAACGATGTGGAGCGACTGCGCCAGAAATTGCAGACACCGCTCCAGATCGCACAGAATGTCAACGGCTCGGCGCTGCGTATTGTGCGCTCTAATCAGAGTGTGCTCGACCAGTACCAGACCATCACTGATAACATCAATCAGCAGCTTGATTCGCAGAAGCGCGAACAGGAAAAGACCATCCGCGAGACGACACAGGCCGTTCAGGACAAATTCGGTACGGCCACCATGCGCGGCAGTGAGGCGATCCGTGAGGTCTTCCAGTTTTCGAATGCCCTTGGCTCCGCTGCGCGCGGCCTGACCGAACTAACGGGTATTGGCCGTCTGCTGCGGCGCGGCGGGCCACCGACGTTTGTCCGCACGGTGTTTGAACAGCGGCAGGTCTTTGAACCGATTGACCAGCTTGATCATGTGGCCGATAAGCTGGGGCCAAGGCTTGAGGGGCGCGATTTGCAGGATATCGATGATCTGGTGGCGTACTCACAGCGCGAGATCAAAGCGCTTCCGGAAACCATCCGCGAAAAGGTGATCGGTACGGTCAACGCGCCTACTCAATATGACCGGCGCCCCTTGCAGGAAGTGCGCCCCGACCTGGAACGCTTACAGCGTGATGCACGCACACTGGAAACCGAAAACCTCACGGCCAGTGCGCGTTCAGCCCTGCTGTATCTGGGGCTGTGGCTGGTATTCCTGCTGCTGCTCGGCATCACCATCTTCCTGACCGGGATCGCAGGCAGCAGCCCGGAAAGCACCCTGATCACGCTGCTGGTCCTGTTCGGGCTGGCGGTGCTGGGGCTGCTGGCGCTGCCGTTCACGGGCCGCGTCATGGAAAATCGCTATACCAACCGCCTGCTGAAGATTCAGGCTGAATATGTGCAGGCGCTGACCAAAGCCGCCGATCAGCAGTTGGATTACAGTATGCGCCTGCGTCGGGATGCCGTCGCACCGCTGACACGGCTTGTGGAAGCACAAACGCAAATTCAAACGGAGCAGTTGACACGTTTACAGCATGTTGAACAGGAAATGGCGGGGATCGAAACGGATTTAAACAAGCTTGGCCGCCGCAGCCTTTTCGGTATCCACCCCTGACCTGTATTTTCGCAGTTCATCACCTGTCACACGCTGCATGACGGTGCGATCTGCGGCGTGTGACAGGCAGCATTGGTATGCCAGGCGTACTAAAGGAATGACATCGTGATACAACCTCTGGAAGGGCCGCTGGATATTCTGCGGCAGCAGGAAATCAACCTGACGACCGACATCGCAGCGGCACTGAATGAAATGGGCGAAGAAGTGCAGGAAGCGCAGGAAGATCGCAATCACCTGCAGGACGTCGCACTGGATTTACGCGAACTGTTTTATCTGGTCGTGATCATCGGTGAGTTCAATGCCGGGAAATCAACCTTTGTCAATGCGCTGCTCGGCGAAGAGATTCTACCGATTGGCGTCACGCCGACGACTGAAGTGATCGAACTGATCCGCTACAGCGAGACGCCGCGCCAGAAGCCGGTGATGCGCGGCGAAAGCCTGCGCGAATGGGCGCATCCTGATACCGGCGCACCGGGCGTCGCCATCGTGGACACACCCGGAACCGGCTCTGTCTTCCAGAAGCATGAAACGGTCGCCAAGGAATTTCTGCACCGCAGCGATCTGGTGATCTTCGTCATCTCCGCCAAGCGTGCCTTCGCCCAGACCGAACGCCTTTACCTTGAGATGGCGAAGAACTACGGTAAAAAGATCATCATCGTGATCAATCAGGCCGATCTGCTCTCCGGCGAAGAACTGGCACAGGTGAAGCGCTTTGTACAGCAGCAGGTGCAGGAACTGCTGAACATCCAGCCGCTGATTTTCACCGTCTCGGCACGCGAAGCCCTGCGCCACACCAAAGAAGGCACGCCGGACACCAGCGGCATGGACGCAGTGCGGGCGCACCTGCGCGGCGTTTTCAGCGAAGCGCCACCGGCCAAACAAAAGCTGTTGTCGCAGCTATCGCTGACGAAACACATCACGCAGAAGCACTATGACAAGATCCAGTCGCATGTCAGGCTGGTCAGTGACGATACCGCCAAGGTGCGGCAGGTGCGGCAGGAACTCGAATCGCAGACCGGCAGTCTGGATTCACAGCTTAAAGCCGCACGCGCTGAAATTGATCAGGTATTTGAAGGCATCCGGCAGCGCGGCCTGAACTTCCTCAATACCAACCTGTCGGTCAAGTTCATCGGCAGCGCCCCCAGCCGGGAAAAACTTCAGCAGGAATTTCAGGATGTGGTCATCGGACGGGCGACGCGGGATGTCGCCGAAGCCACGAATACCTATGTCAACGCCGTGGTGGATAACAGCCGTGCGTACTGGCGCGGGGTGATCGAACGCCTCAATCAGCTTCAGGATGTGATTGATGACGATCTCGGCGGGCTGGATGCGGGCGTCTATGCCCAGCAGCGCGAAGAGCTTCAGGACGCGATCAAAATCGCCGAAACCGAGCTGAAATCCTACTCCACCGGCACGATTATCGGCGAGCTTCAACAAAACTTCGAGAACGATCTCAACAATTTCCGCACCAGCGTATTTGCGGCCTTCAGCGGGCTGATCGTCGCTATCGTGGCGGCCTCATCGATCCTGCCGGGTGGACTGGCCCCGGGTGTGATGGCCCTGCCAGCACTGCTGGTCGCTGCGCCGATTGCCATCGGCGGCGCGGTATTCGGGCTGCGCCAGTACCACCGGATGACAGTCAGGACGAAAAACGAATTCAGCGAAAAAGTCGATCAGTTGAAGGCAACTTATCACGAAGCACTGGATAACCTCACCCGCCGGGAACGCACGCGGCTGGGGAATTATGCCACACAGGTCCTGACACCGATCTTCAGCCGTCTGGAAGCGCTGCAAATGCGTTACAACGAGTCACTGGAACGCTTCAGGACATTCCTTGATCGTATCGAAGCGCTGCAACAGAATATCGAAGCCGCCCAGTAACAGTTTTGTAACCCCTTATGCACTTTCACCAGTATAGAAATCCATCACCTGATCGCTCGAATCAGGTGATGGCTGGTTTTCCACTCGCAAATAATACAAATCGTCACAATTCTCATACAAACTGCCTAAAATACTTGAATCTTTTCCGCTGCGCCACTAAGGTACACAGGCACTGAGATCGCGCTTATATCCTCTGCGCTTCACGGTGTTGAACCACAATGAGTAACAAAAGCATAAAGGAGAAAGCACGTTATGAGAAAAAACCTCACCAGATTTGCTGTGATGTTTACGCTTTTGGCATTGGTCCTCTCTCTGCCAATCGCCATCAGTGCCCAGAGCGAGGAAGATCCGCTGGGCATTCTGGATAATGATGGCTTCCACTGGGAAGATCTTGACCAGTTCCGCGACCTTGATCTGGGTGGCGAAAATGTTGTCTTTTTCGGCCCATGGCTGACCGGTGACGAAGAAGCATTCCTGAACGTCGTCGCCTACTTCAACAGCGTCGTGACCAACGGCAGCGTGACCTATGTCGGTTCCGACAGCTTTGAACAGCAGATCGTGATCGACGTTGAAGGTGGCAACCCGCCGAACATCGCAGCCTTCCCGCAGCCCGGTCTGGCAGCCAACATCGCCTCTCGCGGTGGTCTGGTCCCGCTTGGTGATGATCTGGAACAGTTTGTTCTCGATAACTTCGCTGGTGGTCAGGGCTGGGTGGACTTCGGGACCTATGGCAATGAAGCTGGCGAAGATCAGTTCTACGCCATGTTCTACAATGTCAACCTGAAGAGCCTTGTCTGGTACGTGCCGGAAGTCTTCGAAGAATCCGGTTATGAAATCCCGGCTACATGGGATGAACTGGTTGCGCTGAGCGATCAGATCGTTGAAGACGGCGGCACCCCATGGTGCATCGGCATCGGCAGCGAAGCTGCAACCGGCTGGCCGGCAACGGACTGGGTGGAAGACATCATGCTTCGCACCGCCGGTCTGGATGTCTATCAGCAGTGGATCAACAACGAAATCCCGTTCAACGATCCCGCAGTCCAGAACGCGATTGAACTGTTCGGCTCCATTGCCCGTAACGAAGATTACGTGAGCGGTGGCGCAGTCGGCGTCCAGACCACGGACTTCCGCGAAAGCCCCGCCGGTCTGTTCACCATTCCGCCGGAATGCTACATGCACCGTCAGGCGAGCTTCATCTCTGCCTTCTTCCCTGAAGATGTCGAAGTCGGTGTTGATGCAGACTTCTTCTACTTCCCGCCCATCGACGAAGCACAGGGTAACCCGGTTCTGGGCGGTGGTACGCTGCTGACCATCACCAAGGACAGCCCGGCAACCCGCGCTTTCATGGAATACCTTGCCACGCCGCTGGCGCATGAACTGTGGATGACGCAGGGTGCATTCCTGACGCCGCACTCTGGTGTTAACATCGACCTGTACTCCAGCGAGGCACTGCGCAGCCAGGGCGAAATCCTGCTGAATGCTGACGTGTTCGGTTTCGACGGCTCTGACCTGATGCCGGGTGCGATCGGTGCTGGCGCCTTCTGGACAGCGATGGTGGACTATGTCGGTGGCGAATCGGTTGAAGACGTCACTAACGCGGTTCAGGAAGAATGGGATGCCCTTGCAACCGAGGAAACAAGCGAAGAATCAGAATAGCATCTGACGCGCCACACTCTGAAGCGCATCATTCGTAACGAGTGGGGCCACAAAGGGCGGGACGTGCCGAAGCAAGGGCCGCTCCGCCCTTTGTCATATAAATAGAAAGGTCCGTTTTTGAGGAGTTGGGACGATGTCACAAATACTTAGCGCACTGCTGGTCATTGTACTGGGCGTCGCCGGAATGGTGCTTTATTTTTACGGATCAAACCGTATTCTCGACACAGTGCTGGCGGATAAAATCACACCCGATGGCGCGATACTGCAATCGAGAGACAAAATCCGCGAGACGATCCGTCCGTGGCTTTTTATCGGCCCAGCCGTGCTGCTTCTGGGGTTGTATCTGATTTATCCGGCCATCCAGACATTTATCCTGAGCTTTTTCGATGAATCATCACGTAACTTTGTCGGCCTGCGCAATTACGAGTGGGCAGCCGGTAACGGGCGTTTTCAGGTCGCCCTGCGTAACAATATCCTGTGGCTGGCGATTGTGCCCGCCGCCTGCACCATTCTCGGCCTGCTGATCGCAGTGCTGGCGGACCGCGTGCGGTGGGAAAGTGTGGCGAAATCGCTCATCTTCATGCCGATGGCGATCTCATTCGTCGGGGCCAGCATCATCTGGGATTTCATGTACTACTACCGCTCTGGCGAGATTCAGATCGGTTTGCTGAATGCTATCGTCGTCGCGCTGGGCGGACAACCGCAGGGCTGGGTCACACTGCAACCATGGAATAACTTCTTCCTGATGGTCATCCTGATCTGGATTCAGACCGGCTTTGCGATGGTCCTCATCTCGTCAGCGCTGAAGGGTGTCCCCGACGAGACGATAGAGGCAGCGCGGATTGACGGCGCCAGTGAAGTCCAGATTTTCTTTCGCATCATCATCCCGCAGATCACCAGTACCCTGCTGGTCGTCATGACGACACTGATTATTCTGGTGCTGAAGGTATTCGACATCGTCCTCACCATGACAGACGGTCAATGGAACACGGAAGTGCTGGCGAATTATATGGACCGGCTGATGTTCCGTGGCGCAACCGACTACGGACGCGGCAGCATGGTCGCAGTCGTCATTATGCTGGCAACCCTGCCGATCATGATCTGGAATATCAGACGCTTTAGCCGTGAGGAGAAATTGAGATGAGTACCGACTCAACAGCGGTATCACCTGTCGCCTATCCACCGAAGGCAACCGAACAGTCTGCATCCTCATCCCGCTTCAATCTGAAAGGGTTCATAGGCTGGTTTCTCGTCCGGGCAACCCTGATCATCATCTGCCTGATGTGGATCATCCCAACACTGGCGCTGCTGATTACCTCATTCCGCACGCCGGACGCTATCAACCGTTCCGGCTGGTGGACGGCCCTAAGCTCAACCCTCACCACCGGTTTACAGGCCAACACCGCAGGCCCGGACGCCATACAGGAAATTGACGGACAGTTCGTCATTCAGGGCAATCTGTTTGAAGGGCGCGAAAATCCGCCGGAGATCCAGCAGTATGGTATTTCCCGTACAGGCGGCGCAAACACAGCCCCCGGAGAAACCGCCGAAGCGCGTCAGGGTTATCAGATTACCGTACAGGAAAATGGCGATTATCAGGTCACCTCATCAGAACCGTTAGAAGATCCTATCAGGGTTTACTACAGCGCATTAATGCCGCCGACGTTTACATTTGATAACTATAACAATGTGATTCAGGATCAGGGCATTGGGGATGCATTCATCACCACCGCCACCGTGACGATCCCGGCGACGATCATCCCGATTGCGATTGCGGCATTTGCGGCCTATGCCTTTGCCTGGATGAAATTCCGGTTCCGCAACGTGCTGTTCATGCTGGTGGTCGCGCTGCTGGTCGTGCCGCTTCAGATGTCGCTGATCCCGATCCTGCGTATTTACAGCGGACTCGGCATCGTCGGCAGCTATCCCGGCTTATGGCTGGCGCATACCGGCTTCGGCCTGCCGATGGCGGTCTATCTGCTGCGGAATTATATCGGCGGCCTCCCGCGTGAGCTGATCGAATCCGCCCAGATCGACGGTGCAACACACTTCCAGATCTTCGTGCGCCTGGTACTGCCTCTGTCGATCCCGGCGCTGGCATCCTATGCGATTTTCCAGTTCCTGTGGGTCTGGAATGACCTGCTGGTGGCCCGTGTGTTCCTTGGGCAAACCGGTGATCAGGTGCTGACGCTGCGTATCAAGAGTATGACTGGAACCTATGGCGATAGCTGGGAAGTCATGACTGCATCGGCCTTTATCTCGATCATCGTGCCGCTGATCGTCTTCTTCTCGCTTCAGCGTTACTTTGTACGCGGTCTGCTGGCAGGCTCCGTCAAGGGTGGTTGATAGCCAAACGTCCATCCAGTAACTGCATATCGGCACATCTTCAACATCTCAAGAGCCTTCACACTGGTGAGGGCTTTTATTTTGCCCACAAACTGCTCAGCAGACTTTCAGGTTCATCTGCACTGTAACGTGTTATGTTAACCAACGGAGTACACTTCAAGCATCACTTACTGAATTCTCCATTGAACAAAGGAGTGAACCATGCCACATCGGAAGCAGATTCTCACTGTGAGCATCCTGATGCTGCTTACAAGTCTGTTCGGCCTGTTCTCGGTCATTGCTGCACAAAGCGGCAGTGGATCGCCGGTTACGATTGTCAGAGGGCTGAATTCGCCGCGTCATCTCAGCTTCGATTTCGATGGTAATCTTTATATTGCCGAATCAGGAACCGGTGGTGATTTCGATATTCAGGGGCCATTTGGACCGGCCAACGCGGGCGGCTCTGCCGCTATCCATCGCGTAGAGACGGATGGAGCCGAAAGCGAATTCATTATTGGACTTCCCAGCACCGACGCGCTGAATGGTGAGGTGCTTGGCGCGTCAAAGGTCAGGGTAAGAGAAGACAGTATCTGGCTGCTGCTGGCGCAGGGGTCACTGGATAATCCCTTCTCGTATTCGCTGGTCGAACTCTCGCCGGAAAACAAGCGTGTCCTGACGCATGTCGATCTGTATACATATGAGGTGGAAAATAACCCGGATGCTGGCGTGATCGACTCCAACCCGGTCGATTTCGCCGTCAGCCTCGATGGTGTTTTCTACATTGTGGACGCTGGAGCCAATGCCGTTTACACATGGAGCGAAGCAGGCGGTCTGGCGCTGTTTGCGGCATGGGAGAGCAACCCTGTGCCGACATCGGTCGAACTCGGACCCGATGGCTCGGTCTATATCGGTTTCCTGACCGGCTTCCCCTTCCCCAGCGGCGGTGCATGGGTCGAGCAATATGATGCTGAAGGTGAACTACTCGAAACCTATGAGGGCTTCACCGCGATTGTCGATCTGCTGTTCGCCAATCACACGCTTTACGCCGTCGAAATCGGCCAGTTTGGTGAACAGGGCTGGGTACAGAACACCGGACGTGTCGTAGATGTCTTCAGCGGAGAGGCCTATTATAGCAACCTGCCCTTCCCATATGGGCTGGCGGCCAACAGTAACGAGAACCTGTTCCTGACGACATACTCATCCTTTTCAGGCCACGGCAGCGGTCAGGTCCTGAGCCTTGATGGTGTTGATCTGAACGGCGCAGTCGTCACACCACCGCCGCCACAGCCCACACTGGATACCACGGAAGAACCGACTGGCACACCAGAAGTCACTGCCGAACCCACTGAAGAGTCAACGCAGGAAGTGACCGCCGAACCCACTGAAGATCTCACCCCCACCGACGAACTAGAGCCGACTCAGGAACCAACAGGTGAAGTCACCCCGACAGATGAAGTCGAACCGACCGTTGAAGTGACGGCGACCGAACCGCCTGTTGAGACGGTAGAACCCACTGAAGATCCGGGCATGTAAAGCGATACCGCTTCAGTTTAGAGGAAGCTTAGAAATCACGTCCGAACTTCGAAAAACCTTCGTCTTGGTAAGTGTCCGTTGTAAGATGCGGCGCTTACCAACCCACGGAGGTTTTTTGAATGTCTAGACGTATCGGAATGATTTTGGGTGCACTGGTACTGGCCGGGGCAGTGTTCGGGGGCGCGGCCCTGCTTTATCTGCGCACCATTGGCGGATCGGGTGAAGCCAGTACAGAAACAGTCTCAGAGCAGCTCGAAGCGGAAAGCGCTAATCAGCAGGTCTTTCGGATTGACAAGGAAGCCAGCGAAGTCCGCTTCATCATAAATGAGGTGCTAAGCGGCAATCCGACCGTTGTCACTGGCAGGACAAACGAGATCGCCGGGGATATTCTGGTCGATTATGATAATCCCCAGGCGTCAGCAATCGGCATGCTTCGCATCAATATGCGGACCGTCGCGACCGATAATAACTTCCGCAATCAGGCAATCCGCGGGATGATCCTGCAAACGGCTGATGACGCTCATGAGTTCAGTGATTTTGTTGTCAGTGAGGTCAGCGGCATCCCGGAAACCATCACCTTCGGGCAAGCCTTCGATGTCACGATTGCAGGCACTCTGACTCTGCGCGGTGTCCCACAGCCGATCACATTCAATGCCACGATTACACCAGTCTCCGAGACAGAGATCAGCGGAACGGCATCCAGCGTGGTGCAGTACCCGGATCTGGGCATCGACATCCCACGCGTCCCGCCGCAGGTGGCGAACATCAGTGAAGAAGTGACACTTGAACTCGATTTCGTCGCGCGCGCCGTTGAAGGCGCCGACGCTGCCGCAACCGAAGAGCCATCTGTCAGCACCACCAGCGGTTAAAATGGGCGGTTGTAAATAACATCAAAAGGCGCGATGATCTCGCGCCTTTTTGGTACAGTGTTCAGGTGGGATCGGTGCGACAGGCTGCTAGAGGCTCGACGTCGCAATACAGGATTGCACCATACTGTGCAGCACCTTCGGCTTGATAGCCGGATTCTGGCGCGGGCCGAATGCCGGATAACCGGGCGGCAGCTTCTTCTCCTTCAGCGGTCTGAAGAACAGAATGCCACTGACCGTCTTGTCCTTGCACAGTTTTGCGTACTGCTTGATGTACATGTTCAGATCTTTTGGCTCGCCGTAAAAGGGTTTATACCCGAATTCGGTAACGATGGTCTTCATGTGCGGGTGGGCCTTGACGTACTTCCGCATCGACCGGCCATTTTCCTTGTAGAAGTACTTGGCCTTCTTCCCGCCGTCGTTGTACAGGTTGGTCAGGATCACGTCAAAATAATCCGGGTTGATTGCAGGCTGAGAGAACAGATAGCCTCTGACATCATCTGCCCCTGCAAGAGAATTGGTCCCGTTGAAGATCGCCGGCCCCAGATAGACATTGCCACCGTTGACGACGCGGTATTTCTGCAGATAGGCGGCTGCGGTATTGGCCCAGTTCACCAGCGTGGCGTAATCACCATGGGCGACGCCAAACGCCATTGCTTCGCCGGAGCCGGGTTCATTCGGCCCAAGTGCAGCGACAAAGACATGATCGGTCCCGGCCAGCCCCTGTGCGACCTTTTCATAGAACAGGTAAATATCGGATGCGCTCTTGAACTTGCACATGTTGGGATCGGGATAGCACAACCGTATGACCGGAATCATGCCTTTCTGATTGGCTGTGATAATAAAGTCGATGGTGGCCTGTGCCTGTTTCCTTTCGGTGACCATCTGCAGGAGATAACCCAGGCCGAGATCAGGCACATACGGCTTGGGTTTATTGGGCTTTATCACCCCGCCTTCCATGACCTTGATGATGATTTTTTCATTTCCCACAATCGTCCCTTCGTTCAGACCTACCTTACTGCGGACGTTAAGGGGAAGCGGAAGTGTGTCATCTACCACAGGCTGCGGTTCCTGCGCTTCAGTATATTCATTGATCGAGAGCGATAATGCAATGAGGACGAATGCGATGAGGACGGGTGTAAAAATTTTGAACAAACGCTGCACTAAACAGCCTCCTTTTGAATCGACCCATTCAGGTTGAATTCGAAATATTACGTAATGCTAGCTTACCATGAAAACCGGCTTCGAACTCAACACTGAATTTACGTTTCGCGTTTAGATTTTACGGACTGGTACCAAGGGTATTACAGGGTGCTTTGCGACTATGTGAACCGAAGTGGGTGTAAATGCGGTGATTTGAGCGTGGCATATATAAAAGACGCGATGATCCCGCGTCTTTTTACCTGTTTCGTGATGTTTGTTCGGCCTATTTCGGGGCCATGCGGATCGCACCATCCAACCGGATGACTTCGCCGTTCAGCATCGGGTTCTCGATGATGGACTGGGCGAGCTGTGCGTACTCCGCTGGATGGCCTAAGCGTGACGGGAACGGGACCTGCTGCCCCAGCGAAATCCGGGCGGCTTCGGGCAGGCTTGCCATCAGCGGTGTATCGAATAAGCCGGGGGCAATCGTCATCACACGGATACCATTACGCGACAGATCACGCGCAATCGGCAGCGTCATCCCGACGATCCCGCCTTTGGACGCCGAATATGCGACCTGCCCGATCTGACCGTCATAAGCCGCGACCGACGCCGTGTTGATGATCACGCCGCGCTCACCGAGATCATTCGGCTCGTTTTCGATCATCGCGACAGCGGCAAGGCGGATGCAGTTAAACGTCCCAATCAGATTGACACGGATCACACGTTCGAAAATATCCAGCGCGTGCGGTCCATCCTTGCCAATCGTCCGCAGCGCAGCGCCAATCCCGGCGCAGTTGACCAGAATATGCAGCCCGCCGAATATCTGGTGAGCCGTATCGATAGCGGCCTGCACCTGTTCTTCGCTGCTGACATCAGCCTGCACAAAACGCGCCTGATCACCAATGGCACGCACGGTTTCAATCCCGACGGCTTCGTTCATATCCAGCACGATGACGTTTGCACCCTGCGCAGCCAGACGCTGTGCCGCAGCCGCGCCCAGGCCGGAAGCTCCACCCGTGACCAGTGCGGTCATTCCCTGAATTTGCATAACCGTAATTACTCCATTGCAAAAATTGTGAAATGAGTCAGATCTAACTTTACTGCTTCCCTAGAAACTCGACGGTGAAATCCATCGCAACGATATAGGAATCATCGATAATCAGGGTTTTCATATGCTGTGACCGGCCATGTTCATCAGACTCCAGTCGTGCTTCACCTTCAATGACCTTCGTCTCCAGACCATGCCGCTCAAAAGCCGGAATCAGCTTTTCAGCCAGTGTCTTCGGCATTTCTCCGACGAGATCCCCGCCAGAGTTCATCAGGTCGAACAGCGGGCGGCTGACATTAAGATAGGTCGGGATCTGCCGCCACGGGCCAAAGGTGCTGGTATAAGCCTGCATGAAATCGACCATCAGCGCGTTGGAGTCATCCGGCTGGCCGCGAAAGAACAGCCCCACCGGCGTCTCATTGTACTGGTGCAGCAGCGGATGGTCAGTTTCGAGAATACGCAGACTGCCAAATAACCCGACACTCACGCGGTGTTCCTGCACGCCGATGGCGCGAATGACATAAGACCGTTTATCCCGCAGGCCGCCGCGCTGTTCATCGAGTTCGGTGGTCGTGATCACCATTTGCAGGGTCTCCGGCACACCGTCCATTTGCAGCATCAGAAAGACACCGTAGGCTTTTTCTCCGCTGAGATCTTCAAGAAGTTGCTGTCGCTTGGGCATGTCGTCCTACTTCACTGTTCAGGAAAGGTTCTGAGGCCGGATACGCTGTTCGATCCACTCCGGCACGGGATGCCCTACCGCATGCAGATCGGCAACCACGGCATCGACATCATACGGGATATTACGGAGGTCGATGTCTACCTGTCCATTCTGGAACGTCAGCAGGCCGTACTGGGCATAACCGGGCTGGTCCATCGACAGGCCAATGCTGCCGACATTTACAAGCTGCCAGCGGCCAATGGTGCGATTCATCTGGACGTGCACGTGACCACCAATCCCCAGACGGCCTTCACGATCCAGCAGGTAATCCTCTGCCTGTTCGTCTGGGGTTTCCGGATGCAGCATCGCCAGATCATCGCCCGGCACGGCATGATAACCGATCACGATCCCGAAACCGTCAATCTCTTTTGCCAGTTCGCGTCCGATAAGGCTGCTCATAAACTGATAGGCGTCCCAGTCAAGCTGGCTAAGGCTCCAGTTCAGGACGGTATCACGGGCTTTCCAGGCATTCATCCGCGCCTGCATTTCTTCAGCATCCCTGGCAGGCTCCATCGGAAAGCGCGATCCCGTCACGACATCGCGATCAATATTGCCGCCAATAGCCTTAAAGCGCTTGCCCTCATCGGCTTCAGCCAGCGCCTTGATACGCTGAATACATTCCAGCGGACGCGGGCCGGCCACCAGATCCCCCAGATACCATGTGAGATCAGCGCCACCCTGCTGTTCGAGATCAGTCAGCACTGTTTCCAGCGCTTCAAGATTACCATGGACATCGGATAGTACGGCAAGCCGCAGGCTGCCTGATGAATCCATCTTCGCTTCTTCCTTTCTATTGACGCACAGAATATAACACACGGCCCTCACCTACTGCGATGATTAATCACCTCTGACGACGGGCCGATATTGATGCACGTTCAGGGGTATCCGCCAAACCCGCATCAAAAACAGTTCACCTTTGCATTTTCTAAGGGAAAGTGCCTGTTTTCATTTCCCGTGCTATATTACTCTGTACAAACGATTAACTTTTATTTCCCCTCACGCAAAGGAGACTGTATGCGTCGCCTGCTCATGCTGCTTTCGCTCACCCTGATTCTGGGATTTGGGTTTTCGTTCAGTGCAACGGAAACAGAGGCCCAGGAGCAGACCACCTATGTCGTGCAGCCAGGGGATAACCTGTACCGGATTTCCCTGCGCTACAATGTCACCATCGCTGCACTCGTGGCGGCCAACAACATCCCCAATCCTAACCTGATCTACGTCGGTCAGCGGCTGGTGATCCCGACCGGCGGCACACCGCCACCGACGCAGCCACCCGGCAGCACACCAGTACCCACCCAACCCCCCGGTGAGGAGACGGTTTATATCGTCGTGCGTGGGGATACACTGGGGCGGATTGCACAGCGCTTCCAGACGACCATACAGGCGATTGCCGTGCGCAATGGCATTACCAATATCAATCTGATCTTTGTCGGCCAGCGGCTGGTCATCCCCGGCAGCGGTGGCGGCACCGTCCCGACTCCGCCACCCTCTGGCACTACCGTACCGCCACCCACCGGCGGCGGACTGACTGGCTTCCAGCTTGGCGGTCATGTAGGGGCTTTCTCCGCACCGGATCAGATGCGCGCTGCTGGCATGACATGGGCCAAGGTCCAGATCCGCTGGAACCAGGGCGACTCCGCCAATATCGCACAGGGCGCGATTGATTCAGCCAAGAGCCGCGGCTTTAAGGTGCTGCTCGGTGTCACGGGTGACAAAAATCAGCTCGCCGGCAATCCGACCCAGTACTATCAGGACTTCGCCAACTTCCTTGGCGGCGTAGCAGCACTCGGTCCGGATGCGATCGAAGTCTGGAATGAGCCGAATATCGACCGTGAATGGCCGACCGGTCAGGTCAGCGGTGCCAATTACACCCAGATGCTGTCCGCCGCATATCAGGCGATCAAGGCCGCCAACCCGAATGTGATCGTCATCAGTGGTGCACCTGCCCCGACCGGATTCTTCGGTGGCTCGTGCCAGTCCGGCGGATGCGACGATAACATCTTCATCACGCAGATGCGGAATGCAGGCGCAGCCAATGTGATGGACTGTGTTGGCATCCACTACAACGAAGGCATCCTGCCGCCGACCGCCACCAGTGGCGATCCGCGTGGCAACAGCTCGCACTATTCGCGCTACTACCCGTCGATGGTCAACCTGTACAGCGCGACCTTCCCATCCAAGCCGCTGTGCTTCACCGAACTCGGCTATCTGTCACCTGAAGGCTTCGGCCCCCTGCCCCCTGGCTTTGACTGGGCAGTGAACACCAGCGTACAGGAACAGGCGGAATGGCTGGCGGGCGCTGTCCGGCTCTCACGTCAGGGCGGACGTGTGCGCCTGCTCATCGTCTGGAATGTCGATATGACCGAATACGGCGCAGATCCGCAGGCGGGTTATGCCGTCATCCGTCCGGATGGAAACTGCCCGGCCTGCGCGACACTCGGCGCAGCCATGCAATAACTGACCTGACAGCGCCTCATTGCGGACTGCACAAACAAAAACTGCGGACTCGAGTCATGAGTCCGCAGTTTTTGTTTACAGGATGTTCGGTACCCGGATCAGAAGCCGGACAGATGGCTGAGATCAGCGCGGCCCTTCTGCATGGCGCTGATCGCCTGAAGCAGCGCATGACGGTTTTCCCGCACAGCGGCATCCGGGGCATTGACCAGCACGCCTTCACCGGGACGCTCGCCGAAGAATTTCGTAATCACCGGCACCATTGGCACAAACGCCGTCAGGAATTCATCGACATTCACGCCAGCAGTCAACCTGGCTGATGCAGTCTGATAAGCCTCATACAGAGCGTTCTCTTCCGGCTGCTCGAACAGATCCGGATTGACTGCATAGCGATCCGCATCGTCACGGGTGATACGCACACAGCGCGCAAAGCTGTCGAGAATCGGTGCCCAATCCTCACGCGATACCCACTCGCTTAACTGGCGCACACCGATCAGGGCACGGTAGGGATTCCCCGGCTGTTCGGCCAGTACCGCATTCACCACATCGACCGCCCAGCCGCGCTCCTGAAGCCAGACACGCAGACGGCCTGAGATAAATTCCAGCACCTGTTCCTTCGCAGTCGGCGTGACGGTGACAGGCTGGGCAGCGGCCACCAGTTCCACCGCCTGCGCCAGATCGCAGTCAATCTCGCCTTCTGTCAGGATCTGGATTACACCCAATGCGGCACGGCGCAGGCCGTATGGGTCCGCTGTGGAGCGTGGAGCCAGTCCCACCGCAAACAGCCCTACCAGACTATCCAGACGGTCAGCGATCGCAAGCAGCGTACCCGCGTGGGTTTCCGGCACACGATCTTCAGCAAAGCGCGGCAGCCAGTGTTCAAAGATCGCCACCGCCACCTCTGCCGGATAATCGCCGCGCAGGGCATACTCGCGGCCCATCGTCCCCTGAAGTGAGGTCATCTCTACGACCATATTGGTCGCGAGATCGGCCTTCGCCAGATGCGCCGCACGGGTTGCGACCGCGACCGCGACTTCTGGCGTCCCGATCAGATGGCCGAGACCGTCAACAAGCCCCGCTACACGCTGATTTTTATCCAGCATCGAGCCGAGATGTTCTTCAAAAGTCAGCGTATTCAGACGCGGCAGGAAGTCTTCCAGCCGTTTTTCGGTATCCTGCCTGAAGAAAAAGCTGGCATCAGCGAAGCGCGCCCGCAGCACCTGCTCGTTACCATAGGCCACCTTGTCGAGATGCTGATCATCACCGTTGCGGATGGTGATAAAGTACGGCAGCAGCCTGCCGGATGCATCCTCAACGGCAAAATAACGCTGCTTGTCGCGCATCACCGTCACCAGCACATCACGCGGCAGTTCGAGATAATGGTCGTCAAATTTACCTAACAGCGCGGTCGGGGCTTCCACCAGATTCACCACTTCGTCCAGCAGATGATCATCCTGCGGCACGCGGCCATTCTGCGCGGCAGCAATTGCCTGCACCTGCGCTGCGATTGCGCTGCGACGGGTGTCATAGTCCAGCACGATACCCTGCGCCTCGGCAAATTTCAGATAATCGGCGGGTGAAGTCACGGTCTGTTCCGGTGAGCCGAACGGACGCAGGCCACGGGTGACAGTTCCGCTGCTGATCCCGGCATAGACAAACGGGATCACCTGATCGCCATACAGCGCGACAATCCAGCGCACAGGCCGCGAGAACGTCACATGACTGGCATTCCAGCGCATGGATCGGGCGAATTTCAGGCCAGCGATGAACGGCGGAAGCGCTTCTGCCAGCACCACCGACGCCGCACGGCCCGTGTATTTCACCTTCGCCGTTACATATTCGCCACCGTCGATTTCACTGACAACCAGATCCTGCACATCCACGCCTCTGCTGCGGGCAAATCCTTCAGCAGCCTTGGTCGGCTTGCCATCGGCATCAAAGGCACGGTTGGCGGGCGGTCCTTTCTCAACAGTTTCGCGGTCCGGCTGACGTTCCGCCACTTTTTCGGCTGTCACCACCAGCCGCCGGGGAGTCGCCATCACCTTCAGGCCCTCCACGGTCAGATGTGCTTCGTCAAACAGTGCCTGCGCCGCGCTGTTCAGATATTCCAGTGCTGCATCCACATCCGACGCAGGCAGTTCTTCCACACCGATTTCGAGCAGGAAAGGCGCAGCGGAGCTGACTTCAGCCGGAGCCACAGTGCTTTCCGCGAGCGCTGGACCAGCCCACTGCGCCGCCATTTTCATCAGCGGATGGCCCAACTGTTCGCGCTGATCGGCATAGGCACGGGCGAGGGTGCGTGTCATATCACGCATCCGCCGGAAGTAGGTCGCACGTTCCGTCACACCAATCGCGCCACGGGTATCCAGCACGTTAAACAGATGGCTGCACTTCAGGACGTAATCATAGGCAGCGATCAGCGCGTCACCTTCCAGCGCACGACCATATTCGCGCTCATACGTGTCATATACCTGCTTCAGGGCATTGACATCGGCAATATCGAAGTAGTAACGGCAGTACTCGATCTCTTCCTGTAGAAACAGATCACGATACTGAAGCTGGACACCCTGATCGGGCTGACCGGCGGCACTGGCGTGACCATTCCCCATCCAGTCGATGTCCCATGCCGATTCCTTGTTCTGAAGGGCCAGCACGATGCGTTCAACACCGTAAGTGATCTCAACCGACACCGGATTCAGTTCAAGTCCACCCGCCTGCTGGAAGTAGGTAAACTGGGTGATCTCCTGCCCATCCAGCCACACTTCCCAGCCCAGCCCCCATGCGCCTAGCGCGGGGCTTTCCCAATTGTCTTCCACAAAACGGATATCGTGTTCACGCGGGTTGATCCCCAGCGCTTCAAGCGATGCCAGATACAATTCCTGTGGATTGCCGGGATCAGGCTTCAGGATGACCTGATACTGATAATATTTCTGAAGTCGGTTGGGGTTTTCTCCGTAGCGACCATCATCGGGCCGTACTGATGGCTCTACATAGGCGACACGCCACGGCTCCGGCCCCAGAACGCGCAGCAGCGTTGCCGGGTTGCCTGTTCCTGCACCCACCTGAACATTATAAGGTTCCCAGATGACGCAGCCCTGTGAGGCCCAGAAATCATGCAGCCTGAGGATAACTTGCTGAAAACTTAGCGGTGCGGACATGTATGACCTTTACAGATTGATTGCCTAAAAAGACGGTTCACGAACAACAGCTTCGGAATGCTGAATGGCTGGAAGAGATCAGCGGGCACAGTTTCATGAAACGAACTGACCTGTTCAGTGTAGATTCTGCATGTAATTTGTAGCATAGCCAGTGTAAATCACCTATACTCTGGCATCTGGGGACACTAGTATAGCATTTATGCGTCGGTAGATCAGTCTTCACTCTATCATTTTATTGTCTGAAAATTCTTCCATAGGCCATTGACATGGCTCTTGATTCGCTGATCGGAAAAAAAATCGGAGAGTTCGAGATTCTCGAACAGATCGGGCACGGCGGGATGTCGGTTGTTTACCGTGCCAATGAGCCGTCTATACATCGTGAAGTCGCGCTGAAAGTCCTTGCCGCAGACGGAAGCGATCTTGATCCCAGCTTTCGCCAGCGCTTCCAGCAGGAAGCAGCGGTCATCGCCAAGCTCGAACATCTGCATATCCTGCCGATGTACAGCTACGGCATTGACGGGGATCATGTTTACATCGCGATGCGACTATCACGCGGTGGCACACTGGACGACCTCATGCAGCGCGAAAAGATCCCGCTGGAACGGGTGGTCGAGCTGTTTACACAGATCGCTCAGGGGCTGGCCCACGCGCACAGCAAAGGCGTCGTCCATCGTGATCTGAAACCGAGCAATATCCTGCTGGATGAAAACGGCAATACCTTTCTGGCGGATTTCGGCCTTGCGAAAATCCTGGGCAAGGAAGTCGAGATCACCCATTCGGGAAATGTCGTCGGCACGCCTGCCTATATGTCGCCAGAGCAGCTTAAAGGTGATCCGATTGATCATCGCGCTGATATTTACGGGTTGGGGATTATCCTCTATCAGATGCTGACAGGCCAGCGCCCGTTTGAAGGGG
The DNA here is from genome assembly GCA_964395665.1 of uncultured Anaerolineaceae bacterium. Lineage (GTDB taxonomy): Bacteria > Chloroflexota > Anaerolineae > Aggregatilineales > Phototrophicaceae > JAEZAF01. The sequence goes on from CAYNDH010000003.1 coordinate 35,188, forward strand.
ACAGTGCGAACGTCGTCTCCGTCATCTACAAGCATCTGGAGCAAAAACCGGTCACGCCCAGTCAACTGGACCCGAATATTTCACCGCAGATCGACGCCATTGTCCTGAAGGCGCTGGAAAAAGATCCGAAACGGCGGTTTTCATCCGTTGGGGAAATGGCAGAAGCCTTACAGAAGACTGTAGGCAAACGATCCAGTCGGGAATTCCCCCCACCGGCTACATCGCTGATCCGCGAACGCGCCAGACGGTCACTTGAACTGGCCGCCGCGATTTCCAAACATCGGATGCGGATACTGGCAGGTGTGGTGGCCGTGGCGGTGATCATTACACTGGGAGTCTACCTGTTTACCAGATCGGATGATGACGATACAGTGGTCGAACCGCCGGTCCTGCTCACGGATCGCAGCGGCACGCCTGATGACCTGATCCTGACACCGCAGGAAATCAACCTTGCGCGTTCAATCCTTAACAACCGGTTTATCGCCCTGGTGCCGTGTAACATGGGCAGTCAGTACCATGCCACTGGCGCCCGCGAAATGGTAGAACGTGCGCGCAGCTATGGTATGGAAGCACGCGTTTATGACGCGGATTCGGACAAGTACCAGCAGTCGATTCTGGTGGAAAAAGCCCGTGCTGAAGGGGCAGCGGCCTTCATTATCTGCCCGCTGGATGACGAAGTGATGATCCCGGCGCTGGAAGCACTGGACGAAGCCGATTATCCGTTGGTCCTGCCTGCCGACCCACCTGAGACCGGTCATTATGGCGGTGTCGTCATCACCACCGATAATTACCTGATGGGCCGCGTCCCAGGTGAATATGCAGGCAAGTGGATTCGGGATCACCTCAACGGCAGGGCGAGAGTCGCCATTCTGGATTATCCGACCCTTGGAGAGCTGGTACAGCGGGCCGACGGGCTGGAAGATGGTGTACTGGAATATGCACCGGATGCGGAGATCATAGGCCGCTATCTGGGTGCAACATGGGAAGCAGGAAACCAATCGATGACATCCATGCTGGAACAAAATCTCCTGCCAGATGTCATTGTGAGTATCAATGATGCAGGCACATATGGCGCGATTGAAGCACTCGAAGAAGCGAATATACCCGAATCAGACGTGGCGATCTTCAGCATTGACGGGGAGCCACAGGCACAGTTATATATCCGTGACGGCCATTATTTAAGGGCATCAATTCTGGTAGCGCGTACAGAGTATTCTTTCGCCGCCATTGATGCAATCGTCAAACAGGTTGTCGGAGCCACACTGCCTGGTACAATTCTGATGGAACCGGGTGAACTGATCACACTGGAGTCACTTGACCTGGCTCCACCGCCCTAAGTCTCATCCGGTGATCGGGATACAACAATCGGCATCCGACAACGAACACAAACAGCGTCTCAGGCAATCCGCCCCAGCACAGCTTACGCTTTTCGTCAGATCTCTAGTCTATTTGATGGGATAACTGAATGACCGAGTCAAATTCCATTACGGCGCGTAATGGAGGTAATACCAGCTATAGTAGCAGTGGAAACAGCAGCGGAAATGGAAACGGCGGCAGCCTGTTAGGAAGAGACATCCGTTTCCTTGGGGATCTGCTGGGGGAAATCATTCGTGACCAGCATGGGATGGCATCGTTTCTGGCTGTTGAAGAAGTACGACGGCTGGCAAAGGAACGGCGTGCCGGGAACAGCCAGTCTGCCGAAGAACTCAGCCAGTTCATCGGCACACAGTCGCTGGAACAGAAGGAAATTCTGGTTAAAGCCTTCGCCAACTATTTCCAGTTGATCAATATCGCTGAGGATCTTCAGCGTATCCGCATCCTGCGTGAACGCGAAGCCAACGGAGTCAATACGGAGACGATCGACGAAGCGATCCAGAAGTTGAAGGCATCAGGTATCACGGCGGCTGAACTGCGCGCCCTGCTGGAACTGGTGCAGGTTCGTCTGGTGCTGACCGCCCACCCATCCGAAGCCAAGCGGCAGGAAGTGCTGATCAAGCTGCGGGACATCGCGGAAGATATGGCGCTCAGGGAACGGATGAATCTGCTGGCGCATGAAGATCAGCATCTGGTGGATGACATCATGCGGCGTATCGAACAACTCTGGCAGACACGCACCACCCGTGCCAGCAGCGCACAGGTACAGGATGAGGTCGATTTCGGCCTGTACTTCATCACGGCAACTGTGGTCGATGTGCTGGTTGATTTCTATCTCGACCTGCGCGCCAGCCTGCGCCGCGCCTATCCCGACGCAAACTGGAGTCATCTGCCGACCGTCCTGCGCTTTGCCTCATGGATTGGCGGTGACCGTGACGGCAACCCGAATGTAACACCCGCCATAACACTCGAAACGCTTGAAAAAATGCACCAGACCGCGCTGGATGTTTATCTGGTCGACATCGAATATCTGAAGGCGCGTTTAACACAGGCTGAAGACGAAGTGCAGTTCTCCGATGAACTGCGGGTGCGTACAGCGGCGCTCCCTGAAGAAACACGTCAGCGCTACCCGCACGAGCTTTACCGTCAGTATCTTCAGCATATCGCTGATAACCTGCGCCAGCGTCGCTATCAGGACGCCGAGTCGCTGCTGGATGATCTAAGGGTGATCCCAGCCAGTCTGGAAGCGCATCAGGGGCGGCATTCAACAGAAGGCACACTTAAACGGCTGATTATCAAAGTGAAATTGTTTGGCACACATCTGCTGTCGCTGGACATCCGCGAAGATGTGCGCCTGCAAACCACGGCCATCAGCGAGATCTTGCAGCACTACCAGATGACGGACGATTACGCCGCGATGTCAGAAGCAGATCGACAGGCGCTGCTCACCCGTGAGATCCAGAGCAACCGCCCGCTCTTTCCGCTTGTGCCGCACTTTTCGGATACGACGAACACGATCATTGAAACATGGCGCATGATTGCGGAAGCCCATCAGCGCTACAGCCCGTCTGCCATCAATACCTATATCGGCAGCATGACACAGCTTCCCAGTGATGTGCTTACGATGCTGCTGTTCGCGTCTGAAGTCGGCATTGCGGATGATCTGGATCTCGTCCCACTGTTTGAGACCGTCGATGACCTGAAAAATGCACCAGAGACGATACGGGCGCTGTTTGAGAATGGGGCCTACAAGCAGCATCTGAAAATGCGTGGAAACCGTCAGCAGATCATGATCGGCTATTCTGACAGCAACAAGGACGGCGGTTATATCGCATCGAACTGGAATCTGTACCTCACCCAGCAGGCACTGTCAGAGATCTGCGATGAGTATGACGTCACGCTGGAATTATTCCACGGGCGCGGCGGCAGCATTGGACGCGGGGGCGGCCCGACCAATCGCGCAATCCTTGCCCAGCCGCCGGGTTCCATGCAGGGGCCGATCAAGATCACTGAACAGGGCGAAGTCGTCGCTTACCGTTACAGCAACAAAGAGATTGCGCGGCGGCACTTCCAGCAGACGATGAACGCCGCCCTGCTTGCCACGCATCAGAGTGCCAGTGCCAGTGCCATCCCCGAAACATGGCGCGATGCCATGAACACCCTGTCACAGACCAGTTATGAAGCATACCGGAAATTCGTCTACGAAACCGACGGCTTTCTGGATTACTGGCGGCAGGCCACACCGATCAACGAGCTTTCGAATATGCGAATCGGATCGCGGCCTGCCAAGCGTAAATCCGGCGGATTTGACTCCATCCGGGCGATCCCGTGGGTCTTTTCGTGGATGCAGAGCCGCGCAATTATCCCAAGCTGGTACGGCGTCGGCCATGCCTTGCAGACGTTCTGCGCATCCCGTCCGGACGGGCTTGCGCTGCTCAAGGAGATGTATCAGCACTGGCTGTTCTTCCACAATCTGATTGAGAATGTGCAGCTTGATGTCGCCAAAGCGGATATGGGAATCGCTGCACTTTACAGGACGCTGGTGCAGAATGAAACCCAGCGCAAGACCATCTTCGACGATCTGAGTTCGGAACATGCACGCGCCTGTGAATACATCTGCAACATTGTCGATCAGGCGGAACTGCTGGAAGGGATGCCGGTACTCAAGATCTCAATCGAACGGCGCAACCCATATGTCGATCCGCTGAACTTCATTCAGGTCGATCTGCTGCAACAGCTCCGCCAGATGCCACCGGATGTACCGGAGCATGACGGCGTGCTGCGTGCGGTACTGGCGACCATCAACGGCATCGCCGCAGGGATGAAAACCACCGGTTGAGCGCCCGGATAAATGACCGGCCAGAGACCGCACAGAAATTGATGATTCCAATTCGTGCTTTCAGTTTGGTTTCATGCTCAAAATTCAGTATAGTTTTCGATACTCATCTCATGGTGTGGAAAAGAGCGGATAAGACATCCTTCCCACACCATGACTCCGTGAGTAGCAACTACACTTTAAAGGAGTAAAGAATGAAAAAGAAGTTATTCCCGTTTTTCGTGCTGCTGATCGTCGCGCTCGTCATCGCGCCGTTCGCAGCACAGGCACAGTCGGATAACGGCTATATCCGCTATCCAATCAACCCGGACCCGGAACACCTTAATCCATTCACTGGGACCACCATCGCGATCAGCACTGTTGAAAACAATATCTATGAAGGTCTTGTCTCTGCCGATCCGGAGACCAGCGAGCCGATCCCGTGGCTGGCGGAAAGCTGGGAAGTTTCGGAAGATAACCTCGTTTACACCTTCCACCTTCGTCAGGGTGTGCTGTTCCATGATGTGCCGTGGGTGGAATACGAGGACGGCGACCGCGAATTCAAGGCTGATGACTGGGTGTGGGCTGCCGAGCTGAGCCTGAACGATAACGAAACCATCTCACAGCATCCGGAATGGATGGAGAATGTCGTCGGCGCGGCAGAATTCACCGAAGGCACCGCTGAGGATGTCGAAGGCCTGGTCATGATCGACGACTATACCATCGAAATCACTCTGAGCGCCCCGAACCGCCTGTTCCTGCGTAAACTTGGCGTCCCGGCTGTCCCGCGTGAAGCCTATGAGCAGCTCGGCGACGAATTCGCAATTAAGCCCGTCGGCACTGGCCCATACCAGTTCGTCGAGTGGCTCCGTGACGATCATCTGACTCTGGAAGCCAATCCTGATTACTGGCAGGAAGGCCTGCCGAAGAATGCAGGTATTCAGTTTATCAACATCCCGGATTCAAACACCCAGTTCCTACAGTATGTTGATGGCGACATCGACTTCCTGTTTGGGTTCCCGTCCGGCCAGCGCTCTTCTATTCTCGAAGAGTACAGCGGCGAAGCCAATGAAATCGCCGGCCTGAACGTCCGTTACTTCGGCTTCAAGATGGATCAGGGCTTCTTCCTTGAAAATCCGCTGGTCCGCAAGGCGTTTAACCATGCCTTCGACCGTGAACTGGTCTGGGATGATCTGATGGAAGGCGAACGCTTCCCGGCAACGCTCGGTGTGCTGCCGCCGTCACTGCCCGCTTCGACTCCGGCCACCACTTACGAATACGACATGGAAAAGGCCGCCGCGCTGCTGGATGAAGCTGGCTTCCCGGCCAATGATGACGGCGTGCGCGAAGGCATCCCGGCACTGCAACTGTATGTCTTCTCTGGCGCAGCACAGGAACTCTCGCTGCCCGTCCTTCAGGATTCACTCTCACAGCTTGGTGTCTCGCTGGAGATCATCTCCGAAGATGCTTCGACCTACTGGGATCATATCGGTCAGGATGAAGTGCTCTTCTTCCTCAGCGGTTGGAGTGGTGGCACCGATCCGTCAGACTTCCTGGATTACCTGTTATACGATGCCCGCGATGACACCGGATACTCAAACGAAGAAGTCGACGCCCTGCTCGAACAGGCCGCACTGGAATTCGATCCGGATGCCCGCGTTGAAATCTACCAGCAGGCCCATGACCTGATCATGGAAGATGCTCCGTGGATTACCAGCGCCTACAGCAAGGTGACCTGGCTCCAGAAGCCGTATATCGAGAACTTCAACCCGACCGGCGGCGGCACCTATACTGCACCGCTGTGGGAAGTCAGTGTCACACAGTAAGTAACTGAGTACATAATCTTCAGATAAGGAGGCGGGGCTGTTCCCCTGTTAGCACGATAGCAGGGACAGCCTTCGCCTCAATCATAGAGCTGGGCCGGAATTATAATATGTCTAAATACGTACTTCGCCGTGTATTGCAGGTCATTCCGACACTGCTCGGTGTTTTCACCGTTATTTTCACCCTCACCTATATGATGCCGGGCGATCCACTGCGCGCTATTCTCGGAGAGCAGTATAAAAAACTGCCTGCAGAAGTCATTGAAGGCTACAAGGAAGAACTGGGCCTCAATGATCCGTTTCATGTGCGTTATGTCGAATTTCTGGGGCGTGCTCTGAGTCTGGATTTCGGCAAATCCGATATTCTGGGGGACAGTGTCAACAACATCATCGGTTACCGCTTCCCACGGACGCTGCAATTGATGGTTGGTGCGATGCTGGTCGCCATGCTGTTTGGTATACCGGCTGGCATTATCGCGGCGGAAAAACAATACACCTGGATAGACCAGACGCTGATGGTAATCTCACTGATTGGAGTCTCGGTCCCAGTCTTCTGGCTGGCACTGCTTGCACAACTCTTCCTCACACAGGACCGCTACGGCATCTCGCTGTTTCCGGTGGCTGGTTATGAAAACGGCAGCATCCACCACATGATTTTACCCTCACTGGTACTCGGCGCAGCCCTTTCGGCCACGATTGCACGCATTACCCGCGCTTCCATGCTGGAAGTCCGCAGTCAGGATTACATCCGCACCGCTCACGCCAAGGGGATTCCCTATCGGATGGTGATGCTTCGCCATCAGTTCCGCAATGCGATGATCCCGATTATCACCATCATCGCCCTTGATATCGGCTATCTGCTGGGCGGTTCGATTGTGACGGAGACGATTTTCAACTGGCCCGGCCTGGGACGTGCGGTTGTACCGGCCATTGAGCGCCGCGACACGCCGGTGATTCTCGGCATTCTGGTATTCGGATCATTTCTGTTCATCATCATTAACCTGATTACCGATCTCGTCTATGCGCTGGTCAACCCGCGTATTCGTTACACCTCTTAGGCAGCAGGAGTCTATACGTGGCTACCAGTGTCCAAATCCGTCGTCCTGAAACGATTGTGGAGATCGCACCTCATACCAGCAATACAGTCCGCTTTATGCGGGCTTTTGCCCGTAACAAAATCGCCGTGCTGGGGATTATCATTATCGTCATTATGGGGCTTGCTGCTCTGTTCGCCCCTGTCATCGCCCCTTACGATCCCATCCAGCCCCATTACGCCGAACGCTTTCAGCCGCCAGGAGAGGCATTCCTGCTTGGCAGTGATGAAATCGGACGCGACATCTTCAGCCGACTGCTCTACGGCGCGCGGATTTCGCTCGTGATCGGTTTTGTCGCTCAGGGAATCGCGCTGGCGATCGGGATCACGCTTGGGGCGATGTCCGGCTGGTACGGCGGCTGGGTTGACGATGTGATCATGCGTATTACCGAGATCTTCATCGCCATTCCAACCCTGTTATTCCTGATCGTGTGGGTGACGATCTTCGAAGCCAATATGCTGACTATTTTCCTCGCGCTCGGCCTGATCAGTTGGCCGAGTGACGCACGAATGATGCGTAGTCAGGTGCTGGCAATCAAGAATCTCGATTACATCACCGCTGCCAAAGCCCTGGGCGCAACCAACCGTGAGATCATCGTGAGGCATATCCTGCCGAACTCACTCGCACCCCTGATCGTGATCGCAACGTTGGGTGTCGCCGGTGGTATTCTGGCAGAATCGACGCTGTCATTTCTCGGTCTCGGCGTCAAAATCCCTGATCCAAGCTGGGGGACCATGGTCGATGTCGGCACTACACACATGATGACCGCATGGTGGTATGCCATCTTCCCCGGTCTGGCGATCATGCTGACCGTACTGGGCTTCAACTTCATCGGCGACGGGCTGCGGGATGCACTCGACCCGACCCTCTACGACTGATCCTCTTTCGAAATTCAGGTGAACACTTCTGCATCATCCGAACGCATCACCAGGCCCGCTGTGGTCTGGTTGATGCGCCTTATGCTGGCCGTACTTCTGGCATTCGGATCAGAGGCGCTGCTGTGGAATGACCTTCCCGCCAGAGGTCCAGCGGACTGGATGATTCTGATGATCGGGCTGCTGGTCATCAGCCTGATCATCACTGATCTGCTGATCCGGATGCGCGTGCGCGATCTGCCGGGCCTGATGACGCTCGCTGGACTCTATGCCCTGCTGAATGCGATCACCCTTAATCCCGACTCCACCCTGTTCGACATCCCACGCACACTAGTGACGCGAGTCACCGGTGCACACGCCCTGATTGGACTCGAAATGCTGGTGCTGTTTCTGGCCCTTGTGAGTGGAAAACGGGGACTTTTCCAGCGGGTGACATGGATCGGCGCGGCGGTGGTTGGGCTGGCATGGGGGACATGGGCGCGTTGGGCTTTCACCCTTGAAGACGGCCCGCAAACGCCTTTCACCAGCACCGCCATGATCGCGACCACCGCCGCTGTAGCACTGGTGACCTTTCTGCTTGCCACGTTCATTTCACGACGCGGCACAGAACTCCAGCCTGAAGCGGTCATGATGACGCGTGGGGAATGGTTCGCGGCTGTGATCACCCTGCTGGTGCTGGTCATGATCCAGTTGGGGCGCGGCACACTCCCATCAGAGGCGCTGCTGATCGTCGCGATCCTGTTTGTGCTGTGCTGCGCGATCCTGTGGTTTCGGCGTGGGACACGGCTGGAGACGTTCACCGACCAGCTCTTCCCGCCAGCCGGATTCAATCTCCTATGGTTTATATCTGCTGTGGGCGTGTTCATCATCGCAGCCACAACCGCATATGATGCACCAGAATTCCGCACCGGAGAACTGAACCAGCTCTCGATCATCGTCTATGGCTTTACGCTGTACGGGCTGGCCTGGCTGCCTGCGGTGTCGCTGTGGATTGGAATGCGCGCCTATCTGCGCCAGATGACATCCCGTTTGCAGTAGCGTCTAAAGCACGCCATCATCTGCCGGATCGAACCGGCCCTGATACGCCAGCACATCATCCAGCCAGACCTTCAGCATATAGGGTTCTTCAGCCGCATCTGCCGCATCGGCAACATGCAGTTCAAGCGGCTCATCGGCGACGAAATCCGACTGCTGCCAGTGCCATAATCCGCCCGCCGCTGTCTCACGCTCGATCCGCAGGTCGAAGCTGCGATCCTCATCGGCTGACGCGGTATGAAAGCACAGCAGCACACGATCCGCTGACAGCGCCACATCCTCAACATACGTCCAGCGGCGGTTGAACAGCATGTAATCAGCGCGCACGGTGATCTTGTCACGCCATGCCTGCCATAAGGCATCCGGCAGCAGCGATTGCAGCAGCGCATATTCGGCATCCGATCGGCACCAGATGAACTGAAGCGCCTCAAGCCCTAATTCACGCGGGATCATCACCTGAGCGCGGCGGCTGGTCATCACTTCATCACGTTCGTCACTGCGGACAAACGAGTCATGATAGATCAACTCAAATGGCATTTCGGCAAAGGCGCTGGCACTGGTGAAAGTCTTATTTACCACCGCCGGATCACCTGCGCTGAATGCGACCTGCTGCTGACAAAGCACCGCCTCAAGATCAAACAGCAGGCAGACGGGAATCGACCAGTTGGCAGCACGGCGCTGATCCCGTGGGCGAATGCCTTCCATCGACCACAGATCCGGCATACGGGGCCGAAAGTACAGGCGCACGGTGTCATCCCAGCGTGAGGTATTTTTCCCGCCCCGGCGGGCGGTGGATTTCAGCGCACCATCTTCGAGAATCGCGGGGATTGACGTAATATCGACATACCGGAACAGAAAATACGGCCACCAGTAGCGTGATCCCAGCCACGGTGAGCGCTGGAGCGTATCGATATGGCGGCGAAACGCCGATGCATCACGCTTTTCGCCGGTCGTGCGGCGGGTGATATGACGCTGTTTAAAGGCATCGACAACGGCTCCCCCCGCCGCAGGACGGGGCGGACGAAATGCCTGTCCTGCGTTCAGATCACTGATGAGGTCGCGCAGTTTTTCGTCATAGGCCGCTTCATCAGCGAAGTCGAGATAATTCAGATGCTCCAGATGCAGCGGACGATCCGCATCCGCCTGTACCAGCAGCGGCACAATACGCTTGCCCTTGCGGGCAGCGCGGAGCTGTTCGGCGCGGCAGTACTCTGATCTGAACGAGCCGTGGCTCATCAGTGCCAGCATGATCTGGCAGCCCTCAATTGCGTCTTCAATATCCTGTGACCAGACCGCACCCGCGCCAATTTCCCGCAGGTCCACCCAGACAGAATAACCCAGAAGCATCAGATCATCGCGCAGGCGCATCGCCAGCGCTTTACCATCCTCACGCGCATACGAGATGAAGACTCGAAGTTTGTCCTGTGTCTGCCGCATCTGCTGCGATTGCTCTGACTGCATCACAAGTTCATCCGGTTCAGTATCGGCTTATTCATCATGGGATTTCTCCGAGTAGGGTTGGGCCTGTGTCATCTCCTGCAAACCATCCGAGCGGACGGGCGTCCGGCGTGCAGGTGACAGGTAATGCAGGCCGAGCAGCATGGCCTCTTCACTGTTCCCCAGTTCGACAGATTTGATGTAATCCAGACGGGATAACAGTGGCACAAGGGCATCGGCGTGCTGTTCCAGTCCGCCGGGCAGATTATCCGGCAGCAGATAACCGGCGGCGCGCAAAGCGATCCATAAATCCGACAGCAGCGACTCCGACAGATAAACGCTCTCATGTTCACGCTCTATCGTCAGACTGCGACCACTGCGGCGGCCACGTCTGCGTTCCGGCACAATCTCGAAGGTGGCGCCGTCCTCTGTTTCAAAATGGGTGGTGCTGCTGATCACACGTGAAAGATCACGCCAGAATTTTTCAAACGGGATTTCCTGCGGCACACTGGACAGTCGTGCGCTGATCGCCCGCATATTGCGCGGCTGGTCCTGCTGCGACACATGGATATACACATTCAGCGGCAGCGCATCGAGATACGACTCCATCAGTGGGCGCACTTCCGTGTCCCAGTCCAGATTAACAGCGCCTTCTGACAGCATCGGAAACGAGATCGACGTGATCCGCTGTTCGGCATAAATCCCGGCAAATTTCTGAAGACCGGCTTCCAGCATATCGAGTGTGATATTACTGCGCCAATGCTGTTTTACCGGGAAATTGAGAATCCATTTGTGAGGGGTTCGATGCAGGTAAAGATTCCGGTGCTGAAAGGTCCCGTTATCACAAAGCTGACGATAGCGCTCGGCCATCTCCGGGTACAGGCGCCTGAAATCACCAGACAGCCCCTTCCCCATCATGCCAGCAAGGTTAACCGGATTCACCAGTACCTTTGCCGGACTAAGCAGCAGATCGCCGTTGACGTAAGTGATCATGAGAACCCTTGAAGGTGTTGAGGGACAGCGCCAATGATAGAACAGATATTCTCATGAGTACATTCTAGCAAAGGCATCTGATTGACGCAAACGGAGCGCGAGAACAGGCATATAACAGACAGATAAACAGGCAGGATCTGAGCATAATACGACATCCTGCCTGTTTCGTTAGCTGACGATAGTTCGCGACCCGGCGATCTACTGCGGCTGTTAACTGTCTGGTTGCAGATCAGCATCTGGTCGCAGATGATCATCTGTTCCAGATTTTACGAAGCAGCTTCTTCGGTTGTCTCTTCAGTGGCCGCAGCTTCTTCCGTCACAGTGGCTTCTTCTGTAGCTGCGGTGTCCTCTGCCGGTACAGGTGTTGGCGGGACCAGTGTCGCGGTCGGCGCAGGTGTCGGAGTCGGCACCGGCAGCCCTGCACCTTCAGTCAGGTTGAAGCTGTTGATGACATTGACGCCATCGGTCGCCGTCAAACCGGCATCGCCTGGCAGTGCATTCATGTCCAGATCAGCCAATGGGATACGGATGCTGGCCGCATGCAGCAGATCATCATTGCCATTCAGCAGCACGGTCAGACCGCTCTGCCCTTCTCCGTCCAGTGTACGTTCACTGAAGGCCACGGCGAAACCAGTGCCACCGTTACGCTCGACCGGCGTAACTGATACCACTGTCGCACCGGGGCGCAGGGTTTCGAAATAGGCCTGCGCTGCGGCTTCATCAGCCACCTGTTGTTCCGCCGGGACTTCGAGACGCAGCACTTCTCCGCTGCCACCCTGAATCGTCACCGGGAATCCGACACGGCCATCGACCACTGACCAGTTGGCCGGATAGCGGATGATTTCGCCGGCCTGCGGATTATAGAATGATGTCCACCCCGATGGGCTTTCGGCAAACAGTTCTGTCGGCTTCAGGGTCGCGATCTGATTTTCGAGCAGGTACAGCAGCAGATCACGCATATTGTCCGGGGCGATCACGCGGACACCGTAAATACGTCCGGCTTCAGACCATGCGATCTGACGGCCAATATACGGTTGCCCTGAGAGGCTGGCTTCATAGTCGATGACCAGACGATCACCCTCAACACGGCGCCCTGTTTCACGCGGGTTGGAATAACCGCGCACCACCGTAGACACATCGGTAAAGTGATTACCCACATCTTCTACAGTTGTCGCCGATCCAGCAACGGGCGCGATGGAAAAGCTGTCGATCTGGGCCAGATAGTCTGTATGTGACATTCGAATTGAAGCTTCGGCAGCGTTATTCACGGGGACTGCCGGTTCCCATCCTGTAGGCTGGCCGACAGTGAATAAACCAGAGTTATGCAGATAGAGATTATCAAACGAAATGGCGTTCATATCAGCCGGTGGTGCAGGCTTTGTGGGAGTGGGGAACGCAGTCGGTTCGATTTCCTGCATAACGGGATTGTTCAGACTAAAAAGTGGAAAAATGACGGAAAGCGCCATGAGTACCGCGATCGTAATCGCGAAATAGGTATAAAGGCGCTGGGATTGTGTTCTCCTCATAGCGAATTCTGGCTCCGGTCCGGCGATTGAAATTAAGTCGGAAAAAACGGCAGTATCATAACGCAGAATCGACTGCGTGTTAATGGTCGGAACGCTTTACACCACGCCGCAGGGCGAAATTTCGCCTTCCCGCTGGAAGTCATAGCGAAGTAACTCTACGCAATCGGGGCGCTTTGCACTATGCTTTTCGCATGGACGATTTCAACACCACATCCCATATGACCAGAACCTTTTTCAGCATCGGCAGATGTCTGGCTGTTATCAGCACCCTGATTCTGCTGACGGCATGTCAGGCCCTTACACCGCAGGATGACCGTATCCCCCTGCAAACAGAAGCCGCCAATCTTGAAGCGGAAATCGTGATGCTGCAAACCCGCAGCGTCGAAGAGATCGCAAATGCACAGGCGACTTTTGACATCACCCGCAACGAAATCGCGGCAGAAAATGCGGTCAATCAGCAGCTTCTGGCAACATTGAGCATCCGCATCACGCCCACGCCAAGGCTGACGACCGACAACCGCCCTGATGACTGGGGCCTGATGGTGGCTACAGGAACCGGCAACACTGCGAATACGTTTGATACCACCAGTGGTGACACCACCGGCGCGAATACGGGCGAGGCAGAGGCCATGATGGATACCAGTTCGCCGTTCCTCGTCACCGGCATGGCGACCACTGTGCGCGCCAGTGATGGCTGTGTCGAAACGACCACCAGCCAGTTTTCGGTCAGCGCACCACGTGTTTATGCCACCTTTGTCGCCAACAATCTTCAGGCCGGGACAGCCCTGCGGGTGGACTGGGTGCAGAACGGCGAAGTGGTCTATTTCAGTGACTGGACACCCGACAGCAATTATCCGCAGATCTGCGTCTGGTTTTACATCACCAGTGCCGATGTCCCGTTTACGCCCGGCCCATGGGCTGCCCGTGTACTCGCCAATAACCAGATCATTGAGGAAATCCCGTTCACTTTCGACGGGATGTAAGCCGGGATGACCGCCGATCAGACAACGTTTCAGCCATGCTGCGCGGTGAGTAGTTAACGGTTGGTGTTTAACGGCGGGCTATGCTAATATAGCGCGCTGTCTTTCGTTACTTTCATTTATTAAAATATCACCCATCAGGATTTCCCGGAAAGTGACTGTTCCGCGCCAGTTACACAGGCTGTTAAAGCCAATACTGCTGAGTTTGATGCTCGGCCTGATGCTGATTCCGCTTCTGATTATGGACGGACAGCAGCAGTCCGTCCACGCTCAGGACGATGTGCCCACCCTCACGCCGACACCGACACGTAATACGCTGCTCGTGACAGATGCGTTTGTCCGCAGCGGCCCAGGCAATGCATATGTGGAAGTCGGGCGCGTCACACCAGAGTCAGTGCTGGTGGCATTAAATCAGAGTGAAGACGGGCTGTGGGTGCTGATTCGCTATCATCGCGGGTTCGGCTGGCTGCGGCGCGATCTCGCTTACTGGGTCGTGAATATTGATACGCTGCCGGTCCTGAGTACCGCCCAGTTGACACCGACCGTCCCCACCGGACAGCCAACTGCGACGGCTTTCTTCCCAACATCCACTCCCACTGGCGACTATATCAATGTGAACGCCAACAGTGCGTACGTCCGTGCTGGGCCGGGACGCACCTATCTGCGCCTTGGACAGCTCTACAGCGGCGATCCGCTTGAGCCTGTCAGCCGGAATACCGATACCACCTGGATTATGATCCGCTTTGATGACGGCTTCGGCTGGATCAATCGCAGTCTGGGTGTATGGACAACCGATCTTGAGGCATTACCGGTCATGGTCCCGCTGAGGCTCACACCATCAGCGACCTTTACGCCATCGCTGACGCCGTCTGCCACAGAGACGGCAACGCTGACG
>CAYNDH010000003.1:50134-63142 GCA_964395665.1 uncultured Anaerolineaceae bacterium
GAGACGCCATCGGAGACAGCTACAGAAACACAGACCACGACGCCGGACGCGACTGACACTACTGTACCGACTCTCACGGCGCGCAGTCCGCTGATTGTGGCTTCTCCATCGGATACGCCGACACCATCAGAAACTGAAGAGCTTGCATCCACACTGGACAGCGCTTCCGTTCGTGCCACATCAGCAGCCATCGCAACGGGCATCGCCGCAACCACCGAAACTGATGCTGCGCAGGTGGCTGCACAGGTCCCCACACTGACGGACATCCCCACGGATGTGCTAACAGAAGATGTGCCAACAGAAGACGCGCCAACAGAAGACGCGCCGACCGCAGAGGTGACTGAAACCGCTGAGCCAGTTAAAACGGCTGAGGCCACCGAAGAGACTGGCGACATCATCCTGCCGGGGACTGCGTCGGTTGTGACGACGGATGCCCCCGAAGTACCCTCTTCGACACCACCGGCTGGCGTGCCAGACACCGGCGATGCAGTTGGTGATGCCGGACGCTTCCCAACGGAAGCGGTGGTTGGCGGAGCGGCCCTGCTGCTGATTCTGGGTTATGTCGCGCTTTATCTGCGTGGGTTGAGCACCGTCAACCGCTATGCAAACGGCTTTGTGATCGATCAGTGTCCGGTCTGCCGACGCGGTGAACTGATTGTGGACACCAATCCCAAACGCACCTTCGGCATTCCCGGCGCACGCCGGACAATTCGCTGCACCAACTGCCGTTCGGTGCTGCGCGAAATCGGCGATCACCGCTGGCGCTATGCCGTAGACCGCATGGAGAATATCCCGCTCTATGACCGGCTCAATAACCGCGAAGTCGATGAAGAGACGCTCCGGTTGCTGCTGGAAAACCCTGTAGGCGGCAGCACATCCGCCGCGCAGCTTGACTTTATCGATGAGCGCGACGATCGCCCCGATCAGACTCCGTCATCGTAAGCGGGTGTGCCATGGCATGGGTTGAATGTGTACCGAATTTCAGTGAAGGCCGACGACCGGATGTCATTCAGGCGATTGTTGACGCGATCACTTCCGCCGATGTGCATCTGCTTGATGTCAGCAGCGACTCGGATCACAATCGTACGGTTGTGACCTTCTTTGGCGAACCGGACAACGTGACCGAAGCGGCAGTTCGCGGGATACAGCGTGCAGCCGAGTTGATCGATCTCGATCAGCATTCCGGTGTTCATCCGCGCATCGGGGCGGCTGATGTCGTCCCACTGATCCCCCTGCGCGACATCAGTCTGGAAGCGTGCGCCCAGCTTGCCCGATCGCTAGGCAAGCGTATTGCATCCAAACTCGATCTTCCCGTTTACCTGTATGAAGCGGCAGCACTGCACCACGAACGGACCAATCTGGCCTATATCCGCCGAGACCCTTACGAGCGCCTGAAGGAAACGATCCAGACCGACCCGGACCGACTGCCGGATTATGGCCCATCAGCCCTTGGCAAGGCAGGCGCGGTAGCGATTGGCGCTCGTGGCCCACTGATCGCATTCAACGCCTATCTGAATACGCCCGATGTCGAGATCGCGCAGGCTGTCGCCCGTAAGGTCAGACAATCCGGCGGCGGACTGCCTTATGTCAAGGCGCTTGGGCTGCTGGTTGATGGGCAGGCGCAGGTTTCGATGAATATCATCGACTTCCGCCGGATGCCGCTGCATACCGTGTTGGAAGCAGTGCGCCATGAGGCTCGTCAGTTAGGGGCCGAAGTCATCCACACGGAGCTGGTCGGCCTGATTCCACAGGCCGCCCTGTTCGATGCAGCCTTTACCTGTTTACAATTGCCCGCCGCCGCTCGTCAGCTTGTGCTGGAAGATCGCATCGGCGCGGCTGTGAACGATTACCGTCCAATCTCATTCGAATAATCTCTTTTCCTATGCGTCTATATGCCGTCCTTGTCTTACTTGGTCTTGTGCTGCTCAGTGCCTGCACCCCGGAAGAACAAACCACCCCATTTCAGATCACAGTACCCGGTACACAGCGGGCCGCAGCGCTGGCAACAGCAATTCCGACCACAGCCCGTCCGCCGACTGACACCCCAACGCCGACAGCTACGGCAACCCTGACCCTGACCCCAACCGATACACTGACGCCCACCCAGACCTTCACACCCAGCCCGATCCCGACACTGGCACGGGTTGAGCATTTCTATTTTGGCCGACCTATCGCACGCAGTGGGATTGACTACATCGACCGCAATTATCCATATGGCAGCACGCAGCTAGGCCGGTATCCGGTGCATTCTGGCGTTGAGTTTCAGAATCCACGTGGGACACCCGTGCTGGCCGTCGGTGAGGGTGAGGTCTACTATGCCGGAGCGGATGCTGAACGTCAGTTTGGCCCAAAGCTGAATTATTACGGCAATCTCGTCATCATCCAGCACAACGTCCCGACACCTGAAGGTGAACCGATCTTCAGTGTTTACGCACATCTGGATCGCATCGGTGTCGAAACCGGAGACAGCGTTCAGCAGGGGGATCGCGTCGGCACGGTCGGTGGTACGGGGATTGCAATTGGACCGCACCTGCATTTCGAAATCCGCATCGGCGATCCAGAAGATTTTTATTCCACGCGTAATCCGGAGATGTGGATTTACCCCTATCCATCATTCGGCATGATCGCAGGCAAAGTCACCGACACATCAGGCCGGGTGCTGCCGGATATTCAGGTCAAGGTGCGTTCTATGAGCAGCAGGGGAAATTGGGACGCCTATTCGTATGAAGGCCAGGAAGCCACGCCGGATTTCCTGTGGGGCGAGAATTTTACGCTGAGTGATGTGCCGGAAGGCCCCTATCAGGTAATCGTGAGCGATGACAATGGCAAGCGGCTGTTCGAGCAGGAAGTGAGCGTTATCCCCGGTCGCATTACGTGGGTGGAGATCACCCTTGACCGCCTTCCCTGACCGGAGGCAGTGAGGTCAGGCGGGCATCGGCGGTGCGCACCATCGCGACCATGCGCGGGATCTCATCAGCGATCACATCGCGGTGGCTGCGCCATTCGAACGGGCTGCCGACACCACCGTATTCGCACGCGACGATCTCCGGCACAGACCAGACACCTGTGCCAAGCTGATCCAGCACCCACCCGAATAATTCCCAGTCATCCTCACGCATCGGCATGTGATCGGTCCGCTTACCGTCAGCGTTATAGCCTAACCCGGTGATATGCACTTCACGCAGACGATGCACCGGCAGTTGCGAAATATAAAGGCGCGGATCAATTGCAAGATATTCGGCTGTGCGGCGCGCATGACCAATATCCAGCAGCAGGCCGCACCCGCTGGTCTCGATCACCTGCGTGATGACCGCCGGATCGATCGATAACGTCGGCATGACACGCATCGTCTCCGGATATGGGATATTCTCCGCAATCACGCGATCCGCGCCAAAGTGACCCACCAGCGGCATCACATCCTTCAGGACCAGCGCAATCACAGCTTCCGGATCATCCGGGTCGGACAGATCTTCAATGCGCGGGACGATATGCGTATTGATGAAACGTGTCCCCGTGCGTGCCAGCCACATCTGGACATCCCGGAGATGCTCCGGCTCCACCCGATGCCATCCCGCCTGAAATTCGAAGTGGATATAGGCTGGCTTCTGCTTCTGTGCCTGTGGCACGAGATTGTCCCATGGCGGACATTTGTACAGGTCGATGTGGATTTTATTCTGACGCAGCAGTTCAGCCGCCTGAGGCGAATAGTTGAGTGCGAATTTCATGATGCTTTGTCCTGTTGAGGCGCAAGGGTCAGATCTCACAGAGTATTACACCTGAACCACCGCAAAGCCTTAGCATATGTCACACTCACGGCGTCTGAAAAGGTATCGTTATCCGTATTTGAATGGATCAAACGACAGCGTGATGCCATACTGAGTTCAGCAGGCATTCAACAGGCCGTGTAACAGGTTTATGTTTGAAGATATGCCGGGATAACCTCATGCCGGGACTGGAGATCACGTCCCAGCGGCACAGGTATCGTCAGCGAAGCAGATGCGATCCAGCGAAGAAGCTATTCCATCACCACGCGGAAGCCGATGGTTCCATAGCGTGATGCAGGGTTAAGGTAAAAGTGAAACCCTGTACGGGCGCGCTGGGCCACACTGATAAATGACCCACCGCGCACCGCCCGCATGACGTCTGCTTCACCGGGATTAGAAGCCAGGGCTTTCGTGCCTGCATATTCAGTGTTGCTGCACCATTCCCAGACATTTCCGGCCATATCATAGACACCGAATGGGCTGACACCACCATCATACTTGTTGACGGGTGTGGTCCCTTTCAGATTGGACTCTTTAGTATTGGCGCGAGACTTGTCAAAACGGTTGCCCCACGGGTAGAGGCGATCATCATTCCCCTGTGCTGCCCGCTGCCACTGCTGCTCGGTGGGCAGGGTGACGTATACGCCAGTTTTCTCGCTCAACCACTGACAGAAGGCCATCGCTTCGTACCAGCAAACGCCAGAACGTGGATGCTCGCCATGGACCTTTTTCGAATCAATCGGCTGACCGTTCTGGCGGAACCATTCACGAGCGTGAGGGGAGAATTCCCACCATTTCGGATTGCAGTAGCCGTCCGCAGCATCAGCGAAGATCTGGAACTGTGCATTCGTCACCGGATATTTGCTGATGTGGAAGGAGTCGGCAAAATACGTGATACGCCTCTGCTCATGGTCCAGCGTCACTTCGCCGCTGGGGACATCACACCATTCCAGCATCGGCAGCAGGATCGTCGTGCAGATCGACGCCAGCCCGTCAGGATCATAATCCGCAAAGTGGGTGCGGAACTTTTCAAAGGCCTTCATGCCCAGATCGCGGGTACGCTTGCGATTCACCAGCGCGACGATGGGGCGATACTCACGCTCGGCTTCACGCAGATAAGCCTGTCTTTCCAGCGCTTTCTCTGCATCTGCCAACATCGATTCAATATCGACAAAGCGGGATTCACAGCCCGTAACACGTGCATGTTTCAGAAGAAAGACTGCACGATCATAT
The DNA here is from genome assembly GCA_964395665.1 of uncultured Anaerolineaceae bacterium. Classification (GTDB taxonomy): domain Bacteria; phylum Chloroflexota; class Anaerolineae; order Aggregatilineales; family Phototrophicaceae; genus JAEZAF01. The sequence goes on from CAYNDH010000003.1 coordinate 55,132, forward strand.
TCAGCGCTTTCCATAGCATCGGCGATATCGTTGATTAACGTCCCCAGATTCACCGGCGGCGATGGATCAACATTCTGCACAGGATTTACGGGGCGCATGTAATCCGGCACAGAGACATGCTGCATCTGCGTGTGCATGGCCGACTGTCCCTGACGTTCCGCAATCAGGATGGAGTTCAGCACCTGCCTGACAGCATCAGCCGTCAGACCATGGCTGAGATCTGCATACTGGATATGAGCCAGTTCAGGCGGGATCGCGGTCCCCATATGGATCAGGACAGGGAAGATATGTTTGCCAAGGGAACGCGCAATGTGCATTTCCTTCTGGCAATATTCGGAGCGCACTGAGTCGGGAGACAACAGATAGACAAGGCCGTCACACCACTGGAGACGGCGCTGGATTTCATCCCACCACTGCTGTCCAGCGTGTAACCGCTTATCGTACCAGACCTCATGAACATCGAGTGTCTCGACAATCTGCGCACAATAGTGTTTATCTACCCTTGCGTAACTGATGAATAGTTTCATACTGGTCTGTGATGGTTACTCAAGATACTGTTATGTACGAATTGGCGTGTCTGGCAGCGATAAACCATTTCCAAACATTACCATAATCTCACTATAACCCTGGAGTTACATTTCTTGCATAAACGTTACGAAAAAATCTGAAGTATTTTGGATTTACTTGTTAACGGTGCAAGCGGACATCATGAAAAGCATCATATACCTGTTAGTGGGTTATATAAAGCAATATGCGAGTTTTATCATAAGACTTACATTTATTACAGTATTAATTACAGCAATTGCACCGGTTGCGGTGCGAGTCAACTTAATGCCACAGCAGACTGTCGAGAGCAGCCTGCCCCAACTATGCGTTCATACCCGCCTGATTGACGAAGTGCAGGAATGGGTTATTCAGAAGTCGCTGGTCGATGTACGAGAACTCGGTGCAGCGACGATTGTAGAATTTTTCCCATGGGCCTATATTGAACATCAGCAGGGCCAGTATCAGTGGGCGCAGGCAGACCGTATCATCCAGCACGCGCGCAATCAGGGCCTGACGATCATCGCCCGCATGGGCCTTGTCCCGGAATGGGCGCGGCCATCCACAGAAGAACGGTTCACAACCTTCAACGAGTTACCCGCCGAAGCCTATGATGATTTTGCGCACTTTGTCGGGCTGTTTGCAGCACGCTACCGCGACTCTGTGCAGCATATCATCATCTGGAATGAGCCAAATCTGGCCTTCGAGTGGGGCTATCAGCAGCCAGATCCGGCACGCTATGCCGAACTGCTGTCAGTCGTCTATCCGGAAGTCAGGGCGGCCAATCCTGATGCAGTCGTGCTGGCGGGGGCGCTTGCCCCGACGATTGAACCGGCTGGCAGTCCACATGCCCTGAATGACATCCTCTATCTGCAAGGGATGTATGAGGCCGGGGCCGCCCAGTGGTTTGACGCCCTTGCCATCCATACTTACGGCTTTACCCACGCAGCCAATGCCGAACCCGCCTTCGATCAACTGAACTTCCGACGGGCGGAGCTGCTGCGCGAGATCATGGTCGAGCATGGCGATGAAGATAAACCGGTCTTCATCACCGAAAGCGGCTGGAACGATAACCCGCGCTGGACGCTGGCTGTCAATCCGGCGGAGCGCATTGCGTATACACTGAACGCATTTCAATGGATCGAAGATCACTGGGACTGGGCGCAGGCCCTGTGTCTGTGGGCATTCCGCTATCCCCGCCCGACTTACAGCTATCCGGATGATTTCACGCTCGTCACATCAGAGTTTCAGTACAAGCCGATTTACTATGAACTTCAGTCCATGGCACGCGGCTGGGATAGTGACGACACCGATCATACCGCCGGAACCCCCCAACAAGAGGATCAACTGTGGCTGCCCGCCCCTACTACTCCCTAGCGCGTGCGCTCTTCACCATCGTGATGCTGTGCCTGGTCATGCTGGTGGCTGTCCGCTGGATCAGCCGACACGGGAATCGTCCGCCGGTAGAGGTGCTGTTCCCTTCTGGCGAACTGGTCATCGCGGTCGATCCCAGTTATCCGCCGTTCGCCGCCTTCGGTGAAGATAAGCTCTTCGGACTGGATATTGATCTCGGTCAGGCCATCGGACAGCGCGTCGGCCTGCCAGTGCGGTTTGTACCCATGGGCTACGATGGGCTGTATGACTCCCTTCAGATCGGACAGACCGACATCGTGATTTCCGCCCTGCTGATGGATGGAAACCGGCTCGGAGATGTGCGCTATTCCCGCTACTATTATGATGACGGACTGGTACTGGTCTCACCTGCTGATCGCCCGAAAGACAGCATGGAAGCCGTCGCCGGAAATCGGCTGGCATATGCTTTCGGTTCCAACGCGGACGCTGAAGCACGTCAGTGGTTAAGACGCATCGGCCCGTTTGAAACTGCACCCTACGAACTGCCCCGCTATGCACTGGATGCCGTCCGGTTCGAACAGGCCGATGCCGCGCTGGTCGATGCAACGACTGCAAGGCTGTATTTCAGTGAATATCCCGACTGGGACAGCGGTTACGAGTATGTCACGCATTCGCTGTTTGCGATTGCCGTGCGGCGGGATCGTGTCTTTGAATGGGAACTGATCAATCAAACGCTGACCGAGATGTGGGATGACGGCTCACTTGAAGCGATCGTTGACCACTGGTTGTAGATCAGTGATTGTAACCGACGGTTATCACTGTGCGGCCTGAAACCGGATAAAGGCGTGCGGATTCGGCGTGCCGTGTCTGGCAACTACCCTCATCCACGGCTATACTGACCAGCATGATTCATATCGGCATCGATTCCAGATTAACCTACTATCGCACCGGTGGGACAGCCACCTATCTCCGGGAACTGATCCGCGCCCTGCACGCCCTTGACGACCGGAACCGCTATACCATTTTCCGAAGCCGCAAGGACCGATCACGGGCAGCGGGCGATTTCGGGCACACATTCCGGCACGCTCGCCTGTGGACGCCGAGTCACCACCGTTGGGAGCGGCTGGCACTGTCGGCTGAACTGATCCGTCACCGGCTGGATGTCCTGCACAGCCCGGACTTCATCCCCCCGCTGTATGGGGCAAGGCGGCATGTAATCACGGTGCATGATCTGACCTTTCTGCATTATCCGGACTACCTGACGGCGGACAGCCGACGCTATTACAATGATCAGATTCAATGGGCCGTAGAACATGCTGACCATATCCTGACGGTCAGCGAGTCCGCAAGGCAGGATCTCATCCAAATGCTGAATGTGACGCCTGAAAAGATCACCGTACAGCCGCATGGCGTAGATCATCAGCGCTATCGGCCCATGGACTCTGGATCGGTTAACGACGCACTGAAGCCGTTCGGCATCAGTACGGGTTACTTCCTGTTCGTCGGGACCATCGAACCGCGCAAGAATCTCGACGGACTGCTGACAGCCTATGCTGCCTTACAAGAACAGCATCCGGATGCCCCTGAACTGGTGCTGATTGGGAAGCGGGGCTGGCTGGCGGATCAACTGATCGAGCGAATTCGGAACAGCGTCCATGTCCGCTGGCTGGATCAGGTGACCGATGCCGATCTGCCTGTGTTCTATAACGGTGCGGGGGCGCTGATCCTGCCCTCCTTCTATGAGGGCTTCGGACTCCCCGCGCTGGAAGCAATGGCCTGCGGGACGCTGCCGGTCGTCAGTGATCGCTCATCCTTACCGGAAGTCGTCGGTGAGGTCGGCATCCAGATTCAACCGGATGATCCAGACAATATCACGGACGCGATGAAACAGGTGATGAATGCGGATGAGTCATGGCTTCAGGCCCAACGTGAGGCCGCGATTCGCCGGGCGGCGACATTCACATGGGAACGCTCGGCACAGATCGCACGGGATGTCTACCAGAAGGCAGCGACTGACCGATGAAAATCCTGATCATTACCACACAGATCCCAGACCCGCCTGCATCAGGGGGGGCGCTGCGTGTCTTCGGCATCATCCGGGGGCTGCATGAGGCTGGTCATCAGATCACACTGATGAGCGTTGCCAACCCGACGGAACTGCACGACGCGAAGCAGATTACGGCGATATGTGAGCGGATCGTCACCGTCCCGCCCGCCCCACCGCGCACGGTCACCCGACGGCTGCGAGATCTGGCCCTGACACGTCAGCCGGACATCGCATTTCGCTTTTACGATCCGGCTTTTGAGGCACGCCTGCGCGAACTGCTGGCAGAGGTGACCTTCGACCTGATCCAGATTGAAGCGATTGAAGCGGCCTGCTATCTTCCAGTCGTCAAAAACGCGCTCGTCAGAACGGCACAGACGGGTACGAAAGTGGTCTTTGATACCTTCAATGCCGAGTATCAGCTTCAACGTGTGATCGCGTCGATTGACCGACGCGAACTGAAGCGACTCCCGGCGGCGATTTACTCCCTGATCCAGACACGACGGCTGAAGCGCTATGAGGCAGAGATGTGTCGGATCGCGGATGCTGTGATCGCTGTGTCTCCGGAAGATGCTGAAGCCCTGCGCTCGCTGTTCCACAGTGACGGAAAGGTGTTCATCGTCCCCAGCGGGATTACCGTCAAAGACTATACGAAGCCGGATGAGACACTGACACTCCATGCCAACAGCCTGATCTTCACCGGCAAAATGGATTATCGACCGAATATCGACGCGATGCTGTGGTTTGCAGATGAGATCTTCCCCCTGATTCAACAGCAGATGCCCGATATTCATGTGTACATCGTCGGGCAGCAGCCCCATGCACGGCTTGACCGCCTGCGCTCGCTGCATGCGATGACGCTGACGGGCCGGGTGGAGAGCGTGATCCCTTATCTGCACGCGGGGGCTGTCTATATCGCTCCGCTAAGGATGGGAAGTGGGACACGGCTCAAGCTGCTGGAAGCGATGGCCTCCGGGTGTGCGATTGTGGCGACGACAACCGCCTCTGCAGGGCTGCTGGATGAGGCAAAACAGGCGATGAAGATCGCAGATGATCCGCAGATCTTCGCGCAGGCTGTGGTCGAACTCCTGCGTGATCGCGATCAACGTCAGGCAGCAGGTGTACAGGCTTACGAACAGGTCAGCGCTCACTATGACTGGTCGAAACTTATTCCAAAACTGCTGAATACCTACAGGGAAATCGGCCTTGAGTCCTAATTCGATCACAAAAACGGCACAGGCGCGTCAGGTGCTGGCGATGCGGAACAGCGCAATGGCTGAAGCCTTTCACCGCCAGCCGTTCAAATACCGCGTACGGCGGACGATGCTGCGCGGGCTGGCGAAGGTCCCGTTTACACCGATCCCACAGCCGAGAGGCGGGATTGAGCGTATTCTGCTGATTCGGCCCGATCATCTGGGGGATGTGCTGCTCTCCACCCCGGCGATCCATGCCCTGCGCGAAGCCCGCCCTGATGCTGAGATCTACATGCTGGTCGGGCCATGGTCCGGCGTGCTATTGAACCATTACCCGGAGATCGACCGTGTGCTGACCTTCCCGTTTCCCGGCTTCAGCCGCAGCCCGAAAGCCAGCCTGAGATCCCCTTACGAACAGGCGGTGACGGCATCGCGGCTGCTGCGGCGCATCGGCTTTAGCAGTGCAGTGATCCTGAGGCCGGATCACTGGTGGGGGGCGATGCTGGCGCATCTTTCGGGAATCCCGCGCATTGTCGGCTACGATCTGCCCGACGTAAACCTGTTTCTGACCGAGAAGCTGCATTATCAGGTCGAGCATGTGATCCTGCAAAATCTGCGGCTGGTCGAGCCGTGGACCGGCCCTGTCAGCCAGCGCGAGATCCGCTATCACTTTGAGCCTGAGACGAATGACCGCGCCTATGTGGATGGCTACCTCTCGGAATGGGGGATTGCGGACGGAACACCGCTGATCTGCATCCATCCCGGCAGCGGGACACAGGTCAAGCAGTGGGATATGGCGAAATGGGCGAGCGTGGCTGATACGCTGAGCGAACAGCTTGACGCCCGCGTGATCCTGACCGGCAGCGACAAGGAAATCCCGCTGGTGCAGCAGATCGCGGCGGGCATGACGCAGTCTCCGATCCTGATGGCCGGAGATACGCAGGTCGGGCAGCTTGGGGCGCTGTTCGCACGGTCGAAAGTCGTGCTTGGCTCCGACAGTGGCCCGCTGCACCTGGCGGCGGCGGTTGGGACGCCGACGGTTGCGCTGTTCGGCCCGGCCAACCCGCTGGAATTCGGCACATGGGGCACGCCTAACAAGCACATCATCCTGACCTCTGACATCCCATGCCGACCGTGCGGTATTCTCGACTGGAGCGGCGACGATCCCGAAAATCACCCGTGCGTGACCGAGATCACGGTGGGGCGGGTGCTGGAATCGGCGCGACTGGCGGCAAATTACGATCAGTAATGCGTCTCGATAAGTTCGCGATCAAGATCAATGAACCGGAAGAATCCGGGAAATATCCTGGTAAGATCGTGATCATGGGCCGGAAGAATCCGACCCCTACAGATCAGCGCTTGTTGCAGCGGCGGCGGCGCAAAAAAAAATATGCCGCAACAAGCGGTTTTTCCCCTCAAACGGCGCTGCGGCGACAGAAATTGCAGCGCAAATGCGCCGCAAGGTGCTGAAATGTGCTGCAAATTGCGGCGGAAATACGCTGCAAGATTCGAAAACGGCGTGCATCACGGGATGATCCATGGGACCGATTAACGGATCAAACAGTGTAGCACGAATGTTCTGATTCTGTTGGTTCGAGTCTGGTTAGAAAAGCACCCCCCTATCCCCTGCCCTACAAGGTTAGGTATATCATTTTCGATTCGGGTGTTTACCGTGGACACAGCGGACACAGTGCGCCATCGACGGACGCCCCCCCTACGAATACGTAATGAGGCGCATCATCAACCGTATGCAGACAGTACGCGGCGGATGCGGCGGATTCCTGGGCCGTGCCGATGATCCATTTTCTAACAGCGGTTAATCCGGGATCACCACATTCGAGAGGTCGGCTTCGGGGGCTGGGAAGCGCAGGCTCATCGATTCGAGTGTATTGACGATGGTCTGGGCGACGACGATATTGCGGAACCATTTCCTATTGGATGGCACGACGACCCACGGCGCGTGGCTGGTGTTGCATTCGGTCAGCGCGGCCTGATAGGCGGCCATATAGTCATCCCATTTGGCACGGACGGGCAGATCACCGAGCGAGAACTTCCAGTGCTTGTCAGGATTATCCAGACGCGCCTGCAAACGCTCCTTCTGTTCGTCCTTGCTGATATTGAGATAGAACTTGATCACACGGGTGCCAGTGTCGGTCAGCAGGCGCTCGAAATGGTTGATATGATCGTAGCGCCCTTTCCAGACGGATTTCGGGACCAGCTCATTGACACGGACGACCAGCACGTCTTCATAATGGCTGCGATTGAAGATGCCGATATAGCCTTTGGGTGGGACCTGCTGATGCACACGCCAGAGAAAATCATGGGCGAGTTCGGTAGAAGTCGGCACCTTGAAGGATGCGATGCGCAGGCCGATGGGGTTCACACCCTTGAACACATCCTTGATGACGCCATCCTTGCCGCCGGTATCCATGGCCTGAAAGATGACCAGCAGCGCCTGCCCGGACTGGGCGTAGAGCATCTCCTGAAGGTCTTTAATGCGGTCGCGCAGATGATCCAGCGCATCATTGGCCTGAGCTTTGGTCATCCCGGCGGTGTCACTGGGATTGAAGTCTGAGAGTCTGACCTTTTTACCGGGATCGGGCCGGTAGACGGAGACATCGAGCATGGGGATATGTCCTTTATATGATGCGGAAGTCTACAGGGGATTGTTGCAAATTGTGGGGAAAGGTGCAATTTGGGGTAATGGACTTCTTAAACCTCACCCCCTGCCCCTCTCCGCCCGGAGAGGGGTTTTAGAGCGCATTGGTTCATAGCGTGTATTTAAATATTCGGAACACTACTGGACACGGCGGACAACGACATGCAAGCAAGTTGACATGCAAGCATGTTGACATGCAAGCAAGTTGACATGCAAGCA
>CAYNDH010000003.1:63242-78796 GCA_964395665.1 uncultured Anaerolineaceae bacterium
GTTGACATGCAAGCAAGTTGACATGCAAGCATGTTCAGGCATTGTCGCTACGACGAACACATGGGCATCGGATCGCAGAGTAATCGAGGCAGATCAGGCGGGGTTGAAGTCTTTCTCGCTGCGGGGGATGGCGACGCGGGTTACTTCGTTGCGATAGGTGACCATGCCGGGGCCTGCACCTCTGATCTTGCGAACGTGTTTGATCTGCGTGACATCGACATCGACCTTCGTTTCGGCGCGGTGGGTGCTGTAATACGCGGCAAGTGATGCAGCCTGTTCGATCACAGAGTCGGGGATCTCGCGGCCATCATTACGGATGACGACATGCGCCCCCGGTATCCCACGGGCATGAAGCCAGAGATCTTCAGCACTGGCCTTTTTGAACGAGACCAGCTCATTCTGGCGGCTGTTGCGCCCCACCCAGATGACGAAACCATCTTCAGTGATGACACGCAGCGGCGCACTCTGTCCGCCCCCGCCGAGACGTTTGGCTGCCTTGCCTTTCCAGTATCCCCGCGCCTGTAATTCCTGCTGAACTTCGTCGATCTCCGGCCAGTTGGATGCAAGCTGAAGATCGGTTGCCAATTGTTCGAGATAAGCCAGATCCTGACGGGATTCCTTTATCAGGCGTGGGACATCATCGAGCGCTTTTTTCGCTTTGTTGTAACGGCTGAAATAACCCTGTGCGTTTTCCAGCGGGGTGAGTTCGGGATTCAGTTTAATCACACGCGCTGGCTGATCGGCGTCATACTGGGCGGTCAGCTCGGCCTGCCCCGGCTGAAGTGTGTACTGATAGGCAAGGATCAGCTCACCATTCTCTTTGAGGACTTCGCGTTCGGCGTCGTCGGTCATGGAGCGCTCAAGTGAGTACAGTTTGCTGCTGACGCGGGATTTCGCTTCTTCCAGGGCGGCAAAAACCGGCTGCTTACCGGCGGTGTAGGCTTCTTCACCGGTGGGCTGACCGTAGAAATGAGCCAGTGCTTCGCTGACACCGTCCACGGGATGCCAGCCGTCCAGATGGGTGATGGGATAGACGCTGAAGGCTTCGATACGGCCATTGGCTTCAACAATACCCGGCTGCCAGTCGCGCTGTTTCAGCGGCGGCAAAACGGCCTGCATCGCATCATGGATCGCAGCGGCATCAGCGGCAGTCGTTCGGATCGTGATGTCACCGTGGGCGCGGAAAATGACCTCTTTCGCCAGCAGTGGGCTAAAGCCAAGCAGCGCGGCGGACAGTGTCTGGAAGGCTTTGCGTTTGGGATCGGACTCCGCCTTCAGGATGTCTTCCAGCATTGACCGGTCGAGCGTGTGCGGATTGAGCTTGCCAGTCTGCGGCGGCGGTGGGACGTACTCGTGCGCGGGAAGCGTCAGGCGGTAGCGGTTATCTTCCGGCCCGACGCGGCGCATGGAATCGATAATGATGCCGTCCTTGATCAGGATGATGTTACTGCGGCGCTCCATCGGTTCGACGACCAGTTCGACCGCGCCTTCCGGCCCTTCGATGTCGAAGATGAGAACACGTTCCCATGCCGGCTGGCTGACATGAGCGATAATACCGCCTTCCACGTAACGGCGCAGCAGCAGTGCGATCTGCTTAGGGGTGGACAGGCCGCGTCGCAGCTTGTCCTCAACCAGATGGATGCGCGGCTGAAGGCGGTCGGCAGTGAGATAGAGATAACGACGCATATGATCGGCATAGGAATAGATCTCCATACCGAGGCCGTGTTCATCGACACTGAGGGTATCCTGAATGCGGCCACCCGCCAGCGTATCGAGAAATTCATCGACCAGCGCCGAGAGCGTGAAGGCGTCGAGATACATCTATGAGCCGCTTTCCGTATCGATTGCATCGGTTGCAGTGGTGCGCAGTGTCAGAAGATAAGCCATGATGTCGCCAATATCCTGATCGGAGAGGATTGTACCGTAAATCAGCGGCATCTGGGCAGTGTAGCCTTCGACGATATGCACGTCGGGATGGACGATGGCCTCATAGATATAGGCTTCGGCGCTCATCGGTGGGCGGCGCTCGACCGCACGGGCGGCGACTCCGCTGAACGGGGGTGCGAGTCGATTGGCAGCACCAGCGACGTGACAGGCATGGCAGCCCGTGGTATTCACCAGTTCCTCACCGTGGGCGGGATCGGCATTTTCCAGCAGGGGGGCGACGACATCCATATAGGAGTCGCTTTCCACTTCAGCGACGACTTCAGCGCCGCCTTCAGGAATGGTACTGATCACGATAAAGAGGGCGATAAAGGCGAGGCTTGCCAGTATCAGCACGCCCAATGCGATATACACCGGCAGCACGGGTGTACTGCGGTCAGAGGGTGGAGTCATCAGTCATTCACCTGTCTGAACAAAGTCAAGCCGCTGTCATGGCGGATGGTGTCATCACAGCGGCGCACAATTATCCGAGGAAGATACGGTCGAAGATCATCAGCAGAAACAGGAAGGCGAGATAGGCCGTGGAATACTTGTAGGTCTTGCGCGCCATCGCCTTATTTGCCACACGGATAAGCTTCACGGAGTAGTAAATCATCCCGATGCCGAGCGCCAGCCCACCGAACAGATAGAGTGTGCCGAGCGTCCCGAAGATGACGGGCAGCAGGGAGATGATCAGAAGCTGGATGGAATAGAGCAGGATCTGGATGCGGGTGGCCTCTTCACCACGCGCAACCGGCATCATGGGGACTTCCGCACGGGCATAATCACTGTTGACCAGCAGCGCCAGCGCCCAGCTATGCGGCGGTGTCCAGTAAAAGACGATGGCGAACAGGAAGAAGGCATCAATCGAAAGTGTGTTGGTGACGGCGGCCCATCCGACCAGCACCGGCATCGCCCCTGCCCCACCACCGATCAGGATATTGACGACGGTATTGCGCTTGAGGATGATGGTGTAGACGACGACGTAATACACGGCCCCGATCAGGGCGAGTGCAGCCGCCAGCCAGTTGACATACCAGCCGATGATCAGCGTTGACCAGACCACCAGCGCCAGACCAAACAGCAGCGCATTGATCGGCTGGATACGCCCCGACGGAATCGGGCGGCGGGCGGTGCGTGTCATCTTGGCGTCCATATCGCGATCAAGATACTGGTTGATCGCACTGGCGCCAGCGGCGGAAAGTGCCCCGCCGATGATGGTCGGGATCAGGATACCGGCGTCGGGAAAACCGTTAGCGGCGATCACCATGGCTGTCACGGTGGTAAAGCACAACAGCAGTACAATCCGAAGCTTAGTCAGCTCCAGATAACTTTTTAAAATCGCGCCCCATGTGGGTGGGGGTGTCAGGGTAGACTCCATGCCGTATTACCTTGCGTACTCTGAGTCGAAATTTCGCGGGTGTTCAGCATCTCAAGGATACTGACACAGATCAGGAACGACCAGGTAGCGGCGGCAAGCCCAACATGCGCGGCCCCGGTCCAGGCGGCAGCCTGCGTCAGCACATAGAGTGCGCCGACAGCAACCTGTAACAGATAAGTGACCAGTGCAAGCACCGTCATGAGACGGACTGCCCGGTCCTGACGGGTACGCAGCACGTACCACAGCAGCAGAGCGATGGTGATGCCGAGCGCGGCCACTGCATAACGATGGCCCATGTGGACGAGCGCCAGCGTCCCCTGATTGAGCGGCAGGATCTCGCCATTGCAGAACGGCCAGTCCTCACAGATCAGCGTCGCGCCGCTGCCACGTACCAGCGCCCCGGTCAGGATAATCACAAGTGAAAGGCCGCTGGTGATATGCGCCAGCAGCGTGACATGATCCGACGGGTAAGTTTCACGCTGGCGATACAGGGAGCCGACAGCGGCGAAGAGCAGCGCCCCAAGCAGCAGCATGGCTGTCCCCAGATGGAGTGTGACGATGGTCGGCGGCAGGTCAAGCTTGACGGTGAGGGCGCCGAGTGCGCTCTGAATAAGAAACAGCACGGCGGCCACGCCGGTCGCGGTGAGGACATAACGGCGGCGGGTGCGATAGGCACGCCACGCCCCGACGAGCATCGCGATGCCGAGTACACCGATCAGCGCGGCGAACAGGCGGTGCAGCCACTCAATCCATGCGGTGAGGTTATCCAGCGGGGGGAAGATGCTGCCATTACAGAGCGGCCAGTCGTTGCCACAGCCCAGACCGGAGTCCGTGACACGCACGACAGCGCCGAAAAGGATCAAGCCCAGTGTCAGCAGCGCGGTGACCACCGCAAGCCGTGAAAATGAGCCTGATCGCGGTATCTGATTTACTTCCATTCCAATAAACCTTCGAACTCTTCAGGTCTGACAGCCTAACAATCCAGCAGTCCGGCAATCCGGTGTGAGGATCACGGAACACAATCTACAGGCAGGCATTGACTCTGTGGCGCTTACTCCGTGGCCTGTAGAGCCGTCTGATCAGAAGACGGGGGCGCTTCAGTGGCCTTGGCAATCGTCACCTGACGGCTGAGCAGCCACATGATGATCGCAATCGTAGCCCCGATCCCGATCAGATTAAATATGATAAAACCGATCAACAGGAAGAACTGCTGCGCCTGCCAGTCGGTGGCAACGAAAGCAGATGCTTCGGGATTACCGGTCTGAATTTTGGCGCCTGGAAGCATCTGCGTTCCATTGGTGGCGGCAAACTGGGCAGTCAGGCCACCGGCAACAATCAGGATCGCAATGATGACAAGCAAAGGGATTAATCGCTTCACGGAATCCTCCATCAATCAAGCAGAAGTGTGGTTCATTGTACGCTTTGCCCCAATGGGCGACAAGTCATGGTTTGGGTTTCATCCGGGCACGGATGCGGTCTGCGCATGATTGTACTTCACCTGACAGGGCATGTCACGCGGCAAAGACAAAAACAGGCGGCAGGCCGTAACAGGCCATCCTGCTGCCCTGCCGGGAGATGATCTGATGCTACGGTATCTCCTGCTGATTGTCATCAACAGGATCAGGGATTTCGCCCGGCTGACTGGCCTCGGCAACATGGCGGCTATTGGGCAGGATGAATAAGAAGGCGCTGCCCTTCCCCGGTTCGCTCTCCACCCAGATGCGCCCGCCATGCTGACGGATAATCGTGTTCACAATTGAGAGGCCAAGGCCGTTGCCTTCGATGCCCTGTAGCGAAGATGCACGGAAGTACGGCTCGAAGATGCGCTGATGGTCTTCAGGCGGAATCCCGATGCCGTTATCGGTCACGCTGACTTCAATACCGTCTTCAATCGCGGTGGATGCAATGCGAACCCAGCCGTGATGCTGACTGTACTTGACCGCATTACTCAACAGGTTATTCATCACCTGACCGATCAGACGCGAGTCGGCTTCGATATAGCGTGATGCTTCAGGGATATTGATCTCGATCGTGATCCCGTGGCTCTGGGCGATGCCCTGAATCAGCTCTACGGCGTCTTCGCTCAACTTCAGCAGATCCACCTTACCGAGATGCAGCGGCATTTCTTCACCTTCGCCGTCGGATTCCAGCAGGCTGGCGATCTGTGCGGCCATGCGATTCAATCCGCCGAAAGCACGGTCGAGATAGCGAAGCTGAAGCTCATTCAGCGGACCAGCCTGCTGTACCAGTTCCAGAAAACCGCGCACGGCAGCAATCGGGGTCTTCAGTTCATGGGCGGCTTCAAGCAGCGGATCATACTGGTGATTGTTGTTCTTGTTGCTCATAACGTTTCCATTGTGAATAACAGTGATGGTAAGGTATCAAAGGCATGAGCCAGTCGTGTCCCATGCCATGTGAGAAGTGATGCATCAATCAGGTGAATGCGATGATGGGCAGCGGCGGGAAGCTCCAGCGCCTGGAATTGTTCGATATGTGATGCGCCGAAGGGATAACCCGCGCCTTCCGGCAGCAGAATAACCTCCGGCTGATGCTGGATCACCTCATCCAGTGTGATCTGCGGATAACGGTCCGCACCCGGCAAACCGCCGCAGATGTTCGCCCCGCCGCAGATACGCAGCAGGTCATGGGTGAAGGTGCTGGCGCTGACGGTCGTCCACGGGTCAGCGGAAAGCGGCACGAACACACGCGGCAGGTGATCAGCATGCGTGAGGCTGATCCCCCGCAGCCAGTCATGGGTGTATTCCAGCAGGCGAATACGCGGGACCATGGTCTGATCATCGAACACATTCATCATATCCCATAACAGCGTGAAGGCTTCGGCGACGGTCCGGGGGAAGGTCTCCCAGACTTCCAGCCCCGCCGCCCGCAGGGTGTCGAGATCCTGCGGGCGGTTTTCCTCACTGTGCGCGATCACGAGATCGGGTACAAGCGCAATGATGCGTTCGGTGTCAGGGTTCAGCGGCGGGCCGATGCGTGGCAGCAGTGCTGTCCCCTGGGCGGGATACCTACAGGCATCCGTGACGGCGATCAGGCGGCGGCCCAGATTTAAATCGAACAGCGACTCGGTTACACTGGGGACAAGCGAAATCACCCGCTGCGGCGGTTCGATCTGCGGTAGACTGCCCCCCTGAGTATAGGTGTAATCGTTCATCACCGGCCCGATCTATCTGTTATGCGTTATCGACACAGGCCGGAAGAATCCGGCCATTGGCGTTTAGGATATCCATAGGCCGGAAGAATCCGGCCCCTGCATTCGACGCAGCGTGCGTTTTTGCAGCGTGTACCCGATTCAGAGCCGTTTCCTGAATATCCATGCACGTCAGGCGTGAATTAACTGGTCGCGTTCCGGCCCGACGCCGACGATCTGCACCGGGACATCGCACAGTTCTGCGATGCGTCTGATATAGCGCTGGGCATTTTCAGGTAATTCTGACATCGACTGAAGATGACCGACTGGCTCGTCCCATCCGGGCAGTGTTTCGTATACCGGTTCGACATGATCCAGCGCTGCGGCTTCCATTGGCGGATACAGTGACTCTTCGCCATTCAGCCTGTAGGCAACCGCCAGCTTCAGTTCGTCAAAACCGCTGAGGATGTCAAGTTTGGTGATCACCAGTTCGGTGAAACCATTGACCGCCGCAGCATAACGCAGCATGACGACATCCAGCCAGCCGCAGCGACGTGGCCGCCCGGTGGTGGTGCCGAATTCGTCCCAGAAATTGGAGCCTGTCCCGCGCAGACGGTCGCCTAACTCACCTTGAAGCTCGGTTGGCATGGCTCCCGCGCCGACACGGGTACTGAATGCCTTGGTCACACCAACGACGCGGTCCACATACTTCGGACCGAAGCCCAGACCGGTCAGTGCGCCGCCGACGCTGGGCGACGAACTGGTGACAAAGGGATAGCTGCCATGATCGATGTCGAGCAGCGTGCCCTGTGCGCCTTCACACAGCACCCGTGCGCCCTGCTTGAGCCGCTGATTGAGATAAACGGTGGTATCGGTGATAAAAGGACGCAGACGCTCGGCAGCATCGACATATTCCTGCACATTATCCGTGATCGTCACGGTGTCGATCTGGCCGGAACGTGTGAGTTCCTCACGCACAGATGTGATGCCGGTCTGCACGGCATCGGCAAAAGTCTCAACATCAACCATCTGACCGGCACGCAGCCCGCGCCGCCCGGTCTTGTCGAGGTAGGCCGGACCGATGCCGCGCAGTGTCGTCCCGATCTTCTGATCGCCACGGGCCGCTTCCTGCGCGGCATCCTGTGCGATGTGAGCGGGTGTGATCAGATGCGCCTTACTGCTGATCATCAGGCGTTCCGGTGTCACTTCAACGCCAAGGCCAAGCAGGTAATCCAGTTCTTTGACAAGGTTGACCGGGTTGATCACCATGCCGTTGCCAAGAACGCAGACGGCCTGCGGATGCAGAATACCGGATGGGACAAGGTGCAGCTTGAAGACCTGTCCATCAAGGAAAATGGTATGACCGGCGTTATCTCCACCGCCAAAACGCGCCACGATGTCGGCATCCAGCGCCAGCCAGTCCACCACGCGGCCTTTACCCTCATCGCCCCACTGCGCGCCAATTACAATCGTTGCAGGCATTTACAATCGCTCCATGTTGCCCTGTTGAGGAGACAGCCAACGGCTCATCTCAAGAAGTGTACCGGGCGATAACTATATCCCCGCGCACATTTTCAGCCAAAAATCTGTTACGGACTCTGCCATGTACGTCCGAGGCCAATCGCTACCTGACGCTGGCCGAGAACTTCCAGTTCGCCATCCGGCCCCAGTGCCAGTGCTGATTCGATACCGATCCCCAGCACCACTGCATCCGGCTGGACGTCGAGCAGCTCACGCGCCGGGGCAAATTCGCCAATATGCGTGATTTCCGGCAGGATCAGAAGATGCTCCAGCCATCCCAGCCCGCGCACCAGTTCGCCGGATTCGTCCAGCATGTACTGGCCGAGTGCCGCCGCCCCACGCCCTTCCGCAAGGACAATGGTCCCTGTCTCAAGCGCGGCAAAGATAGCATCAGCGGCAGCACCGGGAAGCGCATCACGCCATGCTTCAGCGGATACACTATCGTCGATCATGATGAGACTGGCATCCTCAATCTGTTCGCGGATAGTGAAATCGTCTTCAGCGATGATATTGACCAGATAGCCAGTCGGCGCGCCGAGATCTTCCATATCGTCGAAGGTCTCATCACCGGAGTTCTCATCAAAGCCCAGATAGGCTACACCGCCGCTCGCTTTGATGCGACGCAGCACCTGAGCACGCACTTCACCACCCCTTCCGGTCCCGCCGGACAGGATGATCCAGCCCAGTCCCGATGACCAGCGCAGAATGTCCTGAATCGCCATACCACCCATCACAATCTGATTGTTCTCGATCCGTTTTCGATCATATTTCCGTTTGCGCTGCGGAAAGGTGACTTCCGCTGTGCGACACTATCCGAACACATATTCCCCGACCGCCGCCGACAGCAGCGCGACACCAAGCGGCAGGGCTGCTTCATCGAAGTCAAAGCGCGGGTGATGATGGCCGTAATTCAGGCCGCGCTCGGCATTGGCAGAACCGACGAGAAAGAACATCGACGGCATATCCTGCATGAGATACGATACATCCTCTCCGACCATCAACCGATAGTCGTGATCGAGCGCATCTTCACCGACCATCCCGGCAAAGCGGCGGCTGAGGCGCTCGGACAGTTCGGGATCATTCGTCACCGGGATCGTCAGGTGCTGGACATCGACTTCAGCGGTGCAGTTCATCGCGGCGGCGATCCCGTTCGCAATCTCGTGCATCCGACGCGCCATGAGATCACGGACGTCGGTGCTGTAAGCGCGCATGGTCCCGGTCAATTCAGCAGTCTGCGGGATGACGTTGTGCGCCTCCCCTGCGCGGACCTTTGTCACCGAGATGACGCCGGTTTCCGCCGGATCAACATTACGCGAAAGGATGGTCTGAAGCGCGACGATAATCTGTGCGGCACAGACCACCGGATCAACGGTCAACTGCGGCTGTGCGCCGTGCCCCCCGCGACCGGTCACCGCGATCGAGAAAATGGACGATCCGGCCATGAGGCTGCCTGGGGTCATGCCGATTGTGCCTAACGGAAGGTCATTCCACAGATGCAGACCAAGCCCGATGTCAGGGCGGGGATTTTCCAGCACGCCATCGGCAATCATGGCGCGTGCGCCACCTGCGATCTCTTCGGCAGGCTGAAAGACGAATTTCACCCGTCCGGCCATTTTATCACGATGGCGGGACAGCAGCTTTGCCACACCGAGCGCGATGGTGGTGTGTCCGTCATGGCCGCAGGCGTGCATTTTGCCGGGTGTCAGCGAGATATAGGCGGTCTGGTTGGCTTCCTGGACTGGCAGCGCATCCATATCGGCGCGTACCAGCACGGTCGGGCCGGCGTCGTCCCCTTCAAGGATGGCGACGACGCCGGTTTTGCCGATGCCGGTCTGCACTTCAAGGCCGAGATCGGAAAGTTCCTGCGCGACGATCCCGGCGGTGCGGACCTCTTCAAAGGCCAGTTCGGGATGCTGATGCAGATCACGACGGCGGGTGATCAGTTCATTGCGCATCGCCTCTGCTGCTGCCATATAGTCAATGCTGCTGCCTGGGGTCATGGTCTGTAGGTTAACTTTCTGTCGTCGGGTGGGAACGGGCGGACGCGGCAGTGCCGTGTCCCTACGGTTATCGGGATGGGTCGGAAAAATCCGGCCCACATCCTGGTTGACATTTGCAAAAAGCGCTCATTTGTAGGGGCGATGGATGATGCTGCGCATCACACGTCATCGCCCGCCGACTGTGGGTTATGGCGGGCGGACACGGCGATACATCGCAGGTCCGCCCCTACACAAAACCGGCTTGCAGAGGCGAATTATGATCGAAACGTCAACAGAACCTAGCGCATGTTCAGCACACAGAACTGTTCGATATAACGCACCTGATCGTCAGGCGAATGCGGGTCAATTGAGCGTTCCTTCACCCGCTGCGCCATCGCTTCCATGTCGGCGATCTGGCTGACGTGATGGTACAGGGCTGCGATCTTGTGATCCATGTAACGGGTCACATCGACGCGGACATTCGGATCACGTGTGCCTGCCAGATAGACCTGCTGCAC
The DNA here is from genome assembly GCA_964395665.1 of uncultured Anaerolineaceae bacterium. GTDB lineage: Bacteria > Chloroflexota > Anaerolineae > Aggregatilineales > Phototrophicaceae > JAEZAF01. The sequence goes on from CAYNDH010000003.1 coordinate 73,713, forward strand.
CTTATGGACGTCGAGCAGCTCATCACGCTCCAGTTCCGGGAAATTCAGCCGGTCACGGGCGGTGGGATAAACGGCGTCAATCGTCGCTTCACCGATGGCGCGGTGATCGGGATGATTGATGCCGCCACCGGGCCAGTACATGGTCATCGGATCGCAGGTGACGACGATATCCGGCTTTTTCATCCGCAGGATGCGAACGAGATCGCGGCGCAGTTCCAGTGATGGCACGAGTTCGCCGTCACGGTAGCGCAGGAAGATCACTTCGCTGACACCAAGTGCGGCGGCAGCGGCCCGTTCTTCCTGCTCACGGATTTCAATCAGGCGGTCGCTGGTCATCTCCAGATCGGCGCTGCCCTTATCGCCGCTGGTGGCAAGGACGAAGGTCAGGTCTGCACCTTCGGCGGCCCAGCGGGCAAAGGACGCCCCGGCGAAAAATTCAGGGTCATCGGGATGGGCAAAAATACCCATCACACGCTTGACCGGCTGGACGGCTTCAACTGACTCATGCGGCTGGTGAGTCACGGGCTGGTCGGTCATCTGAGATTATATCCCTTCCGATCCGCCCGATCCGGCAGGCCCGGATGATGGTTTACCGTCACGCTTGCCATCAGATGAGCGCTTGCCCCTGGTGTTTTTACGGTTGGGGCGGCGTCTGCGCTTTTCGGATTTCTCCGAACGGGGCTGTGTACGGGGCTTCTGATCCTCATGGGACGGATCAGCGGCTCCGGCATCTGGTGCAGTCGCAGCGGCATCCGCAGGGATGAACTCTGATGCGTCGGCGGGCTGTGGTGCAGTCATATCGGGTGTCACCGCGTCAGACGCAGCACGAATCTCCTGATTGCGAATGTCCTGATTACGTGTACCGGGTTTCTGGCCGCATTCGCAGGCTTCACCCTCACCATGTTTGGTGCAGGGTTCCTTGGCCTTCTTCTCCAGCGCTTCGAGTTCGTCCAGCGGGATCAGGTCTTCACGCTTGACCGTCAGGCGGCCTTCACCTTCGATATAAACCACCACGGAATCGAGCAGCGGATAGACGTCAATCACCTTACCGGCGCCGGTCGGTGTGCCGACGCGCTTGTTGCGCTTGGGAAGCTGCTTGCGCGCTTCGACATACTGTTCATATTCGTAGACCAGACAGCAGCGCAGGCGTCCGCACATGCCGGTGATCTCGGACGGATTGAGCGAGATCCCCTGCACCTTTGCCATTTTGATCGAGATCGGGCTGAAGTCGGTCAGGAAGGTGCTACAGCAGCGCAGGATGCCGCACGCGCCAAAACCGCCAAGCAGTTTGGCGACATCACGTGGGCCGATCTGCCGCATCTCGATCTGTGTATCAAAGTGCCTGCCGAGTTCAGCGGCCAGTTTGCTGGTGTTGATCTTCTGCTCGGCACTGAAAAGGAATGTGAGCTGCGAGCCGTCGTAGTTATACTGTGCGGCCACAAACTTGACATCGTTGAAACCGCCGAGCCTCTGCGCGGTCTCGCGACAGATGACCAGCGCTTCCGGCTCCTGTGCTTCCCAGTGCTGTTTGAGGACGAGATCACGCGGGCTGGCGGGGCGCATAATCGGCTTGTGTTCCCGCTCCGGGTCTGCTTCAGCAAAGGCCATAATCTGCCCCATCTGACGGCCACGCAGGGTCTCGACGATCACATAATCGTTGACCTGCAGATCGGGGAAGTCGCTGTAATCAAAATGATACAGCTTTCCAACATTGGTAAAACGTACACCGGCAACGGTCTGCTGCCGTATCATATCACTCATAGAGGTTTTCTCATCCGAACACTCTCCTGCCCTTTTTCGGCTCAGGAGATACCAGTGCGATATTGTGAACCATAAGTTCCATGTTACAATCATACCAGAGGGTCGGGTAAATCACGAACGGCGCATTTCTGGTACCGGATTGAAATTCTGATTGAACTACTGGCATCAACATCTGATACAGCGATGCTTCTAAACACCTTCACGCTTTCCCTTATATCCCATACAATTTTACGGTTTTGCCTCCCATCCCCTGCCCGGATGGAAGGCATACAACCTTTTTACTGGATCTGTATCTGCATCCCGGCAGCACCCATCAAAGGCACCCTCCAGAAAGCAGTACGACATTGAACGACAGAAACAAAAGTGCGCGTCATACTCTGGTGATGAAATTCGGTGGCGCTGCGCTCGGCACTACCGGCGCCCTGTCGCAGGTGATCAGTATTATCCTGCATGAATACAGCATGTGGGAACGCCTTGTTCTGGTGGTTTCAGCGCTGGAAGGCGTCACCGATGCGTTACTGGAAGCCACCCAGCTCGCCCAGCTAAGCAACCGGCGCGGCTATCGACGTATCGCGGCCAATATCCGCGCACGACACCTGAATATCGTCGAGAAAATGCCGCTGAATGCGACCGAGCGCAACGCGCTTCAGGCGGACATCGACCGGCTGCTGTACGATATGCTGAATATCTGTCAGTCGATTGCGGATGATATGTCAACACCGGATGTCGCACCGGATGCGATTGATGCGGTGGTCGGCACGGGGGAAAAGCTGGCGGCGCGGGTAGTCGCGGCGCTGCTGCGTCAGAATAATATCCGTGGCGTGGCGGTCGATGCGACCGATCTGATCCTGACGGATGATGTCCACGGCCATGCGAACCCGGACTGGGACGGGACACAATCGCGGATTGATGTGTATCTGGTGCCGATGCTGTCCCGTAAAATTGTGCCGGTCATCACGGGATATATCGCGAGCAACCTGAAAGGCAAACAGACCACACTGGGACGCGGTGGCAGTGACTTCTCCGCTTCGATTTTGAGTGTGTGCCTGAAAGCGGATGAGGTGTGGGTGTGGACGGATGTCGATGGCATTATGTCCAGTGACCCGCGTGAAGTCCCCTATGCACACGTGATCGATTCGCTGTCGTATGGCGAGATGCAGGAACTGGCCTATTTTGGGGCGCGGGTGCTGCATTCGCGCATGATCAGCCCACTGGCACAGAGTCAGATCCCGCTGCGGGTGAAAAATGTCTACAAGCCGCAGAATCCCGGCACGCTGATCTCGGCAAAGACCGGCGGCACGCAGCCTGTCAAGGCGATCACATCGATTGCGGGTATCGGCCTGATGAACCGGCAGAGCGGCCCGATCTCACGGATCGTGTCGGTGGTGGATCAGGAGATGTTCCAGACAGCGGGCAGCCATACCGATGTGGTGATTCTGGCACAGTCGTATACCGAAACCTTCTTATGTTTCGTCGTCCCGTTGAGCGCTGGCCCGGAAGCCCCGCGCATTCTGCGAAACCGGCTGGAAAGCCGCCTGCAATCCGACCCTGACCTGGCATTGTGGCGTGTCGAGCCGGTGCTGGTGGTGAGCGCGGTCGGATTTCATCAGACGGAAACCGCGCTCGTCGGGCAGATTCTGGCCCAATTAGGGGACATCGCCACCCGAGCGATCTCACACGGCCCCGGACAGAACAGCGTCGCGATGGTCATCACCACAACCGATGCCGAACGCGCCTTCCAGCGGCTGCATCCACTGACACTTGGGGCGGAGTAATCATCTAACGCCGCTCGGTCCGGCTTATCAATAGCGTGTCAGATAGCGTTCGATTTCCCAGGCCGTAACCTGACGCTCGTACTCGTCATATTCCTGACGTTTGGCGGCCAGATAGCGATCGCCGATATAGGGGCCAAGGGCGTTCATCATCACTTCGTCTTCTTCCAGCGCATCCAGCGCGTCGGCCAGTGTCGCCGGCAGTGTCTCGACGCGGCGGCGATTGCGCGGCGGCGTGAGCAGTGTTTCCTCAAGTGCGTCGGCCAGCACCATCTGATTGCGGATGCCATCGAGACCGGCGGCCAGCATGACCGCTGTCGCCAGATATGGGTTGCTGCTGGGATCAGGGCAGCGAAGCTCAAGGCGGGTGTGGCTTTCCCGGCCTGGGCTGATGCTCGGCACGCGGATCAGCGCGGCGCGATTGACATGTGCCCATGTGACTGAAAGCGGTGCTTCGAAACTGCGCCCAAGGCGCTTATACGAATTCACCAGCGGGGCGATCACCGCGCACATGGCACGGGCATGGTAAAGCTGCCCTGCCAGAAATTGTCGGGCGATTTCTGAAATCCCATATTCATCATCAGAGTCAGCGAAGAGGTTGCGGTCGGTTTCGAGATCGTGCAGGCTTTGATGGGTATGCATCCCGGAACCGGGCAGATGCGCTGCTGGGCGCGGCATGAATGTGCAGTGCAGCCCCTGCTGGGCCGCCACAGTGCGGAGCGCGATGCGGGCGGTGATCACATCATCGGCTGAGGCCAGCGCGTCACTGTAACTGAGGCCGATTTCGTGCTGACCGTGGGCGATCTCGGAATGCGTCGAATCGACCGTGATCGTAAGCTGATCGAGCACGCGGAGCATCTTACGGCGCAGGCTCTGGGCCTGTTCTGCTGGCAGATCAAAGTAGCTGTCCGTGTCATAGACGCGCTCGGTGATCGGTTTGCCGGTGGCATCCAGCCCAAAGAGGAAAAATTCCAGCTCCATGCCGGTTTTAAACCGGAAACCCATCTGCTCCGCCTGATCAAGAGCGCGGATCAGCACGGTGCGCGGATCACCAATAAACGACTCGCCCTGCGGGGTGAACACGGTGCAGATCATGCGGGCGGTGCGCTCTTCTTCGCTGTTCCACGGCAGCGTCACAAAGGTGTTGAGGTCAGGCTTCAGGATCATGTCACTTTCAATAGCACGGGCGAAGCCTTCCAGTGACGAGCCATCGAAACCGGCCCCATAAGTCAGCACGCCTTCCATGCGCGACGCCGGGATGGTGACGCTTTTCACGCCGCCGGTGATGTCACTGAACCAGAGATCAACAAAGTGAATATTTTCGTCACGCAGGGTGAGTAAAATCTCTTCAGGGTGGCTGGATTGAACCATCAGGTATCCTCTTGATAAGCGCCAGCCAGAGCATGATTAAGTGCGCTAGAGGCTATCTGAAAATTGGTTTCCGGCGCGGACCGGGCGCCATTGCAAGCAATGCGGCCCTGTCCCTACCTTCGACGTGTGCATTTATGCACCGTGCATTTATGCACCTTGTAGGGACAACGCCTAAACATG
>CAYNDH010000004.1:0-45770 GCA_964395665.1 uncultured Anaerolineaceae bacterium
GGACGCCCCGTCGGGAGTCCCTACAATACCTCATAAAGCGGCGTATCTTCGAGCCGTGTGTCACGAGAGAAAAGCGGGATAAATCTATATCGCTTTCACAGGTTAACCCTACATCGTGCAACATCTCATTTGTCAGGCTGGGATGTCAGGCCAGTCTGACCCGGATCAGTTCGGCAAGGTTATGGCCGACAATGCGGTATTCATCACGCAGTCGAAGCTGCATCGGCCCATGGAACGGCGCGGCGTGGATCAACTGCACCTTTGCCCCCGGCATCAACCCCAGTGCGGACATATAATTCAGACGGTCGGGTTCACGGGTGAGGATGCGGGTTACATGGTAGATCACTTCGGGCCTGGCATCCGTCAGCAGAATATCATCCGGCTGGATTAGTGTACCGTCTGGCAGAGGGATCGCCTCTCCATGCGGGCAGAACGCCGGTTTCCCCGCCATTTCCCACATGCGATCTGTCAGCACGGCGCTCATCCCGGCGCTGAGCTTCTGCGCTTCATCATGGACGACTTCCCACGAAAAGCCCATCACATTGACCAGAAATGCCTCTGCAATCCGGTGAAGCCGCAGCCGCAGCCGCGCTTCATGTTCGCCCTGCTCTGTCAGACGGATGCCCTGATATGGCTCGTGATGGAGCAGGCCCTGTTCGCGCAGGCGTGTCACCATACGATTGACCGCCGGGGCCGTCACACCGAGAAGGTCAGCAAGCTGTGAGGTGCTGACATAGGGGTTATCACCCGCCTTGCGATCATTCAGGCGGTAGATTTCCATCAGATAATCCAGCATTTTAGCGCTGATCGAGTCAGAATCTTCTTTCTGACTTCCGTCTTTAGCAGTCATAGAGGTTTAAATCCGCTCGATTGTCTGATCGGCTACAGGCAGGTATTGGTATTCGCAGATACTGCTGAATGGGTGCTGCTGAACAGATGTTACCAGCCGTACTCGAGACGTGTAATCAGTCGCTCGGGCATATCGTGCTTGCGCATGCGACTCTGCACCGAAGCGATATCGTATTCCACGCGGCGATGTTCCCAGATATGCCGGTCGAAATCCAGCAGCGCATAAGCGGCGCGTGGATCAGCATCTCGCGGCTGGCCGACGCTGCCGGGATTGATAATCTGACGGTGGCCGTTGAGCATCCGCTTCTGCCCGTAGGTCGGGCGGACGGTGTCAGGTTCGCGCAGGTCGCCCTGCATTTCGTAGATCACCGGCTGGTGGGTGTGCCCGACCAGACAGTACGGCGTTTCGAAATGCGGGAAGTTCATCGCCGCGACGAACGGCTCCAGAATATATTCCCAGATCGGTTCACGTGGGCTGGCATGAACCAGCGTAAATTCACCGATCACAAACGTCGTCGGCAGGGCTTCCAGCCAGCGGGTATTGGCGGGTGTGAGCGTGGTCCGCGTCCAGTCAACGGCGCGGCGCGCATCGGGGTTGAAGGTGTGAATATCCAGCCGATTGAGTGCCGCCCAGTCATGATTACCGGCGAGGCACAGATGCGGAAGCTCCTGAAGTTTTTCGACACATTCATTGGGATCAGGGCCATAGCCGACGACGTCGCCAAGACACCAGACATAATCCCACTCGTCCTTTGCATCTCTAAGGACGGTTTCAAAGGCAGTATAATTTGCGTGAATATCGGAAATGATGAGAACGCGCATGGCAGGTCGCAGAGTCCAGGTTAAGGATAAGTACTGTGAATAATCGGTGCATCATACCACGCAATCAGCACTGCTGCGAACCAATAATATGAGCAGCCAGCATCTGGTCCACGAATCTGTAATAGACACCAATTCATATTATAGGGATGATATTATCAATAATACAATTGTGATCAGGTTAATGTCTCGTAACTTTACATTTTACCCGCCGATCTGCACGCGCTGGATCTGCATATGCGCCGCGAGTGTCGTGATCTGGCTGTGCATCAGCGGGTGTGCGCTCAATTTCACCTCCCGTCCCCCATCAGATCAGGGCGAGACGGCAGCCGCGCAGGTCGGGCAGCTTACCGATGCTAATGATATTATGCAGGGCATCTGCTTCGATTCCGCCTTTGATGCCGCCGGGAACAGCTTCGTCCTGCACGACGAATCGCAGCTCTCTAAACTGTTTGATCTGGCGGATAACAGCCGACTCTGCGATCAGCCTGTCGAGCGGAAGGCGTTCGATTTCAGCGGCGGCGCGGTCCTTGCCGGGACATGGAGCAAGGGTATCGGCTGCACCGCACGCCACGAGATCGCCAAAGTAAAGGTGAATGAGGAACGGAAGCGGATCAAAATTGTGCTGAATTTCATCACCGAAGGCGATTGTAATTATGAGCTGGTGCAGCCTTATTGGGTGGACGTCAGCAGTGCGAAGGATTATGAAATCAAACTCCGCGTAAAATAATCTGCCAAAATCAGAAACTATTTGGAAATTCAGAAAATTGCACTGAAGCTTATGTAAATACCGGAAACGACATACAAGTAGCCTACGGCGGACGCCCCGGACATGCAAGCATGTGTGGCGTCCCTGCAAGGTGCATGAATGCAAGGTGCATGAATGCACACGTCGAAGGTAGGGACTGGGCCGCATTGCTTGCAATGGCGCCCTGTCCGCCCCTAAACACCTGAACCGAGAATCAAATACCTGCCTTTGTAAACCCATTGCCACGGACACCGCATTTACAGCGCATCGGTCGAAATCAGCGGGAGAATCCACGCCGGATCAACATAGACCGTGGTCAGCGAGCCGACATCAGGCAGCGGCGGTGAATAGGCCCGAAATGTCATACAGGCGCCGTTTTCATGACAGACCACCATGCGGTAAGCATCCCCCAGAAAGACGCATTCACGCACCCGCGCCGTGACTTCAATCCGTTTCGATACGGCCTCACGATCCGGCGCAGCAGACGCGGCATGAGCGGCAGGCACAACGTGCGCGGCAAGCTGAATACCTTCCGGATGCAGCAGCACGGCGTCCACCTGACCGTCACCGTTGCTGAAAGGTATCCAGCCGACCGGCGTATGCACCTGACCGGCCTGCTTTTCATCCACCGGCAGGATATTGTTCAGGCCGAGAAAGCGGGCGGCGTATGTCGTCCGGGGGCGGTAATACAGTGCCTCTGGCGCATCTACCTGCTCAATCTGCCCGTGATGCATGATCGCGATGCGGTCGGCAATCGCATAGGCTTCCTGCTGATCATGCGTCACATGGACGGCGGTCAGCCCTGTCTGCCGGATGATCTCGCGCAGTTCCACCGCCAGCCGTTCGCGCAGAGACGCATCCAGTGATCCCAACGGCTCATCCAGCAGCAGCAGGCGCGGACTGGGGGCAAGGCTGCGTGCCAGTGCCACCCGCTGACGCTCTCCGCCGGAAAGTTCGGTCACATCGCGCTGTTCAAATCCGCTGAGGCCAACCAGATCGAGCACCTCTGCGACGCGCTTCTGCTGTGCGGCCCGATTCACCTTCCGCATCCGCAGCCCGAAGACGACATTCTGCACGACATTCAGATGTGGGAAGAGCGCGAAATCCTGAAACATAAAGCTGAAATCACGCTGGTGCACCGGAATCGACAGAATCGATGCGCCGTCCAGCTTCACGCTGCCAGCATCTGCATACTCAAGGCCAGCGATAATCCGCAGCAGGGTGGTTTTTCCACTGCCACTGGCCCCCAGCAGACAGACGATCTCGCCATCGGCAATCGTCAGATCGACGCCCTTCAGCACCGGCTGACCATCAAATGACCGGCGTATCCCGTTAATCTCCAGCATCAGCCTGTTTCTTTCCGCCTATTGCAGACCCTATCACTAGAATTCCCCCGCGCCGATCCCGCGCACCCGATCCAGCATTATAAAGCTGATGGCGCAGACGGTCATCAGGATCACGCTCATCGCCAGCGCCTGACCGTAATTCGCCGCCCCCGGCTGACCGAGCAGGCGGAAGATAACGATCGGGATCGTCGGTGTATCAGGCCGTGCGACAAACAGCGACGCCCCGAATTCCCCCATGCTCACGGTAAAAGCAAACGTCGCGCCGACGAATACCGACCGGCTGATCAGGGGGAAATCAACCAGTCGCAGGACCATCAGCGGCGATGCCCCCAGACTCTGCGCGGCTTCCCGCAGATTCGGCGGGATACTTCGCAGCGCGGGCAGTACACTGCGCACCACAAACGGCAGCGCGACGAGCGTATGCGCCAGTGGGATAATCGCCACCGAAGAGCGCAGATTCAGCGGCGGCTCGTCCAGGGCGATGATAAATCCGAAGCCGAGCGTGACGGCGCTGGTCGCAAGCGGCAGCATGAAGACCGGGTCCAGCCAGCGCGCCGCCCGACTGCGCGAATTCAGCAGATAGGCAGTGATGATGCCGAGCACGACCGCCAGCAGCGTGGTAATCAGCGCGAAGGTGAGCGAATTCCCGATGGCTTCAGCAGGTGGGACGAACAGCACCGATCCGCGCAGGTTCTGTGACAGGCCGGTGTAATTCCCGATGCCGCGCCCGGCGGTGAATGACCGGATTACCAGCGCAATCAGCGGCATAAACAGCAGCAGTGACATGAAAATCAGGGTTGCGATCACCAGCAGCCGTTCCCGCGTTGTGTGGGCAGGCCGCGCCACCCGTCTGGACGACTGAAGATCGATCACGATGCGACGCTGAAGCCGTGTATAGACGATCATCATCAGGAACATGGTCAGGATCTGAATGAGTGAAAGCGCCGCCGCCATCGGCAGGTTGAAAAGGCTGAGCGACTGGCGGTAGATCTCCACTTCCAGCGTCGCGAACTGAAGCCCGCCCAGAATGACGATCACGCCGAAGCTGGTAAAGGTGAAGATGAAGACCAGCGCACTGGCCGCCAGCAGCGCAGGTCGCAGCATCGGCAGGCGGATATGCCACCACAGCCGCCAGCCATGCGCCCCTAACACGCGGGCCGCTTCTTCGATTCTGGCATTCTGATTCGACCAGTAGCCGACGAGAATCCGCAGGGCGACGGCGTAGTTATAGAAAACATGCGCGATCAGGATCAGCGCCAGTGTCCGTTCGAGCTGAACGGGCGCGGCCTCCAGACGAAACAGCGACATCAGTATGCTGTTAAGTACGCCGCTGCGACCGAGCAGCGCATCAAATGCAGTCGCCACGACCACCGTCGGCAGCACAAATGGCAGGGTCGCAAATGACAGCAGAAAATCCTTGCCGAAGAAGCGGAAGCGGGTAAAGATGTATGCGGTCGGCAGCGCGAAGGCAATCGTCAGCAGTGTGGAGAGCGCGGCCTGCCAGAGGGTGAAGAAAAAAGTCTCGCGATAATAGGCAGAGGTCGCGATGCGCGTGAACCCGCTCAGATCAAGCTGATCTTCGGGGAACAGGCTGATCTGAAAGATCGACAGCAGTGGGTAAAAGAAGAACAGCGCCAGAAATGAGACCGGCAGCAGGAAAAGCAGCCCTTTCAGCCACGGTGCATAGCGCTGAAATCGTCCGGCTGTCGTCGGCGCTGTCGGTCTCGCTACACTACCATCTGCTGAAATCATCATCTGTCCCGATGCTGAGGGCCGGAAGAATCCGGCCCCTACATTTGATTTGTTAGTAACGGCGTGTCCGTATCGGACGATTAAGCCTTAGACAACGCTACCGCAGGACGGTCTCCGTCCATGCTTCGAGCCATGTCTCGCGGTTTTCTTCCAGAAGCTGGATCGCCGCTTCGTCCAGTTGGATCGGCTGCTCCGGTACAGCGGCGAATTCCTCAAACACTTCCGGCAGTTCTGCTTCCTCACTGACCGGGAAGACGAACATCTGAAGCGGCAGGTCATTCTGGAAAGCGTCGCTCAACAGGAAGTCGATCAACTGCCGCGCTTCGGCTTCGTGATCGGTGCCGTTCAGGATGCCGGTAAATTCGATCTGGCGGAAGCAGGTATCATCAGCGACCACTGAGGCCGTCGGCGCGGTCTCCGGCTGCGGATCGGCGAAGTAGACTTCTGCCGGTGGACTGCTGGCATAGCTCACCACCAGCGGACGCGTACCGGACTCGCTGGGGACGGTGAACTCACCATAATAGGCGGTCGTCCAGTCATCGACCACCAGCACATCGTTCTCCACCAACTGCTGCCAGTATTCGAGATAGCCTTCTTCACCGAAGACTTCAATCGTCGCCAGCAGGAAGCCCAGCCCTGGGGATGAGGTGGCCGGATTTTCAACCACCAGCAGGCCCTCATAGGCTGGATCTGTCAGATCTTCCAGACTGGATGGCACATCGAGATCATTTTCCTCAAAGTAGGCAACATCATAATTCAGGCAGATGTCGCCAAAGTCCACCGGCGTGACGCGGAACTCGGCGTCGATCTGGAATTCATCCGGCACGTGTTCCAGCAGTTCGGATTCGTAGGGGATGAACAGATCAGCGGCCAGTGCCCGACTGAGGAAGGTGTTGTCGATGCCGAAGACGACATCCCCCAGCGGGTTATTCGCGCTGAGGACAAGTTGATTCACCAGCGTACCGGTATCCCCCAGCCGGACGATCTCGACCGTAATACCGCTTTCTTCCTGAAAGGCATCCAGCACCTCTTCGCTGACACTGAAGCTGTCATGGGTCACCAGACGCAGTGTGACCGATTCACTGCCCTGCATCCTGACAAGCGCACCGGTGACAGGCAATACGCCGACCAGCAGCAAGCCAAAGACGCCGATCAGCACGATATGACGCAAAAGATTTCGGTAATTCATGGAAAACTCCCTCATGTTAAGCCTTAAGCCATTTCTAAAGCACTTAAAACGCGAAACGATGCCGGGAAACAAAGGGTGAAGGGAAACAAAAACCACTTTGCGAATTCACAAAGTGGCGTAGTTGCGGTGACGTGCGGCCTATGGATTATTGGCCTGAGTACACACACTCCCTACGCCGGTATGATCCGGATCAGGTGAAGGGTCGATGCGGCATCACGCATCCTCTCAGCCCATTTGCATGGACTCCCCCGGCTGGACTATGAGTGTATGTCAGATACCGAGCGGCTGCAAGGCCCATTCATGCGCCGTTAGGTCCGGTCCGGCGATGTCGTCAGAAAATGCTGGAGATAGGCTTCAAAGTCACCCGCATTGCAGGCTTCAACATAGCGCATCAGCTCACCGCCGCGCAGACGATACAGCGGATAACAGCTCGTCGGGGCTGCCCCTTCGGGACAGAGGGCGATATAGTGCGCCCCCGGCGCGGGGATGATATGCCGATCCGCCGACCGCTCGACACGCTCCACACGCCGCTCGGCGGTCACGATCACGGTTTTCGCTGCAAATACCAGTTCAGGATCAATACCCAGATTGTGATTGATACTGACATTCCCACTGTGATCCACTTCAAGCGCGTGCAGCACGGCAACATCGACCGGGACCGCCGGAAAAGCGGAAAGTGTGTCCCCCGTGTACGGATCGCTGACCATTTTGACGTCAGGTCGCAGATTGGGCAGATCGGTCCCCACCCACGCGGTCGAAGGCAGATATCCAACACCGGAGATATGGGCACGCAACCCTAACACCAGACTGGCTTCGGTTTCCTCAATCACCTCAAGCTCGCCGCGATTGGCTTTTTCGGTGAACATCGGCGCAAGGCCGAAGGCTTCCAGCCCGAAATAGACCGTCCGCACCTTCGATATACAGCCTGCCCCCACCAGCAGATCAGACTCATAGCCACAGGTGAAGCTGAGCAGCGTCAGATCGCGTGGGTGTGACGACCGGCGCAGCAGTGCCCGCACAAACCCGACCGGACGCCGGTAGAGGGTCATGCCGCCGAGTGCGAGTGTCATCCCATCCGTGATCAGGTCAGCCGCCTGCTCGACGGTGATAAATTCAGCCATGCGCTGTGATCGTCCTTTCATCGCTTGCGACGGCGGTTGCCGACTACGGTTGCTGGCAGCGGTTGCCGATGGCAAATGCCGGGTGGTCTGTTCAAGCTCTCGCAGGTTGAGCGAAAATCTGCAAAAATAGGATGATCGCCTCATCCATCAGTAGAAAGACTCATCCTTGATGCGTGTTAATGTCGGAATGGCCCAGATCTACCCGAAGCTTGGCGACGTGCGTGCTAATCTGGATAAGCATCTTGAGTATATCTCAAGGGCAGCGCAGCAGGGTGTTGATCTGCTGCTGTTCCCGGAACTGTCGCTGACAGGTTACCAGTTACAGGATCTTGTTTCAGAAGTCGCGATTACCACCACCGCTGATGATCCGGTTTTCAGCGCCCTGCTGGATGCCAGCCAGCAGATCGACTTCACCTTCGGCTTTGTGCAGCGCGACACCCGCAACCGGTATTATATCGCGCAGGCATACCTGTCGCAGGGTGAGTGCCTGCACGTCCATCAGAAGATCTATCTGCCCACCTACTCGATGTTCGACGAGTCGCGTTTCTTCGATCAGGGTGAGAAGATCCGCGCCTTTGATACACGGTTCGGACGGTTCGGGATGCTGATCTGTGAGGATTTCTGGCATATGTCGCCGCCCTATCTGCTGTGGCTGGATGGCGCTGATGTGATGCTGTTTCACAGTTCCAGCCCCAGCCGTGGGCTGGATACCGGCGACCGCCTGAGCAGTTCACGCTGGGTGGAGCTGGTCAATCAGGCTTATGGCAGTATGTTCACCAATTATGTGATCCATTGCAATCGGGTTGGTTATGAGGATGGCAAGAATTTCTGGGGTGGATCATCCATCGTTGACCCTGACGGTGAATTTGTGACGCAAGGTCATTATCTGGACGAAGCACTGATCACCGGCCAGATCGACCTGCATCAGATCAACCGCACGCGCAGCCGTCTGCCGCTGCTGCGTGACGAGCGCCCTGAACTTGTCCTGCGAGAACTTTCCCGGATGCTGCATTTACAAGGAGCTTAGAGATGGCAAACAAGACCGCTTATAATTCTGATAAGGCACCTGCCGCAGGCGGACCTTATTCACCGGCCATTGAAACCGTGAACGGCTTTGTGTTCACTGCCGGTCAACTGGGGGTAGATCCGGCCACTAACGATTTTGTGCCGGGTGGGATTCAGGAGCAGACGCATCAGGCGCTGAGAAATATCGCGGCAGTGCTTGAAGCAGCCGGATGCACGCTGGCGGACGTCGTGAAGACAACCGTTTTCCTGAAGGATATGAATGACTTCACCGCCATGAATGAGGTGTATGCGGAATACTTCCCCGATACACCGCCTGCCCGCTCAACCGTTCAGGTGGCGCGGCTTCCGAAGGACGGCATGGTCGAGATCGAGACGATTGCGGTGAAATCACGCTAGATGGTATTCGTTCACGTCCCTGTCGCGCAATAGGGTGACAGGGCGTGAACCGTGATACCGGCTTGGGTTAAACTCCTGCCCCGTTGTGGCAGGTCACCAGCGCCTCGTGTGCAGCACTGATCACAGCGCGCCAGTACGGGCAGGCGATGTACTCGTTATCGTGCCGGTCTTCTCCAACCTGATGAAGAACCCGCCCCATGGCCGCCGCCAGCTTACGCATACCTGCGGCTTCATGGGCGGAGGTGAGGATCGTCCCGATATTGCGTTCGGGGGCTTCAAACAGCATCGTATCCTCATAGAAGAAGGTCAGCGCATAACCCAGACAGTCCTGGCCGATTTCCGGCACTGACTCACCGCGCACCCAGACGCGAAGCTGATAATCCGGATCGGCCAGGGCGTTCAGGTAATGCAGCATTTCGTCGCGTTTATGTTGTAGGAGTACCATCGTTTTCGATCACTTGTTTGTTGTGGAATCAATGCTTCGACTATGTATTCCTAATTATAGTGCCGAAATCCAAAAAAGGTAAACAGATCTAAAAATCTTAATACTTCTCACGATCATTTTAACCTGCTATAGCGTGGAAATTTACCAGTCCGACTCATAATCGCTATAGTGCAGCCAACGCTTAACCAAGAGGAGAGGAGCATCATGATCGGCGACACAGTACAGAGCACGTATAATATCGACAGGATCGTTCAGGCGCTGGGCGACAAGGCAGATACCCTGCTCAATCACACCAGCCAGACGATCAGCAAGGATCAGCTTTATCTGCCCGGCCCAACCTTTGTTGATGATTACTATACCCAGAGCGACCGCAATCCGCAGGTCCTTCGCAGCCTACAGCAGATGTTCAATACAGGCAGGCTGGCAGGCACGGGTTATCTCTCCATTCTTCCAGTCGATCAGGGCATCGAACATTCCGCCGGGGCTTCATTCGCGCCCAACCCAATGTACTTCGATCCTGAAAATATCGTCAGGCTTGCGATAGAAGGCGGCTGTAATGCCGTCGCATCGACCTTCGGCGTGCTGGGTGCAGTCGCACGCAAATACGCGCACAAAATCCCGTTTATGGTAAAAATCAACCATAACGAACTGCTGACCATGCCCAACAAATTTGATCAGGTGATGTTCGGGACGATTAAGGACGCGTGGAATATGGGCGCGGTCGCCGTCGGCGCGACAATCTATTTCGGCTCCGAAGAAAGCACACGCCAGCTTGTCGAAGTGGCGCAGGCTTTCGCCTATGCCCATGAACTTGGCCTGGCAACTGTGCTGTGGTGCTACACCCGCAATCCCGGTTTCAGCGTGAACGGCACAAACTACGAGGCCGCCGCCGACCTGACCGGACAGGCCAATCATCTGGGGGTCACCATCAAGGCTGACATCGTCAAGCAGAAGCTGCCGACGGTCAACGGCGGCTTTAAAGCCCTCAATACCGGCGGCTCGTCATACGGCAAGCTGGACGACCGCATTTATACGCAGCTCACCAGCGACCACCCCATCGACCTGACGCGCTATCAGGTGGCGAATGGCTATATGGGCCGCATTGGTCTGATCAATTCTGGTGGGGCCAGCGGCGCGAACGATTTTGAGGAAGCCATTCTGACCGCCGTGATCAACAAGCGTGCAGGCGGGACCGGCCTGATCAGCGGGCGCAAGGCATTCCAGCGGCCCATTCAGGAAGGTGCGGCGCTGCTCAACGCCATTCAGGATGTCTATCTCTGTCCCGAAGTCACCATTGCATGAGGCTGTCTGTTTGTCGCAGGGACTGGGGCTTCGCGCCCCGGATTTTTATTCTCATACACCACAGGATAAACATCGATGAAACTGATTGAAGAGGGTGTGTACTGCCGGACATTTATGGGACTGGTCAATGTCTATGTCCTGAAAACGCCGGAAGGTGTCATCATTGTGGATGCGGCGATCAATGAAGGCCAGATGCGCAAGCTCATCAGTGAGTTCCCTTCAATCGGCCTGTCGCCGCAGGATGTGACCGGTGTCTTTATCACCCATACACACCCGGATCACGTCGGCGGACTGCCCGCGCTGCTCAAACTGCTGCCCGACAGCGTAAAGGTCATCACGCATCAGAAAGAAGCGCCGATCACCCGTGGCGATGCTCCACTGTCTGATAAAAGACCGGACCACCTGAACTTCATCTCCAGAGTGATCGCGAACTCGATGCCCGCAGAAAATCGCACTCCTGCGCGGGTGGATGTCGAAGTACGGGAAGGGGATTGTGTCGGCGGGTATTTTGAAGTCGTCGAACTGCCCGGCCATTCGGTCGGACAGAGCGGCTTATGGTGGCCGGACAAACGGCTGTTAATCGGTGGCGATGTCATGATGGATCTGCCGATCTTCGGCCTGATCAAACCACTCGCCATTGTTACACTCGATATGCCGCTGGCGATTCAGTCGATTCAAAAGGTCGCAGCGATGCCGGTGGAAACACTGGCACTGGGACATGGCGCTCCGTCAAAAGGGGCACATCAGAGGATTCAGCACCTGGCTGAAAAACTGCGTCAGGATAACTTTTATGCATAATTTAAGATCGCTGCAACCGTTCCGCGTGCTGGTCATCGTGATCAGCCTGTTGGCCTTCTTCGCCGCTGCCCTGCCAGCATCCATGCAGGGTGAAGACTCAAACCCGCCCCCGACTGAAAATGAATGGTGGAATGATCGCATCTTTTACGAGATCTTCGTCCGCAGCTTTTACGACAGCGACGGTGACGGCATTGGCGATTTACAGGGCGTGATCGAAAAGCTGGATTATCTGAACGACGGCGATCCGACCACCACCGATGATCTGGGCGTGACGGGTATCTGGCTGATGCCGATCATGCCTTCGCCCAGCTATCACGGTTATGATGTCACTGATTATTACGACATCCACCCGGATTACGGGACGCTCGACGACTTTCGCGAACTGATCGAAGAAGCCCACAAGCGCGATATTGCCGTCATCATCGACCTTGTGCTGAATCACACCTCCAGCCAGCATCCGTGGTTCATCGAATCACAGCGCCCTAACTCTCCGTATGCGAGCTGGTATGTGTGGGAAGATGAGAATCCCGGCTTCCGTGGGCCGGACGGCCAGCAGGTATGGTATCGGAAAAATGACCGTTATTATTACGCGCTGTTCTGGTCCGAGATGCCGGATCTCAATTTCGCCAATCCGGTTGTCACCGCGCAGATGTATGATGTCACCCGCTTCTGGCTGGAAGAAATGGGCGTCGATGGCTTCCGGCTGGATGCGATCAAATATATCTACGCGAATGGCCCGGCACAGGAAAATACCGCCGAAACCCATGCATGGCTTCAGATGTATCATGACTTCGTGAAATCCATCAAACCGGATGCCCTGCTCGTCGGTGAAGCATGGACCAGCACCACCCTGAGCGCCCAGTATGTGCCGGATGAGGTCGATATCGTCTTTGAGTTCGATCTGGCGACCACACTGGTCCGCAGTGCCAGCTTTGGCCTGCCCCGTATCCTGATGCCAATACTGGAAACGGTCATTAACGCCTATCCGGGGCAGCAGTACGCGGTCTTCGCCACCAATCATGATCAGAACCGGCTGATGACGCAGATCCGCAATCGGGTTGATTACGCGAAACTGACGCCTTATGTCTATCTGACGCTGCCCGGTGTGCCGTTCATCTACTACGGGGAAGAAATCGGCATGACCGGCCAGAAGCCCGACGAACTGATCCGCACGCCGATGCAGTGGGATGCTGATCTGGAAAACGCCGGATTCACCACCGGTACGCCATGGCAAAGGCTCAACACCGATATCGAGAGCGCCAACGTGACTCTACAGCAGGCCGATGCCGACTCGCTCTGGAATGTTTACAATCAGCTTATCAATGTGCGGAATGATAACAGCGCCCTGCGCACTGGGGATCTGATACTGGTTTCGAGTGAAAGTCGCAAGGTTTTGAGTTATCTGCGCGTCAATGATGAACAGCGCGTGTTAGTCATCATCAATATGGATGAGCGCCCTGTGCAGGATTATGCACTTGCGCTGGACTCGTCCGCCCTGTCAGCGGTCAGCACGGCGGAAATCATTCTGGGCGAAACCGGTAGTGCGGCACAGATCCCGGTGCTGGACGCAGACGGCGGCTTTGACGCCTATCTGCCGCTGGAAACGCTGCCACCGTTCAGCATCACGATCATTGAACTGCAATAGACGGTTACAGCCTGCGAACTGGTGAGGCTATGGTTTCAGAAGAAACTACCGTTTCACTTCGAAGCACGGTAAACTGTGGATCTGTAACCCCCAAAACACCTGATATTGTTGGCGATAGGTGAGTTTTTGATTGGACTGAACTACCTTTTGCGCGTGCAATTGGTAGAATGTTGGAATATGAGTGACGATGCCCTCTCATGTTGGAAACGGGCAGTGGTAAGGAGACATAATGGCAGACATCAGCAAGGTCGATATCAGTAAGGAGACACTGCTGGATTGGTATCGTCAGATGGTGCTGATCCGCAAATTTGAAACACGCTGCGATGAACTCTATCAGGATAAGAAAATCACCGGCGTGTATCTGCATTTGTACAGCGGCCATGAGGCGACCGGTGTGGGTGCACTTTCCGCCCTTACCGAGCGGGATCATGTCATCACCGCCTACCGCGATCATGGGATCGCACTGGCACGCGGTGTAGATGCAAAACCGTTGATGGCCGAGATGATGGGCAAGGTCGATGGTGTCAGCGGTGGTAAAGGCGGTTCGATGCACCTTGCATCACGCGAGCATAACTTCTGGGGCGGTTACGCCATTGTCGGCGGTCACCTGCCGATTGCAGCAGGCATTGGGCTGGCCTGCCGCTATCGCAATACCGATGAGGTCATCATCAGCTTTATCGGTGACGGCGCGACCAACAACGGATACTTCCACGAATCGATGAACTTCAGCCAGATTTATAATCTGCCGGTGGTGTGGATTATTGAAAACAATCTCGTGGGCATGGGCACCCGTATCGACGCCGCCAGCGGCCAGCCGCATCTGCACAAGCGCGCCGTCGCCTATGGCATGAAGGATCTCGGTCGCGTTGACGGTCAGGATGTGGTTGCAGTTCACAATATCGTTCAGGAAGGCGTGAACTATGCCCGGAAGAAAGGCCCGGTTCTGATCGAGTCGATGACCTATCGTTATAAGGGCCATGGCGTCTCCGACCGTTCTTACGACAAGGTGCTGAAGGATGAGCTTGAGGAATGGGTGCAGAACCGCGATCCGATTACGCTGCTGAAGACCAAACTTATCAGCCAGTACCCGGATATTCAGGCCGAACTGGATGATATCGACGGCGAACAGGACCGTATCGTCGAAGCATCGGTTGAATACGCGCTCAACAGCCCGGACCCCGGCTATGAAGATCTGTTTACCAATGTGTATGTTGAGAACTAACGGCGCACGCGGCTCCGTTCATCACAGCGGCGTAAATCGTTAACCAGGAGAAGAAGATGGCTGAAAGAAATGTGCCGATGCGTGAAGCGCTCCGGCAGGCACTACGGGAAGAGATGCTCCGTGATGAGAATGTCTTCGTCATGGGTGAGGAAGTCGGTCAGTGGCAGGGGACTCATCGCGTCACGCAGGGCCTGCTGGAAGAATTCGGCGAGCGCCGCGTGATCGATACGCCCATCAGCGAAATGGTCATTGGCGGCGCGGCAGTCGGCGCGGCCATGGCTGGGCTGAGGCCGGTTGCGGAGTTCATGACCATTAATTTTGCATTTCTGGCACTGGACGCGATCATCAACCACGCGGCCAAGATCCACTATATGTTCAACGGACAGTTCAAGGTGCCGCTGGTCTTCCGCGCTGCATCGGGCTATGGCAATCAGGCAACCGCCACCCATTCCCACACACCGGAACCGATCTTCGCGCACTTCCCCGGTCTGTATGTGGCCTGCCCTTCTACCCCGGCAGATGCCAAGGGGATGCTGAAGGCGGCGATCCGGGATGATAACCCGATCCTGTTTACCGAAAGCATCGCCCTTTATCCAAAGCCCGGCCCGGTTCCGGATGATGAGGATTATGTGCTGCCGATTGGCAAGAGCGACCTCAAACGTGAAGGCGATCATGTCACACTCGTGACCTATGCTCGCGGCGTCGAATGGTCACTGGCTGCCGCCAAGGAACTGGAAAAAGAAGGCGTCCGCTGTGAGGTGATCGACCTGCGCTGGCTGCGTCCGCTGGATATGGACCCGGTCTTTGAGAGCTTCAAGAAGACCAACCGCTGTGTCGTGGTTGAGGAAAGCCTGCCGCTGTACAGTTTCGGCAGTGAAATCGCTGCCCAGCTTCAGGAAAAGATGTTCGATTATATGGATGCCCCAATCAAACGCGTCAGCGCTGCCGATGTACCGCTACCCTATGCCCATGATCTTGAACTGATGGCGCTGCCGAACACCCAGAAGGTTATTGATGCAGTTCGGGAGGTGTTGTAACCAATGGCCGATAATGTTGTCCTCAGCATGGATGGAATGCTGCTGAACTGGCTCAAGAATGTAGGTGATACCGTCAGCCAGGGTGAAGTCATCGCCGAGATCGAAGCTGACAAGGCGACGGTCGAAGTGGAAGCACCAGCCGATGGGACACTGGTCGAACAACGCGCCGCTGTCGGTGAAGAACTGACAGAAGGCACGGTTATCGGCGTAATCGGTGCTGCGGGTGAAGTCGCCGCACCGGCAGCCGCATCAACCGAAGCGCAGGCAGCCGCACAGCCCGCTGCACCCAGTGCCGAGCCAAAATCCGGGCCGAATATGCAGGATCGCCGTCAGCAGGCGGATATTGAAACCGAAGAAGATTATTCCGCGCCGCAGCCGAACCCATCGATTGACGCGAATGGCCGCGTGAAGGCCTCACCCGTCGCACGGAATATCGCCGCCGATCGTGGTATCGATCTCAACACAGTTCGCGGGACCGGACCCGGCGGTCGGATCGTCAAGGCTGATGTCGAGAATTATCAGCCAGCCGCCGCGCCTGCTGCTCCGGCTGCGGCTGCGCCGTCGGCAGTCCCGACGACCACCCGCAAACTGCCGGAAGGCCCGGATGTCGAGATCATCGACGTCAGCCGGATGCGTTCGCAGATTGCCGCACGCACGCTGGAAAGCAAACAGCAGATCCCGCACTTTTATGTCACGCTCAGCATCAATGCCGAGCCGATGCTGGCCCTGCGCAAGCAGATCAACGCCAGCCTGGGTGAAGACGGTGTCAAGGTCAGCATCAACGATCTGTTCGTCAAGGCAGTCGCGCTGGCGCTTCAGAAATTCCCGAACCTGAACACGCACTTCTACGGCGATAAGCTCGTTCGCCACAAGCGGATCAATATCGGTATCTCGGTGGCGCTGCCGGACAACGGCCTGATCAACGTCGTCTCAAAGGATGCTGATTCCCTGTCGCTGACGGCGCTGGCACGCAACAACCGTGGACTGATCGACCGCGCACTGGAAAGCAAGATCAAGCCGGAAGATGTTCAGGGTTCAACCTTCACCATCAGCAACATCGGCCCGAAGGCCCCGGATGTCGAACACTTCAGCGCCATCATCAGCCCGCCTGAAGCCGGTATTCTGGCGATTGGGTCCGCACGCAAGTACCCGATCGTGAACGAAGACGGGGAAATCGTGGCGCAGACCCAGATCAAGGTGACGTTCAGTATCGATCACCGCGTCAGCGACGGCAGTGAAGGCGCGCTGTTCCTTGAGGAAGTCAAGGCGATCATGGAAAATCCGATGCGCATGTTGTAATGCCATCACAGATCGAACAGCAGAGTGGGGTTCGCAGCGCGATACCCCACTTTTAGAATAAGCGCTGTTCACACCGCTCATCAGATTATGAACAAGAAGGAGTAATCGCAGTTGACTACAGCAAAAGACCTTGAAACCCTGGCGATCAACACCATTCGCACACTCTCGATTGATGCGGTCGAACAGGCAAACAGCGGACATCCCGGCCTGCCGATGGGTGCTGCTCCGATGGCGTATACCCTCTGGATGCATTTTCTGCGTCATAACCCGCAGAATCCGCAGTGGCCCAATCGTGACCGCTTTGTGCTGAGTGCCGGTCACGGCTCGATGCTCATTTATTCCCTGCTCCACCTGACCGGCTATGATGTCTCACTCGATGAGATCAAGAATTTCCGTCAGTGGGGCAGCATTACCGCCGGCCACCCGGAATATCATCTGACTCCTGGGGTTGAAACGACGACCGGGCCGCTTGGTCAGGGCGCGGCAACCGCCGTCGGGATGGCGCTGGCAGAGAGCTATCTGGCTAAATACTTCAACCGCGAGAATCATCAGGTGGTTGATCACTACACCTACGCGCTCGTCAGCGATGGTGACCTGATGGAAGGCGTCGCGATGGAAGCCAGCGCACTGGCCGGTCACTGGGGCCTGCACAAGCTGATCTATCTGTATGACGCCAACGAGATCACACTCGACGGCCCCGCCAGGATGACCTTCACCGAAAATATCCGCCTGCGCTATGAATCGTGGGGCTGGAATGTATTGCATGTCTATGAGGGGAATGACACGGCGTCGATCGCTCATGCCCTTGAGACAGCACGGGCGCAGACCGAAAAGCCGACGATCATCATCATCAACACCACCATCGGCTATGGCAGCCCCAACAAGGCGGGGACCAGCAAGGCACACGGTTCACCGCTGGGCAAGGAAGAAGTGCGGCTGACAAAGGAATACTATGGCTGGCCGCAGGAAGCGTTCTACATCCCCGGTGAGGCGCTGGAACACTTCCGCAGCTCGGTTGAACGCGGCGCAGAGTATGAAGCGGAATGGCAGCAGACATTTGATGCATGGCGCACCGCCTATCCGGATCTGGCGCAGCAGTGGGATGACGCCTACAGCAACCGTCTGCCGGAAGGATGGGATGCGGACCTGCCCGTATATGAAACAGGCAAGCAGATCGCAACCCGCAATGCATCCGGTGAAGTGCTGAACGCGATTGCGAAACATATCCCGACGATGATCGGCGGTGATGCCGATCTCGCAGGCAGTACCAAGACGCTGATCAAGGGTGGCGAGAATACCGGCCCCGGCAACGGCGCCGAGCGCAATATCCGCTACGGTGTCCGTGAACATGGGATGGGCGCAATCACCAACGGGCTGGCGGCCCACGGCGGCATTATCCGCCCGTATTCGGCCACGTTCCTGACCTTCTCGGATTATATGCGCCCGGCGATGCGTATCGCATCACTGATGGCCGTGCCGAGTGTCTATGTCTTCACGCATGACAGCATCGGGCTGGGCGAAGATGGCCCTACTCACCAGCCCGTAGAACACGTCATGAGCCTGCGTGCGATCCCGCAGCTATACGTTTTCCGTCCGGCGGACGCCAATGAGACGGCTGGCGCATGGCATACCACGATGATGCTGGAATATTCCACGGCAGCGCTGATCTTCACCCGGCAGGATCTGCCGGTGCTGGAAAATGCCGAGCGCATCCGCGAAGGTGTGGCCCATGGCGGTTACGTTCTGGCGGACTGCGATGGGACGCCGCAGGTGATCCTGCTGTCTTCTGGCAGTGAGGTCCATATCGCGCATGATGCCTACAAACAGTTGATGAATGAAGGCATCAAAACGCGGGTGGTATCGCTGCCCTGCTGGGAATTATTCAACGAGCAGGATGAAACCTACCGGGAAAGCGTGCTGCCGGCGGGTGTCACTCGTCGCGTGAGCATTGAGGCCGGCATCACCCTGGGCTGGCAGAAGTATGTCGGTACACAGGGGGTCACGATTGGCATTGATAAATTCGGTGCCAGCGCCCCCTACGAACGCATCTATGAAGAATACGGCCTGACACCTGCTCATGTCGCAGACGCCGCCAGAAGTCTGGTGAACGGGTAGAGGCTGAACACAAACCTCACCCCTGCCCCTCTCGGCGCGATAGACCTGCGCCTGGAGAGGGGATTGAGGGGTGAGGCAGACCACGACCCAATCGTCACTGTGGCATTGTGCACAAACACCGGACAGGAATCATCGTCCCTTCCTGCTTATTTCTTTAGAATTTCATGAATTTCATCCGCTGAACAGCCTCATAACCGACTTTTTGAGCCACTCTATCATATAAGCCTCAACAAGTTCTCTATCGCATTCTGCACAAAATCCTGTATTGTATAAATTGACCGAATTGTCGCCCAACGATTCAGAATTCGGTTATCGTAAGCACATCTAATAGATCAGGGATTTTTAGGAAACAAATAATGGTTAAAGGTGCTGAAGCCTCGAACGACCTCGGGGGTCTTCCAATTCACGATGTTCATACACCGTCACAGAAAAGTCAGAGTCTCCCCTCCCGCCGTCCGGTACATTTAGAAAACTTCACACTCGATGCTAAATACCTTCAGGAAGAAGGCACGATCCTGCTTTCGGGTATACAGGCACTGATGCGCCTGCCGCTGGATCAGCGTCGGGCTGATCTGCGCCGTGGGCTGAACACAGCCACACTGATTTCCGGCTATCGCGGTTCGCCCATCGGCGGGCTGGATATGCTGCTCCAGCAGAATCAGAAGATCCTTCAGGATCATGAAGTCGTCTTTATCCCCGGCGTGAACGAAGATCTGGGCGCGACAGCCGTTTTCGGCAGTCAGCTTGCCAATCTGCTGCCACAGCCGAAATATGACGGCGTCCTTGGCATCTGGTACGGCAAAGCGCCGGGACTGGACCGGAGCAACGACGCGATCAAACACGCCAATTTCGCCGGTGTGGGCCGTCACGGGGGCGTAATCGCCGTCGCAGGGGATGATCCCAACGCCAAATCTTCAACCCTGCCCTCTGCGACCGAGATGTCGATGTGGGACTCGCTCATGCCGGTGCTGTTCCCCGGAAATGTGCAGGAAGTCCTTGACTTTGGCCGCATCGGGTTTGAACTCTCGCGCTATTCCGGCTTATGGGTCGGATTCAAATTCGTCACCAATATCGCCGACGAATTCAGCAATGCCGAAGTCACGCCGGATCGCATCCAGATGCAGCACCCGGAATTTGTCTACAAGGGCAAACCGTGGCAGCACAACCAGAACCCGCATCTGCTGACACCCTACAGCCTCTCGATTGAGCGGGAGATCATGGAAGGTCGGCTGGAAGCAGCGCGGCTGTTTGGCGCACTCAACCAGCTTAACCGCGTCACTGTCCGCACCGCTGATGACTGGATCGGGATCGCTGCTGCTGGCAAAACTTACTACGATGTCCGGCAGGCATTTCAGGAACTTGGCCTTGATGATGAGATGCTCCAGCACTACGGCATCCGCCTGCTGAAGATCAATATGCTGGCGCCGGTGGACAGCGGAAGCATCCGCGAGTTCGCTTACGGGCTGGAAGAGATCGTCGTCATTGAGGAAAAGCGCGCCTTTGTCGAGCTGTTCATCCGTGACGCCCTGTATAACCTCACAGATCGTCCGATGCTGATCGGCAAGAAGGACGAATACGATCAGGTTTTTGTCCCGCAGTTCGGAGAACTCAATTCGGATGAGATCGCACGGCTGCTGGTCAAGCGCCTGAAAAGACAGCTTCCGGCAGACCTGCTCGAACAGCGCATGAAGCTGCTGGACGCGCCGGTGCAGTCGATGTCACTGCCGCTGCTGCCCGTGAATATCCAGCGCACGCCGTATTACTGCTCCGGCTGCCCGCACAACACATCCACTATGAATGTGCCGGAAGGTTCACTGGTCGGCGCGGGCATCGGCTGCCATACCATGACGGTCCTGATGGATGGCAGCAAGGACAGCATCGTCGGCATTACGCAGATGGGCGGCGAGGGCGCGCAGTGGGTCGGCGCATCGCCGTTCACTGAAACCTCTCACCTGTTCCAGAATCTGGGTGACGGCACGCTGTTCCATTCCGGCACACTGGCGATCCGTCAGTCGGTGGCGGCCAATGCCCATATCACCTATAAAATCCTGTGGAACTCTGCCGTCGCCATGACAGGCGGGCAGCATGTTGATGGCGGGATGCCGCTGCCCGATCTGACTCACCTGCTCCATGCAGAAGGCGTTCGGCGGATCATCATCACCAGCCCGACACCCGAAGAATATGACCCGCATCTGAACTGGGCATCCGGCGTTGAGATCTGGCATCGCGATCGCATCATCGAAGCGCAGGAAGCGCTGGCCCAGATCCCCGGCGTCACTGCCCTGATTCACGATCAGGAGTGCGCCGCCGAATTACGCCGCAAGCGCAGCCGTGGAATTGTGCCCGAACCGCCCACTCGTGTCTTCATCAACGAGGCGGTCTGCGAAGGCTGCGGTGACTGCGGTGATAAATCCAACTGCCTGAGTGTTTTCCCGGTTGAAACCGAATTCGGACGCAAGACACAGATTCACCAGTCGTCCTGCAACAAGGATTACACCTGCCTGAAGGGTGACTGCCCGGCCTTCCTGACTGTGATCCCGAATACCGAGCAGTTGAAGGCACGTAAAAAGGACATCTACGAGCTGAATGAAGTGCTGCCGGAGCCGAAATACGTCACCGAGCGCGTCGCCAATATCTATATGGTCGGAATCGGCGGTACAGGTGTCGTCACCACCAATCAGATCGTCGCCACTGCCGCCGTGATCGATGGCAAATACGTCACCAGCCTTGACCAGACCGGCATGAGTCAGAAAGGCGGCCCGGTCGTCTCGCATCTCAAGGTCCTTGATCAGCCGGACGAAGGCGCGAACCAGATCTCGCTGCGCTCTGCCGACTGCTATCTGGCATTCGACCTGCTCGGCGCGACCAACTTCAAAAATCTGGCGCACACCGATCCGAACCGCACGGTCGCGATTGTCTCCACCAGTGAAGTCCCGACCGGCGGGATGGTCGCCAGCACTGCTATTCGCTATCCCGGTATGCACCCGCTGATCCGCGTTGTGGAAGAACATACCCGCGCCGCCGACAATGTCTACTTCGATGCTGTCGGGCTGAGCGAGATGCTCTTCGCATCACACATGCCCGCCAATATGATGGTGATCGGCGCGGCTTACCAGCGCGGCCTGATCCCGGTCAGCGCGGCTGCGATTGAAAAGGCGATTGAGCTGAACGGCGTGGCGGTCAAGGCCAATCTGAACGCCTTCCGTGTAGGCCGCAAGATCGTGCTGGACCCGGATTTCGTCGCCACGCTGAAGCCGAAGCGCGCCGGTGATCTGGAAATCACGCCCGAGATCACACCCGAAGCCGCCACCCTGATCCACCGCATCGGCGCACCAGAAGAGAGTGAATTACGCCATCTGCTCGAGATCCGCGTGCCGGAACTGATCGAATATCAGAACGCCGCCTACGCTGCATCCTATGTCGATCTGGTGCGTGAAGTGTACATCCGCGAACAGACCATCTGCCCCGGCATCACACGCCTGAGCGAAGCGGTCGCACGCTATCTGTTCAAACTGATGGCGTATAAGGACGAGTACGAAGTCGCACGCCTGCATCTGAAGCAGGAGCTGGATCGCGAGATCACGGCGCAGTTTGGCGATAACGCCCAGGTGCGTTACATGCTGCACCCGCCCATCTTCCGCTCACTTGGCATGAAGAAGAAACTGGCACTCGGAAGCTGGTTCGATCACGGCTATCGTATGCTGACCCGTATGAAAAGCCTGCGCGGGACACCGCTGGACGTCTTCGGCTATGCGAAAGTCCGCCGAGTGGAGCGCGACCTGATCCAGCAGTATCGCGATCTCGTGCAGCAGATGCTCGCTGCGCTCTCGCCAGCAACGTATGATACCGCTGTCGAACTGGCCGAACTGCCGGACATCGTGCGCGGTTATGAGGACATCAAACTGCGCAATGTCGAGCAGTATCAGCAGCGCGTGGAAGAGCTTCGGGCAAAGCTGATTCAGTAGCAGTATGATGCCAGTAGCAGCATTGTGAGATAACAAAAACGGCGAGTCAGGTCAGTCTGACTCGCCGTTTTGATTCATACCAGATTCCAGGGTGCTACCAGCTTCCGCTGGCCCCGCCGCCGGATGAGCTTCCACCGCCGAACGAACCGCTCGACGATGATGAAGACGACGAACTCGACGAACTGAAACCCGATGACGAACTGCTGCTCTCGCTACAGTCGCGCATGGGGATCACTTCTTCCCATGTATTCTCATAACGGCAGTTGGCGCAGCGCTCGCTTCCCTCTCGCAGGCCGGTGGAATAGCAGGTTGCGGAGTCAATGACGCGGGAATCGCGGCCAAGTGTCTTGTAATTGCAGTTCGGGCAGTGCGAGTAAAAACTTAACCCGTAGTAGTCGAAAACCTGATGCGTGCCGCAGTCGTCGCACTTCCAGACATCGTAATCGACCGAACCGATACTCTCTTCGGCACGCTGGCCGTCGGTCAGGAATTCGTCATCGGCATATTCGTCCAACCGGTGCATATTGATCCCACAGTTGGGGCATTTACGCGGACGCATCCGCAGCATGCGCCGGACTCCCAGAAATCCGCCGCCGGCCAGCGCTGCCAGTCCCCCCACAGCCATCGGTGTCGAGACTGAAATCCCCTCATCGCTGTTACTGCTGGTATTCGTCGATGTCCCGACCGACGAGACCGACTGTGTCGCACGTGGGCGCGGTGTCGTGAGGACACCCGCTCCATTGGATGCAGTCGAGCTTTCAAAAACACCCTTCTCGACCTTGATGACATCCGCCACCTGAATCAGCGTGTCATAGATGCCTGCTTCGTAATCCCCAGCGCGGAAACGCGGCAGTGCATACGCATCAATCACCGTCTGCATGTCATCGTTCAGGGTGCGCTCATAGCTCACGCCGACTTCGACGCGGATCTTACGGTCATCCACACCCATCAGGATCATTACACCATCCGAGTCCTGATCACCGACGCCCCATGTGTTAAACAGTGAGGTCGCAAACTGTTCAAAGGTGCTGTCCGGCGTATCATAATCCTGATAGGAGCCAATCGTGACCACCGTCGCTTCAACACCGGCAGTCTCACGCAGATCCTGCAAAATGCCGGTCATATCCGCTTCCACGTCGGCGCTGATCAGCCCGGCGAAGTCATTGACAAAAACACTGTCATAACCAGGATACTGTCCACGTGACGGCGTCGGCTGGACCGGCGGTGTTGATGCCGTCTGGGCCAGCGCCGCCCCTGTGACGGTCAGCAGCAGGATCAGGGCTGACAGGTGTATCAGAGATCGAGCTTTCATTCTGACTTGCATCCTCTCATCGTCAATCGATTATCCGACTCTCACTATATGCGAATCGCCGGACTCTGAGACACCCAGTCTTTAGGGAATCCATTGACCTGAATTGTGCTATTCGGTCTTGAGCGCGATCACTGGCGGAAGCCGCGCCGCCCGCAGCGCCGGATATAAGCCAGCGCCGATCCCGACCGCTGTCGCCAGCACCAGCGCGAAAAGCGCCAGTTCCGGCGGGATCACAAACAGATTGCCGCCGATCTGTGACGGATCAATCGGCAGGAAGATCATCCCACCGCCACCCTGATCACCCGTCGGCAGATTAGCAATCGCCGAATTGACGAGATTCTGAAGTACCGCCGCCACACCGACACCGGCGATCCCCCCGCACAGCCCAACCAGCGCCGCTTCGATCAGAAACACGGTCAGCACATCGCGATCCGTCGCCCCGATGGCCTTCATCAGCCCGATCTCACGGGTGCGTTCCAGAATCGCCATTGTCATGGTATTTGCCACGCCGAACGCCGCCACCAGCAGCGCGACGCCGCCTACGCCGCCCAGCATCAGACGCATGGTGCCGAAGAAGCCGTTGAGCTGATTCAGGAATTCGCCCATGCCGCCGGTCTGAAAGCCGAGCTTGCGAATCTCTTCCGAGACCTGATTGGTGGTCTCGCGGCTGGTGGCACGCACCGTCACCTGATCGTAGACGAACGTTTTCGGATCAGTCGGCTGGCCGGTCATCCATTCGTTGAGGTCGATCACATCCAGAATCGGCATAAGTACGGCGTAATCGAAATTGCTGGAACCGGGGGCCAGCTTCCCGACGAAACTGGCGTTAATCCGCTTGGTTTCAATCGTGTCAGACCAGCGGGTTGCGGTCATCTTCAAACCGGTTTCATTGAAGAGATCAACCGCTATCGGCTGCCAGTCATCAATATCCGCCGAAGGATCACTGAAGTAGTCGCCGGCGGCAGAGCCAACCAGCATTTCACCTTCTCCCAGACGAAACTCGCCTTCAGCAATTGAAAGCCCCAGATACGGCAGAAGACGCGGGTCCACACCGACCACCGAAACCCAACCCTGATATTTTTCGGCAGTCGTGATCTCCAGTCCGCCCTGAAAATTCACCACCGGGATGACGGCCTCAACACCTTCGATCTGCCACATGCGCGCCACGTTCTCGGCGGTTAGCTGCGCCAGTTCTTCCTGTTCTTCGCCACCGCCGCCCCCGCCCCGGCCCCATCCGCCGTAATTCGGCCAGACCTGAATTTCCGTCAGGCTGCCGCTCTGACCGATGCCTGCTTCAGCAGCATTCTGCAAGCCGATTGTCAGGGCAATCAGCAGGATGACGGCGGCAGTTCCCACCAGGACACCGCCAGCCGTCATCGCCAGCCGCGCCCGCGCCCGCAGAAGATTACCGATCGCTAATTGTGCGAGTTCATAAAACATGGATCTGTCGCAGCCCCCTGCCAGCTAACTTTCGGGTATGACTAACTTCCAAGGCCCAGCAGACCCATCAGCAGTTTGCCCAGCCACGCGTCATCTGCTTCCGGGACCGGCGTCGGCGTCGGGAAGAAATCCGGCTCCGGCTCGATATCCGGCGGTGGCGGCGGCTGAACCGCTTCCAGACTGTATTCATAGCTAAAGCTGCGCTCGTTGTTGAGATCATCCAGATAGCGGATCTCGACATTGACCGTCATCGGTCCTTCTTCCATGGGCATAAACGTCGAACTGTACGCCCCCTGATCATTGGCCGCAATCACACCCACAAAAGTCTCTGCGCCATCCAGAATCTCGCCATTTTCGACTTCGGTGGTCGCATTCGTCAGGTTAAGCGCAGCAGTTCCTGTATTCACCAGCTCATAGGCCAGTGTGACCGGCTCGCCGACATTCGCCATTTCCGGCAGTGGTGATTGCAGATTGATCCGCAGTGTGGGCGGCTTGACCACGACTACACTGGCACGCAGGTTATCCTGCACTGTCGCACCGTCCGCCTTCTTATAGCGCAGTGTGATCGGCAGGCTGTAGATACCGCTGTTCGTCGTCCCGTTCACGATAAAATCCTGCGTGAACTCATACGCGCCATCGGCTTCAATATCGCCGATGAACAGCGTCCCGCCGCTGCCCAGAGGGGCAAAGGTCGTACTGGGATTCGTTGTAGAACCCCCTGAACCCCCGGTCCCGCCGCCACCCGTACCGCCGCCCTCTCCATCCGGATCAGGATTCGGGCTGCCCGATGACTCGACGGTCCCAAAGGTGACCAGCATCTCACGGGCATCCACTTCACCGACATTCTTGAGTGTCAGTGTCAGTTTAAACTGTGCCCCAGGGCGCAGCGGGTCCTTATCAATGCTGTAGGTATCCAGCAGCATGACCGGCACTTCTTCGACGACACGTGCAATATCCAGTGTCACCGAACCGTCCATTTCTCTGTTTTCGCCTTCCAGCAGATAGGTGACCTTGAGCGGCTGCGACTGTGGGCCGGGCTTCGCATCCTGTTTGACGATCATCGGGATAGCAACGGTGGTACTGGCCCCCGGCTGCAAATCCATCAGCGGGAAGTTATCCCCCTGAACACCGGGCAGCAGCACGCCCTCACCCACCACCCGCAGCAGTGTCTGCTGTGCGACGCTGTTACCCATATTGGTAAAGGTCAGCATCAGCGTCATATCCGAACCCGGGATCACCGGATTGGGGCTGTAGGTGTAATTGGTCATCACCACCTGTGTGGTATTGACGACCGACTGCACAGTGACGCTCAACGACGCCTTGGTGCTGTAACTTTCACCGCTAAAATCGCGGAAATTAATCACCACCGGGATGCTCGACGGTCCGGCCTCGGCGGATCTGGCGACCACCGCTGACAGCGTCACCGTTGTCGATCCCCCGGGGGGCAGGTCAGGCAGAATCGTTGCCGCCTGTCCACCGGCTGGCAGGAAGGAGCCGCCAGTCTCGACAGCGGCAGAGACGCCCTCAGCCGTGCGATTACCCTGATTGAACACCTCAAACGACATGGAAACCATGCCGCCGGCATCAACAATCAGCGGATTGACGCTGAAATTACGTGCAATCAACTGCGGCGCACCCGGCAGCGGTGTCGGCAGTGGTGGCGGTTCAATGACTTCGAAGGTCGGCGGCGGAAGCTGCGGCGCGATCACATCCAGCACCAGACGTTCGGGCCGTTCATGGGCCACATCCTGGCACGTCGGATCAATCACGCGCACATTGTAACTTCCGGGCGGCACGATATCGGGGATGTCAGCCCGCAGCGCACTGCTGTTGACCAGCGTCGTCGTCAGCACACCAAAGCCGCTTAAACGCACCGCTGATGTCTCGGTAAAGCCGGAGCCAAACACGGTCAGCACACCCGTTTCACCGCCGTACACCTGATTCGGCTCGGAACGGGTGACGATCACCGGGCAGGCGCGCTGCTCTTCGGCCAGCGTCACCGGAAGCAGCGTCGGCTGCATACTGAAGACCGGCGTTCCCTCTGGCTGCGCGATAATGACCGGCATGGAAGAAATCACAGCGGCCAGCAGGATCAGCAGCATCGAAATGAGCAGTACAGATCGATGTTTAATCGAGTTCATTGGAGAAATCCTCTTTTACATCCGATGTCTGAGCGGTCACGGATTCCAGTAAGCCGGTTTTAACTCCGGACGTCATCATCTGATCTTCCACAATCTGGCCGTCGCGCAGCAGCACCATACGGTCAGCATATGCGGCGACGCCCGGATCATGTGTCACGACAATAATGGTTTTGCCGCGCTTCCGGGCGAGATAGCGCAGCATCTGCATCACCGTCTGGCCGGTTTTACTATCCAGCGCACCGGTTGGCTCGTCTGCCATGATGACCGGCGGATTGTTGAACAACGCCCGTGCAATCGCGACACGCTGCTGCTGCCCGCCTGAAAGCTGGCTTGGACGGTGATCCATCCGCTCGGCCATCCCCAGCGCCCCCAGCAGGCGCATGGCGCGTACTTCGCGCATATCACGCGGCATATTGGCGAAGACTCCCGGCAGTGCGACATTTTCCAGCGCGGTCAGTGTCGGCACCAGATGAAAGGCCTGAAAGATAAAGCCAATCGTTTCGCGGCGAAATTCGGCTAACATCTCGCTGTCCATGGCATCCACACGCTGGCCGTTGAACAGGATTCCCCCCGTTGATGGACGATCCAGGCCGCCCAGCAGATACAGCAGCGTGCTTTTTCCACTGCCCGAAGGCCCCATAATCGCGACGAACTGCCCACGCGGGACATGGATATCGACCTCACGCAGCGCATGAACCCACTGGTCGCCGATCTGAAAATCCTTCGTCAGCCTGCTGCCGACAATAATGTCGTCCTGTCGG
This sequence comes from uncultured Anaerolineaceae bacterium, assembly GCA_964395665.1. GTDB lineage: Bacteria > Chloroflexota > Anaerolineae > Aggregatilineales > Phototrophicaceae > JAEZAF01. The sequence goes on from CAYNDH010000004.1 coordinate 28,729, forward strand.
TTCTCGCCCTGGGGCCACTGACGCGGATAATGCAGCGCACTCATGGTGTCGGCTCCACTTCCGCTGATCGTTCTACAGGCGGCACTGACGGACGGATATTCTCGCTGCCGGTGTTACCTGTACTGCCAGCATCACTATCGTCACCGTCGGTCAGCTCGGACTCATCGGTAAAATCAGACTCAAATTGATTGGTGTCACCGGAGCCGTCTGCTTCTTCAGTGCCGAATTCGTCGCCAGTTTCTGGCGCGTCGCCAAAGTCCGGCGCGTCGCCAGTTTCTGGCGCGTCGCCAAGGTCTGGAGCGAATACATCCGGCGGCATCTGATCAGGCGGGAAACCGCCGGGGAAACCGTCCGGGAATTCACCGGGGAAGCCATCAGGCGGGAACTGGCCGTCCATGCCATCTATGCCGTCCGTCATGCCGGGATCTTCGACCTGCGGGGCGGCCACCGCGCCGCTGGCGACCGGTACCACGACCAGCAGCACCGCCCAGAATACGGTGACGAACAGCGCCCCCAGACGCGGCCCCTGCAGGGCATGACGTGCGCCGAAATACAGCAGCACCAGCGCCCAGATCCAGAACAGCGTCAGGCGGATCGACAGCGAATAAATCACATCCTGCGTCAGCGACCCCTGCTGCTGATAAAATTCCCAGTCGGCAAGCAGACCGGAGAGGCCGGGTTCACCGGGAATCCCGCCAGCCGCCAGATACAGCACCTGAAGCAGTGCCATCAGCGCCAGCGGCAGCGTCGCCCAGATCGCAATCTGAAAATTATGGCCCAGACGGGGACTCCACCCACGCAGCAGACTGACGATGATCAGCAGCAGCGAGATCCCAAACCAGCTCACCACGATCTCACTGGCCGCAATGAAGCCGGTCGTCAGCACGTCAGACGGATTATTCGCACTACCAGACGGCGTTTCTCCCCCCGAAGGCATGTCAGGGATACCGCCGAAGTCGATCCCGCCGGGGATACTGCCCCCCGGCACGAGACCGCCGCCGTCTCCCTCAAATCCACCCATCCCGAAATCCATGGGCGGCTGACCGGACACATCCCCCCCGCTGGCGGACGCCGTGACATCCTTGTAGCGAACGGCACTGAAACCGATCAGGAACAGGATCAGCAGGCCAACCCAAAGCCACTGCCGCGTTTCGCTCAGGCGTGGCAGCGTGCGGAAGAAATAGACAGGCTGGAGTAAGGCGGTTGATATCTGACTGGGCAGGCCTCTGGTGCGGCGACGCTGCGGCAGCGGTACATTCTGCAATTCGATGTCAGTCACGTGTTCACGATTCGTCATGTAAGGCAGATTCCAGTTTAGCGGAATGGAAATGGAGTAGTACGCAGGTATTATATTTTAGCAGCGACCAATGTACTATGGCCGGACGGAGACAAACTCCTTACCAACGCTCAACCTACGATCTTCATAGTTAGGCGCGTAAATTCTTCACTATAAAGACGTTGTTCACACCTGTTTTGTTGCACAACCGATAAAATACAGTCAATATTCATTTGCCATGTGCATTGCTATCTGCATTGCTATCTGCAACCAGCAGCATCGCACCGTCAGATTGTGCGCCGGATTACGAGCCGGATTGCGTGGTCGAGTTTCGTGCTTAGTCCGTGTGTGCTATACTCCGTGACTATGGATGAAGAGGTACAGAAGCAGTGGATTCTGCGGCTCAAAGAGACGGGGATGCTCGGTCTGGCGGAAGTCAGTTTTGCCGCCATGCAGCCGGTCTCGCCGCTGGTCGCCCAGATGCTGTACATCGCGCAGCCAGTCGCACGGAAATTTGATCGCCAGCGCACGCTGCTCCAGTTTGCTGAACTGCTGGAAGATCCGGATGCCTTCGCGCAGTTTCGCGTTCGTCTGAACGGCGAATGACCAATTTTCCGGCGCGATCGACATAATCGTGCGATCAGGACACAAAGCTTCAAAATTGACAAGGGATCTTAAACTCTGAATTCAGGAAGGACCCTGTGGACGCAAGCACTCAGCAGCTTGGACTGTTGATCATTGTTCTGACGACGGTGATCACGATTGTGGTTACCCAGTTCGTGCGTATCAACCGCAACCGAACGGCTTTCCGCACCATCCCGGCATATGCGGCCTTACCGAATTACATCGCCTTTGCGATTGAGGCCAACCGTCCGCTTCATCTCTCCTTTGGCAGCAGCGGTCTGTCAGGCCAGAACACCGTTCTGACACTCGCCAGCGCCGAGATGTTCTATCAGATTGCCCAGCGTGCAGCGGTGGGCGATGTTTCTCCGATCATCACCCTCACCGATTCCAGCGCCCTGCCGATTGGACAGGACATCCTGCGACGCGCCTATCAGAGCCGGGGACGGCTCGAAGCCTACCACTATCGCAATACGCGCTGGCTGCCCTATGGATCGCACTCGCTGGTCTATGCTGCCGCCGTGACCACGCTGCAAAGTGATGACTCCATCGGGACCAATATCTACGCCGGGGATTTCGGCAGGGAACTCGCCCTGATGATGGCCGCCGGACATCGGCGCGGCATCCCTGAAATCGGCGTCAGCGCCTCGCTCGAAGGTCAGGCCGTCGCCTATGCCATGTCTGATCACGTCCTGATCGGGGAAGAGGTATTCGCGGCAGGTGCGTATCTTGGCGCTGGCGCCACCCAGACAGGCGCGACCATTACGGTGGATATCCTGCGCTGGCTGACGATTGCGGTACTCATCGGCGGTTTCATCCTGTCGTTACGCAGCGGAGGCTGATGTCATGAGAATGCGGTTAAGCTCAGTCCTCGCCACGACGATTACGATCGTCTTCGGGTTGATTACGCTGCTGGGCCTTCTGATCGGTGAAGGTGCCGGTGTGCTGACGACGATCGTGAACAACTTTGGCATTCGCAATCTTGCGGGGATCTTTCTGCAGATCGCGACCATCACGATCGCGCTCACCGTGCTGATCGGCATCCTCAATCTGCTGACAGTGCATATCGGGCGCATCACCAACCGGCGCAAGGGCGCACTCTACAGCGTCATCCTGATCCTGAGTTTCGTACTGGTGATCGGCACATATTTTGTACAGCGTGCGACCAGCCTGATGCTGCTGGATACGGTGCAGGTTTCGATTGAGTCCGCGCTGGCGGCACTGGTCCTCTTCTCGCTGGTTTATGGTGCGGCCACGCTGCTGCGGCGTCGCGCCAGCCTTGCCGGGGTGCTGTTTCTGGTGGTGATTCTGATCATGCTGCTCGGCGCACTGCCCATCGACGGCATCGACCGTGTCACCGTGGTGCGGGACTGGCTGAATGCCGTGCCAGTGAATGCAGGTATCCGGGGCATTCTGATCGGCATTGGCTTGGCGACGCTCGTCGCCGGAACCCGTATCCTCATCGGTCAGGACCGCTCCTACCGTGAATAAATCGAGCATGTGACGTATGGCAAACGACTTTGACAATGACGATCTTTCGTGGATGCGTGACCAGAATTCTGACGATGACTGGACCGATGACGAGCTGCCGGATTTTGACTGGGTTTCGGATGACGACGATTCAGGCGACACGGATAACCCCTCATCTGGCCCCTCTACCGGGCTGACCGGTCAGCTTCCATGGCAACGTGAGCGCGAAGATGAGCGTTCCGGTCTCACCGGGGAGCTGGACTGGCAGTCCACTGATGATCCGTATACCGGCGGCCAGCGTACTGCCAGTGAGCAGGAGATCGAATCAGCCTTCGATACGATGGACAGCGCTGATAGTGATCCGGCGGATCTACCGGCAGACGAACCCGTTGACGATCTTGAAGCCAGTGATCAATGGATGTCGGCACTCTCGGATTGGGATACCGAGATCGACGACGAATTTTCAATCGAGCCACAAGCCAACCTGACCGACTCCGGCGATCTGGAAGACGATGATCTCGCGCTGGATGATGATCTGGGCGCGGACGACAACGTACCGGACTGGCTCAGCGGATTAATGACTGACGAGCATAAGCCGGACATACAGGCTCCGGCAGCCGGCGCAGCTGGTGCGCCTGATCCTTTCGATTTTGCCGATGAAGAACACGACATCGCAGAAGCGCCGGTACAGGCCGATTCCAGCACATTACCGGACTGGCTTCAGAGTGTAGCACCGCCGGAAGCAGGCAAAGCGACACCGGCTGATCTGGATATGGATCTGCTAACAGATGATCTGGCAGATGCTGATGACGACAGTGGATTCGCCGGTCTGTTTGACGATCTCGACTTCGGTGCTGATGCAGACACTGGCGACGATGAGCTGATCTTTGAAGATACACCCGGCCCGGCCTCTGCATTTGACGCAGACCTGGCAGACGACGCGGACGATGAGGAATACGATTTATTTGCAGCGATCAGCCGCACGCAGGCCGAGAGCGATCGTCTGGATGATCTGGATGACGAACTGACTGAACCTGGCCCGCCGGAGATCTTCAGTCCCGAAGCCTTACAGGGATTTGACGATTACAGCCTGTTAGGGGCACTCGATGCGCCAGACGGCACAGGCAGCGGTGACACCGTCAGCGACAATTTCTTCGATACGCTGCTGGATGATATTGAGGATCACGCCGACGCCGACCAGCCGTTCGAGTTTGATTTTGATGCCGTGCCATCGGCTGAAGATGCCGCCCCACAGCGCTCGCTTCTCGCCCCTGACGATGATGACGACGACAGCCTGCAATGGATGAATGATCTCGAAGCGATGGACGACCTGGCAAAAGCGCCGGTCTCCAGCGCTGATCTCGATGAGGTCGATGATTTTCTGGCCTCACTCGGCGACTTCGACGACGTCCCCGCTGTCGATCACGAACTGATGGTGTCGGGCGATGATATTGATTTCAATCGCCTGCTGTCTGACCCGGCCTTTGCCGATTTTGAAGCCAACCCCGCAGAATCAGCCCAACCCGCTGACACGCGCACACCAGTCCCCGACGGCCCCGAATGGCTCTCCGATGTCAGCATTCGTGAGGTTTCCGCCTCTGCGCTGGTCCGCCAGCAGCAGGATCAGCCGCTGGAGAGCCTGCCGGACCGTTTGCAGGCCCTGCGCGAAGAGGGGTTGAATCTACCGGCGGCAGAAAGTGTCGAGCTGGCCGCGCCAGTAACGGGCATTGATCCGGCCAGCGCACCCGCTGCTGTCCCCGGTGAAGGCGGACAATACGCCCTATCACCTGAACAGGCGGCTAAGGTCGCCGCGCTGAAGGCGATCACCGGACGAGATGAAGCCGCATCCGCTGCGCCGGTCCGCACAGGTCGCATGCAGCCCACTGCAATGATCATCCGACTGCTGGCCGCGCTGCTGATCGGCGGCGCTGTGATCCTGCCATTCGTCAGCAATATCCGTATCGGAAATCTGCCGCCCGCCGCGTTCGCTGATGACAGCCGGTCGGATGCGATATTCGATGTGGTCGATGATCTGCAGCCGCGTGAGCTGGTCCTGATCGCTGCCGAATATGACGGCGCAAATGCCGGTGAACTGGATGGACTGGCCGATGTCCTGCTGCGCCATACGATCCTGCGCGGCGGGATTCCAGTCGTGGTCAGCACCAATCCGGTTGGCTTACTGCGGATGGACAAGCGCCTTGAAGAGATCTCCAACGGCTTCCTGATCCGCAACGAACACTATCATATTGGCCGCCTGATCGCCGGTCAGGATATCGGACTGCGTAACCTTGTACAACAGATCGGCAGCATCACCGCGAGCGATGTAACCGGAAACCGCACCGGCCTGAACCTGAATTCGCTGAATGATTTTGCGGCCATCATCGTCATCACTGATGAACTGCGCAGCATTCGCGGCTGGTCAGAGCAGGTCGCGCCGCTTACACGTGCGCCAGTGCTGTTTGCAACGTCAATGTCCGTTTCGCCATTAGCCGAGCCTTATGCGGACGCGGTCGGCATCGGTGGGCTGCTGGTCGGCTATCGCGATGCTTACACCTATGCCAGTCAGATCAATGCCCTGATTGATGATGGTGCAACACCGCCGCTGATCGACTTTGGCACGGCCACGCCTACACCAGAAATCACGGCGCCGGTCGGCACGGCGGAACCAACCGAAGAAGCGGAGATCGGTGCAACGGGTGAGGTCACACCCGATCCCGAGCAGCCGACCGCCGAAGTATCACCGGAAGTTGACCAGACAGCGCAAGCTGACGAGACAACCGAACCCGTCGCTACCCAGACACCGGATTCTGCTGCCGCCACCAGCACACCGACCGAGACACCGACAGATGCAGCGACCGGCGCACCGACCGAGACGCCAGAACCCGGCCCAACACTCACCCCGACGCCGGAAATCGACGCCACCGATGATGGCATCCCGCCCGTCTTCGGCACGGTCATCAGTCAGGAACCGGTCAACGTGCGCTCCGGCCCTGGAACCGGATTCCCGCCGGTTGGCGTGATGCAGCCCGGCGAACGATTCGAAGTGGTGGGTGAAAGCGAAGATGGCACATGGGTCAATGTCCAGCTTGGCAATGCCACCCGTGGATGGGTATTCGCGCAGTTGGTGCGAATCGAGTCGCCGACAAGCGGGCTGCCATCGCAGGAGCTGCCATCGCAGCAGGTGGCGATAAATATCCCCGCGCTGGGCGGACTCGGAATGCCGGTGAGTGGGCCGGTCCTGATGCAGATGCAGCCGCGAGCCACCGCGACACGCACTGCATCCCCAACCGAACAGGCCACCACAGAAACAGCCGGAGAGCCGGACGCAGAGGGGGGATCATCCGCCGCTGCTGACAGTGCCGACACCAGCGCGTTTGATCTGCGGGTTGAAATCCCCTATCAGGATGAACGCTGGTACGGCACGACGCTCGGTATTCTGGCGATTATCGTCATTATCGTGATCGGCAATATTATCAGTCTGCTCACCCGTCGCACCCGGCAGGGCCTACAGCGCCCATCGCGCCGGGATTAGCGTGCAGACAGCAGCAGTAAAGCAGGAAGTGTCGAAGGATTACTATGGATACAATCGGAACGATTGCTGGCTTTGTCCTCACGCTGATGGTCTTCAGCTACCTGCTCGGCGATAATCTGCTGTACCGGATCGCGGTCTATGTGCTGGTCGGGCTGGCGGCAGGTTATATCACGATTGTCACGGTGGAGAGTGTGCTGCTGCCGTGGTTTCAGACGACCATCGGCAGTGGGCAGCCTCTGAATACCGGGCTGGGACTGCTGCCGGTCCTGCTGGCGACGCTGCTGCTGCTCAAGTCATCATCCCGCCTTGGACGACTGGGAAATCTCGCGATCGCGTTTCTGGTCGGTGTCGGCACTGCCGTCGCCCTGATCGGAACCCTTGTTGGCACCCTGTTCCCGCTGGTGAGTTCGACCGGGGCCGGTTTCAGAGGGGACATCATCAACCTGTTCCTGATCTTCGCCGGTGTGATCTGCTCGCTGATTTACTTCCAGTACATCCTGACGAGGACCACACCCGACGGAACCCGCGTCCGCATCCTGCCAGTCCAGTTGCTTAGCATCATCGGTCAGGGTTTCATCGTCACGGCGCTGGCATCACTCTATGCCGCCGCCATCCTGACCAGTCTGACGATCTTCAGTGAGCGTATCGCGTTCCTGTTCATGCAGATACGCGGAGGTTAACGTCATGTCGATTTTATCCGTCGATTTTGGCAGTGTTTATACCCGTGCCGTCCTGCTGGATATTGTGGATGGCGTTTATCAGCTCATCGCCCGTGCCGAGACGCGCACCACCGATGGTTTTCCGGTCAATGATGTGACCGTCGGCTTTGACCGCGTGCTGCGCGAGCTGAATGAAAGCACAGGCCGCGTGCTGACCAGTCCAACCGGCACACTGATCAGCCCGGAGCAGGGAAACCGGATCGGTGTTGATCTGTTTACTGCGACCAGCAGCATCGGTCGTCCGCTGCGGCTGCTGATCGTCGGCCTGACATCGGATATCAGCACACAGAGCGCCCTGAACAGCCTCAAAGGGGCGTTCGTCGATGTGGTCGATGTCGTGAACCTGAACGATCAGCGCGACGAGCAGAGCCGCATCAACGCGATTGTCCTCAGCCAGCCGGACGCCATCCTGATTGTGGGCGGGACTGAACATGGCGCCGAACTGCCCGTGATCAACCTGACGGAAAATGTGCGTCAGGCCGTCAGCCTGATGGATGCCAGCCGCAGGCCAAGCATCATTTTCGCGGGAAATTCGGCCCTCAAGGGCAGCATTGAAACCCTGTTCAACGGTTTATGCGAATTGTTCCTCGCTGATAATCTGCGCCCGGCGCTGCATCATGAGCAGCTTCATCAGGCCCGTGAAAAGCTGGTGCAGGCCTTCGACCTGCATCAGGAAAAGCAGAACGCCACCTTGTCCGCCATTGCGGACTCAACAATTGATGGTGTCCACCCGACGATGCAGAGCTATACGCCGATTGCCGAATACCTGCATCGGACCAAACGCCAGCACGTCGTATTGCTTGATGTCGGCAGTGCCAGCAGCGTGATGGCCTCTGCCATGGATGGCCGTGTGACGACGATCATCCGCGCCAATACCGGCGTCGGACACAGTGCCCTGCGCCTGCTTGAAGCGCTCGACAGCCGCGATCTTCTGGATCAGCTTCCCTTCCATGCCACCAGGGGCGAAATTCATAACTACGCCGGCAACAAGACACTAAGACCAGCGCATATCCCGACCACACTGCGCGAAATGTACATCGAATATATCCTGCTGAAAGGCGCGGTCCAACTGCTGGCCCGTGATGCCCTGATGCACACCTGGACACCCGCTCAGCGTCAGATCGGGACTGTGATCGCCGCCGGGGCTGGTTTCAGCAATACCGGCGTCCCCGGCCTTTCGGCCCTGCTCATTCTCGACGCCTTGCAGCCGCTGGGGATGACCGAGCTTTATACTGACCCGTATGCGCTGACTGCCGCGCTCGGCGCACTGACCGCCACTCAGCCGGAAGTTGTCGTGCAGACGCTCGACAGCAGCAATCTCGAATTTCTGGGGCCTTGTTTCTCGCTTCAGGGCCGCCCACGTCCCGATAACCGCGTGCTGTCAGTCACGGTCTCAGCCGAAGGCAGCCCGGCGCAGTCATTTGAGGTACAGGGCGGACATCTGTATGTCTATCCCCTGCTGCTCGGACAGCGGGCCGAAGTGCAGGTGCGCGTCATGGGGCGCGGCCTCTCGATTGGCGGCAGGCGTCGGCTCAGGATGACCGTGCAGGGTGGGACTGCGGGCCTCATCTTCGATGCCCGTGGACGCAGTGTCGAAGCCCTACAGCCCGAACCCATGACCGACCTGTTACAGCGCGCCCAGTGGATGCCGCAGTGGATCGCCGAGATCACGGGAGAGGAAGTACAGGCGATCGACCCGGCATGGCTGACGGCACCGGAGACAAAAGCAGAGCCACGTCCAGAGAGTACCCGTGGCCGCCGTCCCGGACGCAGAAAGAAGGACCTGGACCTTGCCGATCATGATGACGATCTTTCAACGACTGCTGATGATCATGAAGATGAATTGAGGGCGCTGCGCGATGCCACATTATCCTGAACAGCGATTTAGTGTCCGGCAGGCCATCATCCGGCGTGAGGTGCTGCTGCCTGAAAACACCGTCGGCGCGGTGAACGTCACCGAAGGCAAACGGGTGGATGTCCATGATATTGTCGCGCAGGGCGTCCTGCCCTCTGCCTATCGCATTCTCGACCTGAAGCGCTTCTTCAATACCAGCAGGGTGCAGGAAGCAGAAGGGCTGCTGCTGGTCAGCGTGGGCGAAGTCGTGGATGAGGCGCAGGTCCTCGCAGGTAAAAATCCGACTCGTGGCCGCCGCCTGTTCGCGCCAGCCAAGGGCATTGTGGCTCAGGTCCATGATGGCCGCCTGTTCCTTCAGGAGATGCCGCAGATCATTGATCTGGAAGCGGGCGTGCGCGGGCGCATCAGTCAGGTGATCCCCGGTCGCGGCGTGATGATCGAGACCACCGGCGCACAGATGCAGGGCGTATGGGGCAATGACCGGCGCACCATTGCCGCTTTGAGGAGCGAGCCGGAAGAAGGTATTGAACACATCTACAGCGATCAGCTCAACATGAAATATGTCGGCGCGATCATCGTCACACGCCGACCGATCACCGGATTGGCACTGGATGTCATGGAGGACCAGAATTTCGCCGGGATCATCGCCCCCAGCATGGATTATTCGCTGCGCGAACGTGCCCTGAACGCCAGCGGGGCTGTCCTGCTGCTGGACGGCTTCGGCGACATCAGGATGTCACGCAGCGTCGCCAGCTTTCTGGGGGAATTCGAGGGCCAGCAGGTGACACTGGATGCCTTTCAGCCAACCGGCAGAGAAGGCCGCCATCCCGAAATTATTGTGAATATCCCATCGAATCGAGTGAATGAGTCGGTACTTCGTGCTAATATTCTGCTAAACCTGCGCACAGGGATGCAGGTCAGGATCACAAGTGAGCCTTATATGGGACAAATTGCCCGTGTAATCGATTTGCCAAAAAACCCTGTTTCGTTGGACAATGGATTGCGGATCTTATCAGCACAGTTAGAATTAGCAGGGGGCGAAAAAGTTTTTGTGCCGCTTGCCAATCTTGAATTTACTGGTCGTTAAGGGGAACCCGTGCGACTGTCTTATTTACTCACCACCCGGACATCGTCCATTTAGAGGAGACAATGAATGAGCAATCGAGACGATTTTGATTTCGAGGATGATCCCTTTGCGGACGATGATGGCTTTGATAGTTTCGATGATGATTTCGATCAGGATAACCTGCGAACCTTCGACGACTTCGACACCATCGATGACGTGGATGAGTTCCTTGAAGAAGAAGAGGCACGCAGCGGCCCCAACCGGGCATTCATCTTCCTTGCCGGGTTGATGATTCTGGTCCTGCTGATCGGCCTTGGCGTTATCCTGCTCCTTGCCAGCCAGGATCGTCCGCCATCAGAAGACTCACAGACCCGCACCGCAATTGCCGAGATCAATGCCACACGGCAGGAGCAGTTGAGAGGCACGCAGACGCAGGCCGTCATATTCCAGGATGAGACCGCGACTGAAGCCGCCCGTCCGACCGATACACCGACGCCGTCGCCCTCACCCTCTGAGACACCCGCACCGACTGAAGACGAAGCGCTGCTTCAGGCTACATCAGATGCGGCCACCGCCGCCATCCAGACGCTTCAGGCCGGCCAGTTACCGCCGCTGTTCATCCTGCAAACCGTGCAGGCAGACAACATCGGCACGGCAGTCGCCGTTGGCACCGAGATCGCCGATCAGGCCAACATCGAAGCCGACCTGCGCACCGCCATCTATGCCACCGCATTTGCACAGGGCGTGCTGGAAGGCCAACCCAGCAACCTTGATGTCGTGACCGCTGTCGCTGCCACACTCGAAGCCGAAGGCACGCCGGTCCCGTTTGTCCCGGATGATGAACTCCGCACGGCGGTCGTTGGGACGGCCTCGGCGCTCGGTATCCCGGTCGGCCCCATCAACAGCGTGGACATCATCACCGCTGTCGCCGCCACACTCGAAGCCGAAGGCACGCCCATCCCGATTGTCCCGGATGAGCTGGTCCGCGCGGCGATTGCTGAAACCGCCGTTGCGCTGAATCTGCCTTTCAGCGGCCTCAGTGTGGAAGAGATCGCAACCGATATTGCAGCGACCGCTGTCGCACAGGAAACCGCCGTCGAATCACTGCCGGATGATCCCTTCGCCACCGCCCTTGCAGGCACAGCGCTGGTCTCTGGCTTCCAGTCAACTATCGCCGCGCTTCAGGAAACGGTTGAGGCCCCGCCCATTATCGTGGACAGCAGCAGCATCCTGACCGAAGTCGCCGGGACCGCTGTCGCACAGGGGACACCGCTTGCAGCGCTGCCAGATGATGCTTATCGCATCGCCGTGGCCGAAACCGCCGCCGCCATCCCGATCGATCCGCCGGTGATCATCGTCGATGAGGTCAGCACCGCCGTTGCAGGCACCGCGATCGCCTTCGGTACACCGATCGAAGCCCTGCCGGATGCCGGTTTCAGCACCGCTGTTTATGGCACGGCAACCGCGCTCGGCCTTCAGGTGGCAGATCTCGGCACACCGACGATTGTCGGACGCCTGAATGCAACCGATGTGCTGCTGACCGCAACTGCACTGTCCCTGACACTGAACCCACCGACTCCGAGCGGCAGCGAAACACCGGGCGCCGTGGTGACACCGGGCGCGACCGTTGGCTTCCCGACACCGGGGCCGACTCCGCCGGGCGGTGAACTGCCGGACACCGGTCTGTTTGATGGTTTCGGTGAAGGTCTGGGTGCTGGGGCGCTGGCGCTGATGGCCGTCGGCCTGATCGGTGTGATGGTCGTCGCCCGCAGAATGCGCAAATAGCAGGCGAAAGATCTTCTGGTGAGAATCAGAAAGCCAGCACGATCACGGTGCTGGCTTTTTGATTTAAAAGTGCCTTTAGAGAGCGGCTTAGCGATACGCATCCGCCGTGAGCGACCACACCGGGATCACATCCATATCGAGATCATCCCGCAGGCCAGCCTGATAACGGAAATACCCTGCCGCCGCGATCATGGCTGCGTTATCCGTGCAGAGATTCAACGGCGGGTAGCGCACTGGCAGATCGGTCTGGCGGCGCATCTCCGACCGCAGGCGCTGATTCGCGCTCACACCGCCTGCGATGAAAATCTCCGTCGCCTGATGCGCTTTGGCGGCTCGTGCGGTCTTTTCGACCAGAATATCGACCAGCGCTTCCTGAAAACTGGCGGAAATATCATTGATCGAGACATCCGAACGCAGTTTCGGCGTCTTGTCTGCCGAGCGCTTGCGTGATGAGCGCGCCTCGCTGGATGCAGGTACAGTTACTTCGCGCAGCACCGCCGTCTTGAGGCCGGAAAAGCTGAAATCATAGCTGGTATCCCGTTTCGCCCGTGGGAAGTGATAAGCCGCCGGATTCCCCATCTGCGCCATCTGCTCGATATTCGGCCCACCGGGGAACGGCAGATTGAGCAGCCGTCCGACCTTGTCGAATGCTTCCCCTGCCGCATCGTCCAGTGTGCCGCCAAGCCGTTCATAATCCCCGTGGCCCTTCATCAGCAGCAGTTCGGTGTGTCCGCCGGAGACGATCAGCACCAGCACCGGGAATACCACTTCACGGAACGGCTGTAACAGCCACAGTGAATAGACATGCCCTTCCAGATGATTGATGCCCAGCAGCGGTTTACGCCCTGCCAGCGCCAGCCCCTTGGCGAAATTAATCCCCGTCAGCAGTGAACCGACCAGGCCCGGCCCCCGCGTGACGGCCACCGCGTCCACCTGATTCAGTGTGATACCGGCATCTTCCAGCGCCTGATGCGTGACTGCATCGATCACCTCAACATGCGCCCGTGATGCGACTTCCGGGAACACACCGCCATATTGTGCATGTAAATCAATCTGTGTCGCGACGACATTGGATGCGATCACCTTGCCATCGATCACCACTGCCGCCGCCGTCTCGTCACACGACGTTTCAATCCCCAGTATATAGGTCATCCCGCTTACCTTCTCTCTGAACTTCCGGCTGGTTGCTGGTGTTGCTGGATTTGCTGGCTGAAGTATTCTCCAGCTCACCTATACCGCCGCAATCAGCTCAAGTACAATAACTCACCTGTATTCGATGTTTACAATTTTAACGAGTCTTTCCAGAATGTCCGATGCTGAAAACCTGATGTCCATCCTGAATTTTAGCGCTGAAGATCTCGCCAGTAACCGCGCTGGTGAACTCAGCGAAATGCAGCATTACCGCCTGCGTGTCCGCCGCCGCCGCGCCGAGATCACAGGCGTGCTGCTTGTCCTGTTCGGTGTCATCGTCGCCGCCCTGCTGATCTATCTGGGCCGACGTAACGAGTCCGGCATCCTGATGATGATCGGTATCGGCCTGACGATCTGCTCCGCTGCTATCACCGGCGCGGTGGTCCGCTTCTGGCTGCGCCTGAATGCCGACATCAATGGCCGCAAGGTGCTGATCAACAGCGGCACAATGGAGCGCGTCCTCAAGCCCATCAACCGCCGTGTCATGACCTACATCCTGCGGGTAGGCGGCGCAGAGGTCGCGGTTTCAAAAGAAGCATTCAGGCTTTTCGAACACGAGCAGCCCTATACACTCTACCGCACACCTTATTCCGGGACTCTGCTGTCAGCAGAACCCGGCCTGCATCACGGCGTTTAGAAGCGGTAATAGATTTTAAAACCTCACCCTCAATCCCCTCTCCGCACGGAGAGGAGACGTAAAGAGCCATTATTAACCTGTTTGGAAATTGGTTTCCGGCGCGGACAGGGCGCCATTGCAAGCAATGCGGCCCTGTCCCTACATTCAGCATGTGCATTTATGCACCTTGTAGGGACAATGCCTAAACATGCTTGCATATCGTTGTCCGCTGTTTCTATAACATTTAGAGCCAGGGGTGAGGTCCAGACCACCTGACAAGCAATTTCAGTCAGCCGCTAATCTCCGGCAGTATCACCTGAATCAGCCGCCGTCATATCAATCAGCGACTGATCACGCTCGACCACATCGCCTTTGGCGACGTAGACCTGTTCCACAAGCCCATCATAGGGCGCTGTCACCCGGATCTCCATTTTCATCGCTTCCAGCAGGGCGACGACCTGCCCCGCCTTCACGCGGTCGCCCACTGCCACCAGCACATCGACCACCTGACCGGGCATCTGCGCGTTCAGTTGCGCTGGACCGCCGGTGCCACGGGCACGCCGCTGTGACTGCGGTTCAGCCGTCTGCAATGCGACCGGGGAAGCGCCGTCAAGCTGTATCCAGCGGACACGCTGATCCGCTGCGGTAGAGGCGATATGTTTCTGTCCATCGACCAGCAGCCGCCGCACGTGCTCCGACCAGTCCGATGCCTGCACGTGATATTCTCGATCTTCGATCCTGATCTGATAGACGGCTTCACTGATCACTTCGATCTGGACAGTGTAAGCCTGTCCCTGATGCTGATAACGGAAGATCACGGCCCCCCCTGACTGCGAATGCTGGTGTGGTAAATGGCTCCACGGATGGATTATAACATTGACCGTCAAAACCCGACGTCCGGACCATCAGATTCGCGACCCGAACCGGAAACGATCAGGTCTGGCCTGTACGTGATCATCACTTTTCAGGTATCCTGCATGGACCAGATTTCGGAACAATCCCGAAACATTTCAGATCGCGTCGTTTTCAGACAAATGAGGAAAAAGGATGACACACCACGCACAGTTACTGGATCGCCTTCACCGCCGTGATGCGACCGTCGGTGTCATCGGAATGGGTTATGTGGGCCTTCCGTTGGCCGTGGAATTTGCACATGCTGGTTTTCATGTGATCGGCCTTGATATCAGCGTGGAAAGAGTCGCCATGCTGAACAGGGGGGAAAGCTATATCCCCGATGTCCCGGCTGATCGCCTGCGCCCGATCGTCGAGAGCGGCCACCTTTGCGCGACCACCGATCATCACGATCTGCGGCGCGCACATGCCATCACCATCTGCGTCCCGACTCCCCTGCGGAAGACCAAGGACCCGGATATGTCGTATGTCCTGCAGGCCATCGAGCAGATCGTTGACATCTGTCAGGAAGGGATGCTGATCGTCCTGGAGAGTACCACTTATCCCGGCACCACGACGGAACTGATCCAGCCCCGTCTGGAAGCACGCGGCCTGCATCCGGGTGAAAATGTGTTCATCGCCTTCTCGCCGGAGCGCATCGACCCGGCGAATCCGGTTTATCACGTCCACAATACGCCAAAAGTCGTCGGTGGGGTGACAGCCGCCTGCACCGAAGCCGCCGCCGCCCTCTATGAGCCAGCAACCGAGCGCGTTGTCCGCGTCTCTTCACCGACATCAGCCGAGATGGTCAAACTGCTGGAAAATACCTTCCGTGCCGTCAATATCGGCCTTGTGAACGAAATCGCGCTGATGTGCGACAAGCTCGGCATCGACGTCTGGGAAGTGATCGAAGCGGCCAAAAGCAAACCCTTTGGCTTCATGCCATTTTATCCCGGGCCGGGGCTTGGGGGGCACTGCATCCCCATCGATCCGCATTATCTTAGCTGGAAGCTCAAGACACTCAATTACACCGCCCGCTTCATCGAACTGGCAAGCGAGATCAATACATCGATGCCGCTGCACGTGATCGGCAAGGTCGCCGATGCGCTGAATGATGAAGGGAAAGCCATCCGGGGATCAAAGATCCTTGTACTGGGTGTCGCCTACAAACGGGACATCGACGATGTGCGCGAAAGCCCAGCGCTGGATGTCATCAGCCTGCTGCGAAATAAAGGGGCTGAAATCCTGTACCATGATCCCTATATCGCTTCAGTAGAACTGGAAGACCGGCTCAGGATGGACGGTACCGCCTACTCAACCGACCTGCTCAGCAGCATGGATTGCGTGGTGATCATCACCGATCACACGACAATCGACTGGCAGGAAGTGATGGATCACAGCCGCCTGATCGTGGATACACGCAACGCGACCGGCGGACGTACCGGCAGCGCCCGCGTGATCTCGATCTGATGAGGTAAACAAAACGCGCCTGCGGACGTCTTCACGGTGTCCACAGGCGCGCTCGATGAGGCTGTAATCAGGGCCGGATCATCCCGGCAGAGGTGAAAGCCTAACTTTCGTTATTGACTTCCATAACGGTTTCACCGCGATAGGTGCCGCAGTTCGGGCAAACGCGGTGGGCAAGGTGATACTCACCACAGCCTTCGCAAACGATGATCTGCTTGAGTGTGATACCGTCCTGTGCGCGGCGGCGGTCACGACGACCACGCGAGACTTTACGTTTTGGTAGAGGACCCACTGGGCTGCTCCTTGTAGTTGATTATGGGTTGATTACGTTCGGATGGGTAGAAAATCAGAATAGCCCGGGGTCTCCGAGCGCGTCAAATAGTGAGGGCATTATATAGGTCGGGTTCAATGGGTGTCAAGTGTCGTGACACTCTACAGCCTGCTCATGGATCTTTGTCTGACATTTAAACCCGACCATTTCTCGTTTATCTGCCAATCAGACCGGCAGGCGATGAAAGACGGACAGCGAACGTTCAACAAGCACGATTAGCAA